>JBCCQM010000229.1:0-12250 GCA_039024335.1 Myxococcota bacterium
CGCCACGGCTCCGGTTGCCGCCTGGTCGAACGCAAGCCCGAGCGTGAGGACGTCGCCCTCGCGAGACTCGAGCGTGTACGTCGTGGTTTGAGCGATCGGGACGCCGCTGAGCTCGAAGTGGGTCGTCGACGTCCACGACGCGCCCACGCCGACTGGCTCCTCGGGCAGCACCACGAACAGCTGGCTGAACGACTGCTGGAACCCCGCGAGGCTGGGACGCAGCTTCGGGGTGGGCACGTCCGGCAGCCCATAGTCGGCCTTGCCCAAGCGACCCCGCGCGTCGAACGTGAGCGTGCCGGTGGCGCCCTTCATCCCCTCGACCGCGGTGTCCATCGCCTTGAGCAAGCGGGCCGATGCGCCCTCGAGTTCCTCGCGGGTGCTCGAGGTGACCGCAAAGTCGTACGTGGTCGCGCCGGCATCGGTCGCCGAGGGCGTGACGTTCATCGCCACGCGCATGGTCGGTAGCGTGGACGGGTCGATGGCCTGCGCGCCCAGCTGCATCGCGACCTGCAGCTCCATCGTCAGCTCGACGGGGATCGCCATGCCCAGCTGCGGGGCGTAGCGCAGCGTCGCGTGCGGCTGGGCGCCGGCGGACACGAGCGCGACCGTGTCGTCCCCGGCGGCGACCTGCGAGAGCGCGGGCTTTCCGATCGGCCACCCCGTCGGGTCCTCTGCATCTGCAGATGCCGCTTCGGGCGCGGGCGCGGGCGTCGTCGGAGCGACCGGCTTGGCGGGCACGGGCGTCGTCTGGGTCGGTGGGGCAGGTTCGCGGGAACAGCCCGCCAGCAGCACGAGAATCGCGGCACGACGCATGGCGCGCGAGCGTACCACTGGGGCACCGCGCGTTGGCCCTACGCCGCGACCAACAACGTGCGCAGCGCGGCGGCGGCCGGCGAAAGCGTCACGCCGCGCAGCGTCGCGAGGTGGAACGTACGCGCGGCGGGAAGGCCCGCGAACGGGTGCACGTACAGCAGGCCGGCTGCGAGCTCGCGCTGCACGGCACGGCGCGAGACGAACGTCAGGCCCAGCCCCGCGAGGGCGCACCGCTTCGCGGCCTCGGTCGACCCGACCTCGATCGTCGGTCCGGGCTCGCCGCCGTCGAGGGCTTGGGCAAGCACCGGGGCAATCGCCGCCCGCGTCCCCGACCCCTCGCGCCGGAGGATCAGCGGCACGCCGACCAGCGAGTCCCGCACCGACTCGGCGGGTGATGCCCCCACCAATACGACGGCGTCGGTGGCGAACGAGACCTCCTCGATCTTGCGGTCTCCGCTGGGCGACCCGATCAGCGCCACGTCGACCTCGCCCTCCCGCAGAGCTCCGAGCGCACGGCTGGAGTCTCCGATTCGGACCGACACGCTCACGCCCGGATGCGTCCGCCGTAGCGCGGCGAGGGCCTGCGGAAGCAGGTACTCCCCGGGGATGGTGGACGCCGCCACGTCGACCTTGCCCATCGCGCCGGTATCGAGCGCACTGAGGTGCGCCGAGGCTTCCTTGCGCAGCGCGAGCAGGTCCGCGGCGTACCGCTTGAGCGTGGTGCCGTGCGCCGTCGGGCGAACGCCGTCACGCCCGCGATCGAGAAGCCGCGTCCCCACGGCGTTCTCTAGGCTCTTGATGTGAAAGCTGACCGTCGACTGGCTGATGCCCAGCGCCTCGGCGGCGCGCGTGAACCCGCCATGCTCGAGCACGGCGAGCAGCGTACGTAGCTGGTCGAACTCCACGGGCCTGCGCTACTTGGTCCCGAACATGCGGTCGCCCGCATCCCCGAGTCCGGGAAGGATGTAGCCCTTCTCGTCGAGTCGCTCGTCGACCGCGGGGGTGTAGATCGGCACGTCGGGGTGATGCTCGTGGAAGTTGGCGATGCCCTCGGGTGCCGCAAGCAGGCAGAGGAACTTCACCGACTTGGGACCAGTCCGCTTGATGCGTTCGACCGCCGCAACCGCCGAGTTGCCCGTGGCGAGCATCGGGTCGACGACGATCACCTGGCGGTCCTCCATCTCGCGCGGAACCTTGAAGTAGTACTCGACCGGGATGAGCGTCTTGGGGTCGCGGTACAGGCCGATGTGACCGACACGCGCCGACGGGAGGACCTTGAGGAACCCGTCGAGCATGCCCGTCCCCGCGCGCAGCACCGAGACGATCACGACCTTCTTGCCCTGCAGCGAGGGCGCCTGCATCGTGGCCAGCGGGGTCTCGATCTCCTGCATCTGCACCGGCAGGTCGCGCGTGAGTTCGTAGCCCAGGAGCATCGAAATCTCTTCGAGCAGCGACCGGAACATGCTGGTCGACGTCTCCTTGCGCCGCATGATCGACAGCTTGTGCAGGATGAGGGGGTGGTCGATGAGGTGAACGGTGGGTTCGGTCATGAGTGCGGCCTAGAAGAGAGTACCGTCGGAGGCGATGCGGATCGGTGGGGCGCCGTCGGGGCGGCGCGCGTTCGCGACCACGCGGCCCGTGGCCCACGTACCACCTTCGAGCACGCATCCGAGCGGAAAGTCGCCGGCGGGCTTGCCCAGCAACGTGCGGACGCGCGGCGCGAGCTGGTCGAGCAGCGCCACCGTGAGCGCGCGCCACTCGATCACCACCGCACCATCGGGCACCTGCGGCGTACAGAGCACCGCGGCGTCTCGGGGCACGAGCACGCCGAGGTCGACCAGCAGCCCACCGTTCCGATACTCGGCGAGCCCGGTGAGGCCGTCGAGGTTGGACACCGTGGCCCCACCCCACTGAAGCGGCTCCACGAGCGAGTACGTCAGCCACTGCGAGAGCTTGTGAAGCGGGACCCACCCTGCCGTCTCGCCCTCTCCCCCAGCATGCGGGTGCTGCCACACGTCACCCAGGTTGTGCCCGTGCATGGCGTGGCGGCTGGGCCAGATGTTGGCGAGCCCGTGCAGCACGGAGGCAAGGATCTCGGGTCCGGTCGTTTGGGGGCCCAGCGCGGACCGGAGCCCGCAGGGGCGGCCGCCGGGGAACCACGGCTCGACGAGCGCGTCTGCGAGGCCATGCAGCAAGGAGACCCTCCCGGCGACGCCGACCAGCGGGTTGTCGGCCGTAACCGCGAACGCCTCTGAGAGCGAGGCTTCGGTCACCCCCCGCAGCCCCGCGGCGTCCACCCGGAGAGGAGCGGCGGGATCGCTGGAGAAGAGCCCGGCCTCGAACGCGCGCAGGCTGGCGATGGCGAGCCCCTCCGAGCGACCGATGGTTTCCCCGGTCGCGGCGTCGGGGAAGCGCCACGTCGGGCCCGCACCCGCGTCGAGCAACACCGAGACCATCACGAGGTCGAGCGCGCTGTCGGCCCACTGCGCCGCGTCGACCCGCTCGCGAAGTTCGCGTACGCGCTGCGCTCCGAAGTGCCCCATGCGCGAGTGAACGGGGATGTCGAGCTCGGGGTACCGCGCGCGCGTGACCGAGACGACCTCGTCCGCGACCGCGTCGAGCCGCCCTTCGTCCACGGTGAAGTGCAGCCCCTCCCCGCGCAGCGCAGCCTCGAGAATGCGCCCGCATCGCGTCCGCACCGCTTCCGAGGAGCGCAGCGCGAGCACGGGCGCGGGCAGCCCCGCCAGATACGCCTCAGTCTTCGAGTCCACGGCCTTTGGCCTTTTTGAGTTCATCGCCGTCGGGCACGGACCCATCGTCGGTGAAGTAGCCCGCTGCAAGCTTCGCGTCGATCTCGACGCGGGCGTCGGCAGGCACCAGCTCGGCCGGGATGCGGACGCGCTCGCCCACCTCGATCCCCGAGGCGACGATGCTGTCGTACTTCATGTTGCTCATCGAGATGAGTCGATCGATGCGCGGGATGCCGAGCCAGTTCAACACGTCGGGCATCAGCGACTGGAAGCGAGCGTCCTGCACGCCCGCGACGCACTCGGTCCGCTCGAAGTAGGCCTCGGCTCGATCGCCGCCCTCTTGTCGCTTGCGCGCGTTGTACACGAGAAACTTGGTGACCTCGCCGAGCGCGCGGCCCTCCTTGCGGAAGTACACGATAACCCCGTTGCCGCCCTGTTGTGCCGCGCGCACGCACTCCTCGACGCCGTGGGCGAGGTACGGCCGGCACGTGCAGATGTCGGAGCCGAACACGTCGGAGCCATTGCACTCGTCGTGGACGCGAGCCGTCAGCGGCACGCTCGGGTCGGCGAGCGTCTCGGGGTCGCCGAAGATGTAGACCGTCATGCCGCCGATCGGGGGCAAGAAGACCTCGAGGTCGCCGCGGGTGACGAGCTCGGGGAACATCCCCGCCGTCTGCTCGAAGAGCGTACGGCGCAGCGTCGACTCATCGATGCCGAACCGCTTCGCGACGCCGGGCAGGTGCCACACCGGTTCCACCGCGGCTTTGGTGACCAGTGCATCGCCGCCCGCACGCAGGTGGTGGCCGTCTGCGGCAAGCCGGCCCGCCGCGATGGCGCTGTCGAGCTCGGGCATGTTGAGATGGGCCTTGGTCACCGCGATCGTCGGCCGTGCGTCGACCCCGGCCGCGAGATGGTCGGCGAACACCGAGGCGACCTGGGCGCCCCAGGGGTCGATCGACACAATACGGCCGGGCTCGCGCCACTGCGGGTGCGGGCCGATGAGGTCCGTCGGCGCCGTGTCGGTGAGGTCGGGCCGGTGCACTGGGTCGAGTCGACCGGCCGCCACCGCGAGCGCCCGATACACCGCGTAGGACCCCGAGTGCGTCCCAATGGCGTTTCGATCGGCAGGATTGCTGAGCGTCGCCACCACCGGCCCGCGTTCGGCAGGCGTCGCCGCGCCCCACACCACCGGAAACTTCACCGGGTTGTGGTCCCCGGGGTGCGAGGTGAGCTTGATGGGCTGAATCGACGGTTTGTGAGCCAACGGTGCCATCAGTATCGCGTGCGAGGACCCGCACTCGCAACCGGCCCTGGGCCCGTCCTGCGCTAGGGATCGAGCACGATGGGCGCGTCGGGGTCGAGCGAGAGAGCCACCTCGAGCGTGGCGCGAATCTGCTCGGTCAAGAAGGCGAGCAACGCATCCCGAGAGAGGTGTCGACGCGCGTGCCAGTCGATCGCGGTCGCCTCCACGCCGCCGATGTAGTGGCGCAGCGCCACCTCGAACATCGGGCGCGGCGTCTCCAGGCCGAGGTCGGCGAGGATGTTGCCGATGATTGCGCTGCGGGTGCGCTCGTGAAGCGCCGCCACCTCGGGGTCCGCACCGACGCCGCCGCTGACCATCGTCGCGTACGCGTTGCCGTGCGCTTCGACGAAGTCGAGGTACGCCGCCAGACCTGCCCGGGCGCGTGCGGGCCCGACGACGTCGTCCGGGACGTCGTTCATCGACGTGAGCAGCTGCGCGGCAGCGTGCTCGATCGTCGCGAGGTAGTACGCGCGCTTGCCACCGAAGTAGTGGTACAGCAGCCCCTTCGACACGCCCGCCTCTTCGGCGATGGCGTCGATCGAGACCTCGTCGTACGCACGCGTTGCGAACAGGCGTAGTCCGAGCGTGAGGAGCTGGGACCGACGCTCGTCGACGTTGAGGCGTGTGCGGGAGCTGACCGTCACAAGAGGAGAGCGTCTCGTCTCGTTGACCCGAGTTCAATACAGTGCTACCCCTCTTGTTGAATAGGATTCAGCAAGATGCCGTACGACCGATCGAGCGTCCGCCTTCGCGTCCGAAAAATGGGCTTTGATTTCAGCGAAGTACCCAAGAAGTGGTTCTACGACTCGATCGTCGTCAGCCACATCGCCAACGGGTTGAACCTCGTCTTCCCCGCCGGCGAGCAGTTCTTCGTGCGGAGCGTTCGGCACTTCCTCAAGCAGATCGACGACCCCGCGCTGCGCACCCGCATCCGTGGCTTCGCCGGTCAAGAGGCGAGCCACGGGCACGAACACGAGCAGGCGTTCAAGGTCCTCGAGGCGCAAGGTTACGAAATCCGGACGTGGCTGGCCTGGTACGAGCGCGTCGCGTTCGACCAGCTCGAGCCCCGCTTCCCCCCGGTGCTGCGCCTGTCCACCACCGCGGCGATGGAACACTTCACCGCGACGCTCGCCGAGCAGGGGCTGAGCACCGAGTTCTTGGACAACGCGCATCCGGCCATGCGCGACCTGCTGCGCTGGCACGCCGCCGAGGAGATCGAGCACAAGTCCGTCGCCTACGACGTCTTGCAGCACGTCGACGACCGCTACGTCGTCCGCGTCGCGGGGCTCGTGGTCGCAGCCGGGCTGCTCATGACGTTCTGGCGCAGCGCGACGCGCATGCTTCTGGCCCAAGAGGACATCTCCAAGGCACAGATCGCGGCCGAGCGAAAAGCCGCGCGCGCCCGCGGCCAGAACAACGGCTTCCTGCTCAAGGCGATCGCGTCCTACCTGCGTCCGGGCTTTCACCCCGACCAGGTCGACAACGACGAGATGGCGCGCGACTACCTGCGCAGCATTGGACGCCTCGCGTCCTGAGTCGCGCCGGTCAGGGGCTGCAGGCGAGGTCTTCGAACGACCCGCACGCGCAGCTCTCGGCCGGGAACCAGTTGCCGGTGTCGTGGTTGCACCACCGGCACATGCCCGGTGAGGGCACGTTGCAGGTCGTACAGTCGAAGCAGTACCAGGTGCCGAAGTTCACCGCGTCGGCGTTGGTCGAGCTGCCGCAGTGCGACGTCCAGCAGCCGTTGGGATTGAGCCCATCGATGTCGCACTGGTTGGCGCCCAGCGGAATCTCGCAGCCGTTGGACCAGTCGCCGTCGCAGTTGCCGAAGCCCGCATCGCAGCTGTACTCGCAGCTGTTGCCCATGCAGGCACCGGTGGCGTTGGGTCCGGCGTTGCAGCTGTTGCCACACTCGCCGCAGTTGTCGTCCGAGTTCAGCGAGACCTCGCAGCCGTCGACCGCGTCGCCGTTGCAGTCGGCCGTGCCCGGGCCGCACTCGACCGTGCTGCACTGGCCGCCGACGCACTCGCCCGTCCCGCAGTCCATCGGGTCGCCTGCGCAGGCGCCAAAGCCATCGCATGCGTCGGCCACCGTGCACGGGTCCGGGTCGACACACGCGGCGCCGGCGGGCTTCGGATCGAACATGCACGCTCCGGCCACGCACGCCCCCTGCGCCACGAAGCAGGTCGAGTCTTCGATCACGCAGTCCGCAGGACCCTGACAGGCGCCGAGGTCGGGCGGCAGGCCCGGGTCCTCATCGCCCTCGCCTTCGGAGTCGGGCGCCGAGGTGAAGCCGCCGCCGGTGGTGTCGCTCTCGGGAGGCGGCCCCTCGGTCCACCAGTTGCCGCCGGTGTCGTCCCCCTGCGGACTCCCCACGCCGGGGCCGAACGTTTGAGCGCCATCTTGTCCGTCACCGCTCGCACATCCGGCGAGCGAAAGCGCTCCTACGAGCGCGCACCACCGTGCGCCGCCACGAATCCCCACCCGTTCATCATACCGGCGCTTCGGCGTGGCTCGCCACCGGTGGTACGGTGACCGCATGGGATTGGACTGGACGCGTTGCGTGTGGGCGGCACTCGTACTCGGCGCGTCGGGTTGCGCGGGTGGAGATACGTCGAGCACCTCGGGCGGCTCGTTCGGCGGCTCGTTCACCGCTGGGGCCTCTGCGGGCGCATCCGCGAGCGCATCCGCGAGCGCGTCGGGCAACGACGACGGCTTCGACTCCACCGAGCCGCTCGACACGTCGGGCAACGACGGCGTCACGGGTGATCCACCCGCCGAGGAGACGGGCGCGCTGGAGACCGGCGGCGGCTCGGGCGGCCCTGTGACGTGCGGCGACGGGATCGCCAACGGTGGCGAGAGCTGCGACGGCGAAGACCTCGGTGGACAAACGTGCGCTGACTTCGGCTTCGAAGAAGGCACGCTCGTCTGCGACTCGGAGTGCAACATCCTCACCGACGGCTGCCGGATCTGCGGCGACGACATGCTCGCCGCGAGCGAGCTGTGCGACGGCACCAACCTCGGTGGCGAGACGTGCGTCAGTCAGGGCTTCGGCGGCGGCACCCTGCAGTGCGACCCCGAGTGCGACGGCTTCATCACGACCGGGTGCAGCCCCCTGCCCTCGTGTGGCGACGGGGTACGCAACGGCGGCGAGCAGTGCGATGGAGCCGACCTCGGCGGCGCGACGTGCCAGACGCTGGGCTTCGACACGGGCTCGCTGGGCTGCAACGCTGGGTCCTGCACCCACAACACCGCCAACTGCGAGTTCCTCGACTGCGGCTCGCAGGGCGACTTCTGCCTCTTCGACCCGGACAACCCGCAGGGCACGTGCTGCCCGCCAGGCGTCGGCGGGAACCTCCTGGGCATCTGCGCGCTGGCGATCTGCCAATGAACCGCATGGTCGCGTAGGCTCCCGCCTCATGACCTACCCCGCCGCGTTCTACACCGCGCTGCACGAAGGCACGCCCGGCGACCTCGCGTTCTATGCCTCGGCATGCGAGGGCGTGGACAGCGTGCTCGAGCTTGGATGTGGCGACGGGCGCGTCCTCGCCGTGATGAGCGAGGTGGCGGTGCGCCACGGGCTCGATCTGCACGAGGGGTTGCTCGAGGCCGCCGAAGCGCGGCTGGGGGATGCGGTAACGCTGCATCGCGCCGACATGCGAGCGTTCGACCTCGGCCGCACCTTCGACCGGATCGTGCTGCCCTTCTCGGGCCTGTACTGCCTGCTCGGGGATGCCGACGTCGCGCGGTGCTTGGCCTGCGTACGCGACCACCTCACCCCCGACGGCGCGCTCCTGCTCGACGCCTACGCGGCCGACGAGTTCCACCCGCACGCCGAACCCGAGGACGTCGGCGTGAAAGACTGGAACGAGCTGGGGCACGTGCTGGTCGACGGAGCGCCGTACGCCGTCTACGAGCAGAGCCGCTGGGATCCCGAGGACCAGCGCATCGACGTGACGTATCGCTACGCACCCATGGACGGCAGCCCCACCACGGTCGACGGCGTCATCGAGCAGCGCTACCTGCTGCGGCACCAGCTCGAGGCACACCTGCGCGATGCCGGCCTGCCGACCGTGCAGATGTGGGGCGGATTCGGCGGCGAGCCCTGGAGCGCAGAGGGCGAGCACTGGGTCGCCCGGGCACGACGCTGATAGGCTCGGGGCGATGTCGAACCTGCCGGTTCTCGCCTCCGCCCCGAGCCTCGTCGTCAAGCAGCAGAAGGAGATGCTCGAAGTCTTCACGAACTTCGAGACCAAGAACCGCTACCTCGTCCAGCTTCCGAACGGACAGCCAGCGTTCTATGCGGCCGAGGCGGGCGAAGGCGCCGGCGCGTTCTTTGCCCGAACGTTCTTGAAGAACTCCCGGCCGTTCACGATGCAGCTCATGGACCCGCACGGGCACCCCGCGCTCACCCTGCGCCGCCCCTGGACCTGGTTCTTCTCCGAGCTGCACGTCACCGACGGACACGGGCAGCCCATCGGGTCCCTGCACCAGAAGTTCAAGTTCTTCGGGCGCCTGTTCGAAGTCAGCGACACCAGCGGCCAGGTCTTCGCCCAGATTCAGGGCCCGTTCTTCCGGCCGTGGACCTTCAAGGTCATCGTCCAGGGACACGAGGTGGGCCAGATCTCCAAGCAGTGGGGCGGCTTGATGAAGGAGGCCTTCACCGACGCCGACACCTTCGGCGTGCAGTTCGACCCGAACATGCCGGCCAACCACCGCGCGCTGATCTTGGCCGCGACGTTCCTGATCGACTTCCTGTACTTCGAGGACAGAGACTAGATCTGGTTGCGGCACGCGCGGTCCGTGCAAGGTCGCAGTCGGCCCTCGCGTCGGCGCCTGGAAAACGAAACGGGGCATCGGCCGCCGCGTAGGTCCGCGTGAGCACATCGTCCCGGTATCCATCGCCGTCGACGTCGAGCGTGCACAGGTTGCGCTCCAGCCACGCCGCACCGGGATGAACGCCCGCCTCGACGTCGACGCAATCGGTCCCGTTGTGGACCCACCCGGAGGGCGCGATCGGACGCATCTGGCAGCCCGACGGGTCCCCAAACCCATCGCCATCGCGGTCAGGGCACACGCGGACGCGTTCGGCGATGGCCCCCTCGCCTGCGCCCCCGCCCGCCCCTTCGCAAGGAGAGGAGGCAGGGCTGGCCGACGCCGTCATCCACACACGGGTCGGAACGGGCTGTCAGACCGCACACGAAACGAGTGAGGAGCAAGCCTCGTGCCGGCTGGCTTCTGCGGCGGCGTTCTACGGCTCGTCTCGACCCGAGACCCGCCGTCTCGGTTGATGCAACGCCACGCCTGCGTCGGGTCCCCCATGGGCGGTCCCGAACGAGGGCCGTTGTGATGTTGCAACTATGGCCGGCGTTCTGCCGGGATGCGCGCGAGTACGGCGTCTCCACCGTCGCGCTCGGCCAACGCGCGTTCCGCCTCGGAGATGGGCACGAACCACAACAGCGATACAGGGTCACCGAAGGACGAAGGCAGGTTGGGCAACGGCACGCGCTTCACCTGGTCGGTGAGGAGTGCGAAGGAGAATCCGGCGTCGGGCCACGCATCGCACGGGATCGTGTGCCCTGGGCCAAGCCACGTTTCGCGGGCCCAGGGGTACGCCGCCTGTCCACTGAGATAGCGCGCAACGGCGGTCACCTGCGCTTCGGACGTTTGTGCCGGCAACACGGTGGCGAGCTCCACCCGCCGCAGCCCGGAGGGGTCCTCCACCGCGAGCTCAACGTTCGGCTGCGGCGCGATACTCATGCCGACCGTCGCCAGCACGACGCCCGTGGGGCCCTCGAATCGCAGCAGCCCGCGCGGTGGCCACTGGCCGCCGTCGATCCCGTAGTACTTGCTGTGTTGGCCGAACACCGCCTCCAACGCCGAGATGGCTGAAGACTGCATCTCAGGCCACGGATTGCCGTCCGACCACGCCGCCCAAAACGCCCGGTCACGCTCGAAACGCGCGAGGAGTTCGTTGTCTTCGGTCAGCGGCCAGGCGAGCGGACCCGGTTGGGAAGCTTCGACCGCGTAGCCGGTGTGTCCGTCCATACCGCTCCACGGAGGCACGATCGCCACGACTCGCCCTCGCTCGGACAAGTAGACGCCGTTGCCCTCGGCAAACCAGGTCACGGACAGCTCATCGGACTTTGGCCGCGCCCCCGGGCCTGCCGCGGAACAGAAGGCCGCAGGGTTGAGGGGCGGTTCACCGCGCTCCATGGCCGCACGAGACAGGCTCTTCGGTGCTGGCGCGAGGTTGCGAACCCAGACGCTACGAACGCTCTCAGGCGCCGAGCCGCCGACGAGATACAGATACACCGCGTTCGCGTCGGCTTCGACGACCGCCTGCATCGTCCCGTACGGGCTGACATCCTCGAGAACAACGCCGTCCGTCATCACTTCGAGAGCGTATCAGCCCGTGCCCGTATCCCTCAGCAGGGGCCCAGCGGGATGTCGCAGGAGGCTGCGCCGCAGGGGGTAGGCCACAGCTCGCCTTCGATGCAGGTGAGCACCTGCTCGCAGATCAGGCCGGGGTCGCAGTTGGCATCGCCGCCGCAGGGGCCCAGCGACGCGTCGCAGTTCGCGGGTCCGCATCCGGTCGGGTACAGCTCGCCCTCGACGCAGGTGATGACCTGCTCGCAGATGAGGTCCGCGTCGCAACTGTCGGTCCCGCCACCGCAGGGACCCAGCGGCTCGTCGCAGTTCGCGGGGCCACAGCCGGTGGGATAGAGGTCACCGTCGACGCAGGTGAGCGCCTGCGTGCAGATGAGACCCGCGTCGCACGTGCGCGCCGAGGGGCCGCAGTCGCCCAGGGGCGCATCGCAGTTCGCCGCGCCGCAGCCGGTGGGGTACAGCGCGCCCTCGATGCAGGTGAGCGCCTGCGTGCAGATGAGGCTGGGATCGCATTCGGGGTCGTCTCCCGGCTCGTCCTGGGGATCGAACGTGGGCTCCTCGCACCACGTGGTGTAGTCGTCGCAGCAGTCTTCGAACTCGACGCACTCCGCGTCGCACTGACACGACTGCGAGAAGTCGACCTCGGCGCCACACCGCAGGCTGCAGGTGCCCGGGTCTTGGCTGCCAACGTCCTCCGGTTCGCACAGCTCGACGTAGTCGCTGCAGCAGTCGCCGATCTCGAGGCACTCGTCGTCGCACTGGCAGGTCTGCGTCTCGTCGAACTCCGCATCGCAGCGCAGGTTGCAGGTGCCCGCGAGGCCGTCGGCCTTGGAGATCCGCTGGCGCTCGGCGTCGTCGGCGGTCTGCGGCGCGTCGTTGGAAGACTCCTCGTCGCAGCCGCCAAGCAGCAGGGCAACGAGGGCGAGGGAAGAGAAGAGGGCGTGAGAGGTCGAGGCCATGAGGGTGTCTCCGTGCGGGGCCGCGTCGCGGCGGC
>JBCCQM010000230.1:0-12226 GCA_039024335.1 Myxococcota bacterium
AGCAGGGTCGACTTGCCGCTTCCCGAAGGCCCGGTGAGCGCGACGAGTCCGGCGCTGGGCAGCTCGATGTCGATGCTCTTCAGGTTGTTCGCACCTGCGGAGCGGACCCGGACCGAAAACTCGAGCGCGCGCGGTGGACGGTCGGGCGCTGACGTTCGCAGCGCGCGGGCGGTGGGTCCGTCACCCGCGAGGACTTCGCTCGTGGGTCCGGCGGCGAGCACTGTGCCGCCCTCGGGACCGCCGCCGGGGCCGAGCTCGACCAGGTGGTCGGCGCCGCGGAGCATGGCGGGACGGTGGGAGACGACGATGACGGTGTTGCCCGCGTCTCGCAGTACCCGAAGGCGCTGAAGCAAGGGCTCGACGTCGTCGGCGTGCAGGCCCGCGGTCGGCTCGTCGAGGACCACCGTGGTGTGGGCGAGCCCCGAGCGCAGCACGGCGGCCAGACGCAAGCGCTGCAGCTCGCCGGCGGAGAGCGTGGGGCTGCGTCGGTCGAGCGCGAGGTGACCCAGTCCAAGGTCCACGACGGCCTCGAGGCGCTCGGCGAGCTCGGGCCGAAGCGCTGCGTAGACGGGGTGGTCGGACGCGGCGTCGTCGAGCAGGGCCAGGACGGCGTCGGCCGGATGCGCGAGCAGGTCGGGCAGCCGAAGCGAACCGAGCGTGACCGCGGTGACCTCGGGGCGAAGGCCGGTGCCGTCGCACGCAGGGCAGGGCGCGTCCACCAGCGGCGCCTGCCAAGCGGCGGCGTCCTTGCGCTTGGCACGACGCTTGGCCTCGCGCTCGACCAGGCCGCAGAGCCCAAGCCACGGGCCTTCGAAGGTGTGCGTGCCGGTTCGCGCACCGCGGGCGTAGGACCACGACACGGAGACCTCCAGGTCGCCGGCGCCCTGCAGCGCGATGTGGCAAACGGCGTCGGGCAGATCGTTCCACGCCCCGTCGAGGTCATCGGACACGCCCGAGGCACGCAGCGCGGCCTTCAGCGTGGCGACGTGTTGGTCGTCGGGCAGGGTGAAGAAGGCGCCCGGCTTGGTGCCCGCAAACGCGCCGGCGGCCAGCGGACGCGTGGCGTCGGTGAGCAGCGCGCTGGGAGAGCATCGAGCCACGGTCGCCATGCCGGCGCAGGCTTCACAGGCGCCCAGCGGACGGTCGCGGCTGAAGTGCTCCGCCGTGAAGCCTGAGGGGGTGCCCGCGCGCGACCAGAGCAGGCGCAGCAGCGGACCCACCTCCGACTGGGTGGCGACCGTCGAGCGTCGGGTGGCCCGAGCCGCGTTCTGCTGCAGCGACAGCACCGGGGTGAGGCCGGTGGCGGAGGCAAAGGCAGGCCTGGACTGGCGCCGCGCGAGCTGACGGACCGTGAACGGCAGACTCTCGGCGAAGCGGTGCCACGCTTCGGCCGCGAGGGTGTCGAAGACCAGCGACGACTTGCCGCTGCCCGAGACGCCGGCGACGGCCGTCACCGTGCGGTGGGGGATCGTGACGTCGACCGACTTCAGGCCGTGCGTCGTGACGCCCCGCAGCTCGATGGCGGGCGGGGGCGGCGTGGGGGCGCGCGTCGCTCGACGCGTGGAGCGTGGTGCGTCGTCGATGCCGACGTCGTGGGTCGCCACGCCGTCACGGACTTCGATGCGGACGTCGGCCGCGGCCCACACGTGACGGTGGTGAGAGATCGCGACGATCGTGTGCCCCGCGTCGACCAGCGCGTCCAGGGCGGTGATGAGGCGTTCGATGTCCTGCGGGTGCAGGCCGCGGTCGGGCTCGTCGAGCAGGAGCAGCGTCGGTGCGGCATTGGGTTGGCCCAGCAGCGCGGCAAGCTTCACGCGCTGTGCCTCGCCTCGGCTGAGCTGGTGGCTGCCGTGTCCCAGCGGCAGGTAGCCCAACCCGAGCGTTTGCATGGCGCGGCACATCGCGTGGGCGACGGGATCGGGCGCGAAGAACTCGACCGCCTCGTCGACCGACATCGCGAGCACGTCGCCGATGGACTTGCCGCGCAGCGTCACGGCGAGGATGTCGGGGGCGTAGCGCTGGCCGTTGCACACGCTGCAGGGACGCTCGACGTCCTCGAGCAGGTGCAGCCCCACGCGCTCGATGCCCAGCCCTTCGCAGGCCGGGCAGCGGCCGCGCTTGGTGTTGTAGGAGAACGCGCTCGCGCCCAGCTTGGCCTGCTTCGCGGCGGGCGTTGCTGCGAACGCCTTGCGGACGTGGTCGAACAACCCGGTCCACGTTGCGGGCGTGGACCGAGGCGTGCGTCCGATCGGGCGGGCGTCGACGGCTGAGACGGCGGCCTGGGCGGCACCGTCGAGGGCTTCGTAGGCGCCGCCGGGCTCGCCGGTGAGCGCGGGCAGCAAGGTCCCGAAGACGAGCGAACTCTTGCCCGCGCCCGAAGGCCCCATCACCACGTTGAAGCAGCCAAGCTCGATGATGAGGTCCGTGGCCTGCAGGTTGTGCAGTGACGCGCCGCGCAGGGTCATGGTGCCGCGAGCGACCCGCGTCCGTACTCGGCTGGTGGGGGCCGTGCCCAGCGGGTGGGCGGCATCCGACACGGGCACGAGGCGTCCGCCGTCCTTGCCTGCGCCCGGGCCCAGCGCGAGCACGTCGTCGGCATGCCGGACCATGTCGGGGTCGTGCTCCACGACGACGACGGTGTTGCCCTGGGCGAGCAGCCCGTCGAGCGTCTCGCGGAGGCCGTCCTGGGCCTCGGGATGCAGCCCCAGCGTCGGCTCATCGAGCGCGACCATCATGCCGCCCAGCCGCGTACCGAGCTGCGCTGCGATCTGCAGCCGCTGCGCTTCGCCACCGCTGAGCGAGGGGGTGGGGCGAGCCAGGCTGAGGTGGCCCAGGCTCAGCGTCTGCATGCGGTCCAGCCGGGTCCGCAGAGAAGGCTCGAGCGCTCGCCACACCGCGGAGTCGGGAAGCTCGTCCAGCGCGGCCACGAGGTCGACGACGGGCCGGGCCAGCAGCGAGGGCAGCGTGAAGGGACCCACGGTGGTCTCTCGGCCCACGCGGCTCAGTCGGGTACCGCCGCACACCGAGCACGGCTGCGAGCGAACGAAGCGCAGGATGTTCGGGTTTCGGTCCCGGGCGAGCGTCTGCTCGATGACCGGCACGAGGCCGCGGTAGTAGCCCTCTTCGCGCGGTCGCGCCGTGATGCCCTCCCACTTCATGCGGGACTCGATGCTGTGCTTGCCGAAGGGCACCTTCAGCGCCTTCGTCCCGTACAGAATGACGTGGCGCTGCTCGTCCGTGAGGTCGGACCAGGGCGTATGCACGTCGAACCCGTGCGCCCGGCAGATCGTGTCCATCACCTCGAGGGTGACCTGGCTGTAGACCGTGTAGCCGTTCTTCAGCGTGGGGACGAGCGCACCGTCGCGGATGCTCTTGCTGGCGTCGGCGATGAGCAGCCCTGGGTCGACGCGGTCTTCGAGCCCCGAGCCTCCGCAGGCCTCGCACGCGCCGGGACTCACGTTGAAGCTGAAGTGGCTGCGCGTGAGGGCTTCACCGCCGGGGTCGGTTCCGACGCGGGCATAGAGCAGGCGGAGCAGGTCGAGCGCGCCGATGCGTGTACCGACCGTGGAGCGGGCGCTTGCGGTCGTGCCCACGCCGACGGCGAGCGAGGCGGGAATGCCCGTCAGGTCGCGCAGCGGCGCCCGGCCGAGCTTGCCGAAGAACTGCCGCGCCCGCGCCGACAGGCCGCCGAGGTAGCGGCGCTGCGACTCGCGGACCAGCGTGTCGAACACGAGGCTGGTCTTGCCCGAGCCGGACGGCCCCGTGACCGCCACCCATCGCCCCCACGCGAGGTCGAGGTCGACGTTGCGCAGGTTGTGCTCCCGCGCACCGCGAACGGCGATTGGGGGCGCAGCATCCGAAGTGTCCGACATGAGGCGCGGCGATTGTGGGGCGGTCGTACGCGCGGTTCAACGGCTTTGTGGCCTCGAAGCTGCTACGATCGGGGCGTGTCGACGGGTGACGGCGGGTTCTATGCGGCGCTTCCGACGTTCGAGCGCTTCGTCGACGTGCATGACCCGCAGCGATACACGCTGGCCCCACAGGACTGGGACGTCGTCGTCACGGACGTCGAAGGCTCTACGCGCGCCATCGAAGCGGGCCGCTACAAGGACGTGAACGCGTTGGGCGTGGCGTCGATCGTCGCGCTTCGCAACGCCGTGCCCGACGTCGACCTGCCGTTCGTGTTCGGCGGGGACGGGGCCACCGTGCTCACGCCCGCCGCCCGCAAGGACGACGTCCACGCCGCGCTGCGTGGCATCCGGGCGATGGCGCGAAGCGGGTTCGACATGTCGATGCGCGCAAGCCTGGTCTCGGTCGGCGAGCTCGCCGAGGCCGGACATGAGGTTCGCGTCGCCCGATTCGGCGCCAGCAAGGACGCGTCGTTCGCCATGTTCGCGGGCTCTGGCCTCAGCGAAGCCGAGCGGCGCATCAAGGACACCGAGGTTGGGGCGCGCTACGCCGTCTCCGACGAGGGGAACGCGGCCGCCAGCTTCGACGGCTTCGAGTGTCGATGGCGCCCGCTGTCGAGTCGTCACGGCAAGGTGGTCTCGGTCCTGG
The DNA here is from genome assembly GCA_039024335.1 of Myxococcota bacterium. Lineage (GTDB taxonomy): Bacteria > Myxococcota_A > Polyangia > Nannocystales > Nannocystaceae > CAJXVA01. The sequence goes on from JBCCQM010000230.1 coordinate 4,558, forward strand.
TTCAGGCCACCGCCGAAGACCGCGGCGAGGCGTCGGCCATCTACAGGGCCGTGCTCGAAGACCTCTCCGGCATCGTCGAAGGAGGCCGCCCGGTCGCCCCCGAAACGCTGAACCTCGCCACGGAGACCAAGGCGTTCGACGTCGAAGCGAGAATCCAGACCGGGCGCGCCTCGGGTCTTGCGTTCGCGGCCAAGCGCCAGGTCGTCAAAGCGCAAGCCGTGCTCGGTCAGCGCTGGATGGACCAGCGCAAGGACGCCATGGGCTTTCCCGGCGACGTGTATCGGGAAGAGGTCACCGCCAACAGCGACTTCCGCAAGTTCGACGACACCCTCCGCATGGTGTTGGACCTCTCCGACCCCCAGCACCAGCGCCTCGAAGCCGACCTCGCGCGTCACCACGGCGCCGGCACGATCGTGTACGGCACCCACGTCGCCTCGGCCGCGTTGATCACCTGCGCCATCGGCAGCTATCGCGGCAACCACGTCCACTTCGTCGACGGAGCCGACGGTGGGTATGCGCTCGCGGCCAAGCAGCTCAAAGCGCAGCGCAAGGCTGGCTGAGGTGGGGTTTGGAGCGCGCGGGGGAACCCGTCCGTCTGGCCTTGTTCGTCCAGTGCATGGTCATCGGATGGTCCGCGCTCGAGGCCTGCTCTACCTTGCCCGGTTGATCCGACCGTCAGCCCAGAACGGCGAGAATCTGAACGATTCGAAGGCATGTGGGGGACGGGCGCCGGTGCCTTGCACATTGCAGGTGCTCGCATGAGTGGTCGGCCCCGTCGGCGCACAGCACTGACACTACCCACCGCGACTGGTGTTCTTCTCCTCGGCGGCCTGTTTCTGTTTTCCCTCCCCAGCTGCAACGGCGGATGCGCTAGCAAGGAAAAATTCGAGCGAGAAGAGCAGCGCACCTGTGTTCGTGCTGGCCACGCATTCGGCCTTGAGTCAGGTGTTCGGGGGGCTGGTCGAGCGTGTGCGTGGCACATCTAGTGGGTGTCTGCCTTCGGGGCGCAGTCCCCCTATCGAGACAGCACTCGGTCGCTTGATGTCGGCATCTGCAGAACTGATGCAGGAGACATCCAGAGACGAAGACACTTCTGACGACGCCAGTCGCAGCGGCTACGCCTCGAACGTGAGAGTGGCGGACGTCCCCCCGTTGGGCGCTGCGTCGAGTGCGATCGCACCGCCGTGGAGCCTAGCAATCGCCGACACCACGTCGAGGCCAAGACCAACGCCCGCAGGGTTGGTCGAGCGTGTCCCGCCAGGTCGCTGGCTGAAGCCCTGCGGAAGGCCCGTCCCACGGTCCTCGACGCAGACCCTACCCGCCGTCACGGTGACCGTCACGCCTTGGCCATCTCGTCCGTCGCCGTGCCGTACGGCGTTCTCCAGCAGGTTCAACAGCGCGACCTCAAACAGGGCGACGTCAACCTCGGCGGTCGTTGGGTCCGCGTGGAGTGTGGCCTGTGGGTAGTCTTCGAGTAAGGCTTCGACCAACAGATCGACGCGCGTGGGTTCACGCAAGAGCGACGTGTCATCGGATTGAAGCCGCGCGTGCCAGAGCAGGGTGTCTACGCGACGCGATGTGCTCGCCACGATGTTCGCGATGCGCGAGAGGCCGACCTCTGGCGGCTCGTCGCCCGACAACGCCGAGTCAACCACGCATCGGACCGATGCAAGCGGCGTTCGGAGCTCATGGGCAGCCCGCGCGATGAAGCGCGTACGACCTTGGAGCGTCCGCTCGAGCGGCTCCATGCTGAGCGCCGCGAGCCGACTGGACACGAAGATGCCCAGTAGGCCCAGAAGAACGAACGCTCCGATCAGCCCGCCCGAGTAGCGGAACAGCTCGCGACCGAGCGATGCTTCGTCGTGGGTGACCCACGCGATGGCGACGACGCGGTCGTCGTCGTCGTACATTGGGAGCGCACAGGCTCGTAGACCCGCGACGGTGCCTTGCCAACGCTGGAGATCCTCGTCGACGATCGCCGTCCACACTGCGTGCATCCTCTCGGAGACGTCTGGCTCCAGCGAATCGCCATACCCGGCGGTGAAGGCTTCGATTGGGCCGCCGTTCAGTGGTGGCTGCCAGACGAGCACGCGCATCGGGAACTTTGCGTCGCGAGACCATGGCTCGCGGTCGAGAACTTCGCGAACGACATGACCGTCTGTCGCAAGCCAGGCCACGCCATAGATGACCGTGGCGCGAAGGGAGAGCTCGGTATCGAGCTGTTCGGTTCGTCGTGCGTGGCCTTCTCGCAGCGCAACGCCGAGCAGAGTGCCGAGCGCAATGAACCACGCGAGGAGGAAGCTGCCGGCGATTTGCCGACGCGTCTGCCGGAGGTTCGGTAACCGCTCATCGCGTTCAACCATCGCGGACCTCGAGGATGTAGCCCTGGCCTCGGCGCGTGTGAATCAGCGCAGGTGATCCGAGTTTGCGTCGGAGGCTCGCGACGGTTGTCTCCTCGACATTCGACGAGGAGGTCTCATCGCCCCAGCAGTGGCGCCGCAGCTCATCCCGCGTGACGACCCTTCCCTGGCGTCGAAGCAAGAGTTCGAGTACCGCGTACTCCTTGGGTCGGACGGGAATACGGACGCCGCTCCGTCGAACCTCGCGGCGTGCGAGGTCCAGCTCCAGGTCTCCGGCATGCTCGACCTGGATGCTGAGTCTTCCGCCACGTCGACCGAGCGCGACCACACGAGCGAGGAACTCGGCCATAGCGAACGGTTTCCCGAGGTAGTCGTCGGCACCGCGTTCGAGGCCGGCGACGCGCTGGTGTACGTCGACCATCGCGGTCAAGACGAGCACGGGAGTCGTGAGTCCACGGGAGCGCCAGTCTCCAAGCCCGTCGAGCCCGTCGCCGTCCGGGAGCCCGCGGTCGAGCACGATAACGTCGAACTGTGCTGCATCTTCTGCGAAGTACGCGGCTGCGCCCGCTTGGGTCCGGGCGTACACCACCACGTGCCCGCTCGCCGAGAGTCGTCGCCCGAGCGCCTCCGCCATCTCGGCTTCGTCTTCGATCAGCAGCACTCGCATTTCGAAGTGACCCTAGCAGCCTCACAGCGGCTGATCGTTGGTCACGCAGTGTACTCCGCCTCCGTCGGCCCAAAGCGCGGTGACGTCGACGATATAGACGGTACGACTTGGGAAGTACGACTCGATCCGAGCTCGAGCTGCGGCGTCGGCTTCGGCATCGTCGAATCCACCCGAGATCACGTAGTCGTTCCCGACGAGCCAGTTCATGTAGTCGGTCCCCGCCGGGAACGGCATGCGAAGCACCTCGAGGTCCGGACGTTGCTCTGCGATTTGCTCAGCCGCGTCGTCGAACAGCTCGGCGGAGATTGGGTCGAGTGCGGGGTCTTCGAGCTGCCCCACGACGACCTGGGTCTCCGAGATGAAACGTGCGATCCCGTCGACATGTCCCGTGGTGCCGTCCTCAGGGTGGTAGCCCTCGAGGTAGACGACCGAGACGACTCCGAACGCCTCGACGAAGACTTGGGTCGCCTCAGCTCGAGACATGTCGGGGTTGCGGTCGTTGACCACGCTCCAGTTCACGATGACGGTGTCGGTTCCGTTGAACTCGAGGTCTCCACGCTCATGAATCATGTCTACGACTTCGAGCGGTAGACCGACGATGTCGGCCACTGCGCTTGGGACCTCGTCGTCGGACGCGAAGGGGATGCCAGGTCCAAAGTTTCCGCCCCAGGCGTCGAAGCCCCAGTCCTGGATCACGAGCGAGTTGTCCACCTCGACGTAGCGCGGGCCGTTGTCGCGCATCCATGCGTTGTCGTTGGGGACGAGGTGCCACGTGACAGACTGCGTCGGAACCGCGGCCGCGGCGAGTACCCCCGCTCCCCGCTTCATCGTCGACATGTCGTGGGCGATCACGTGGACAGGTTGGTGGGCCGCGGCCGCTCGAATGATCTCGGCGAACGCCGGCTCGAAGTGCACTTCCCACTGTTGCGGCCACTGCAGCCAGACGGCTGCTTGAGGCTCCCATTCCGCCGGCACGCGGCGGGCCGACCTGACCCCCGTGGTTGCGGTGTCGGGACCGGAGCGTGTGCTTTCGACCAAGGTTTCGTCGCCGGATCCGAGATCCCCATTCGAGGTCGAGGTGTTTGAGGAGTCAGGATTCGTGAGTGCGCCGTCGCCGGATCCGTCATCCACGTCGAGCGCGGTGGGTTGGGCGCACCCCGCGACGAGGGTGCAGGCCAAGGCAAACGTAAGCGTGAACCTCATGATCCGAGCCTGACATTCGAACCTGAAAATCGGCTGAAGGGCATGAGGAGCGGGCCGCGAGGCATAGCGCTGAGCCTGCGGCGGCGAGGTCGTTACGGTGGGTGTCGGTGCGGGTGAGGCGCGTCGAGCTCGTCTGGTCGAGCGGGTCGAGCAGCTCAGTCGGCTTCACCGACTCGGAGACCCCGCCGCCTCCGGACGGGGACCTCGTCGTCGAGGTGAATTGGCCGCTGTCCTTCGAGTACGGAGGGCATGACGACACGTCCAATGACGGTGGTAACGGTCTTCGACGCTCGGCGCCGCGTCGTCCGGGTACGTTCGAGCCCGAGCTTCAAGGCACGTTGGCTAGGTCGCGAAGCACTCGAACTCGAGGGTGAAGTCCGAGCCATAGACTGGCGTGAGCAGCTCGGCCGTCTGTGTAAGCGTGATCGTGAAGTCTGTTGGGGGAATGTTCCCGGTCGACACCGTCGCGGTGTACTCCATGCTCCCCCTCTCGACCGTTGCGGCTTCACATTGGAGTTCTTCGCCGGCACACGACGCGCCGGTCGTCAGAGAGAGCGACGCCGGAAAGTCTCCGGTATAGACGATGTCGCAGCCGCCGTTGGTCCCCGGCAGCATGGGGGACGTCCACGCGAACGTGGCGGCGTTGAAGAACGACACGGCACCGCCAAACGTCTCTCCGACGTTGCCGCAGGACGTGCTCATCGAGTGTGTGTACTCGTCGATGCTCCCGGAGGTGCCGTCGAGGAGCCCGAGCGTCTCACTCGGGCACGGCTCGCCAATGAGATCAATGTCGAGTTCGAAGTCACCGGTACCCAACGCCGAGTCGACGATCACGGTGACGACGTCTCCAGCCACCAGGTTGCGGAACACGCTCGAGCCGACGGCACCCGGCGTCGTTGCGTTGCACTACAGGTCGAGGCCGCCGCACTCCGGTCCGACCTGGACGTTCATGATGGGTCGAAGGACTCCGATGTTGCGCGGAAGCGATGCAGGCCTTCTTCGGTGGCGGTGTACCGAAACGCTCGCTTGAGGTGTCGGTCGCGGTCGAGCTGGTGCTGGGGGACGCGGTCGAGCTGACGCTGGTCGTGGATGCGTCGCCCGTCGAGGAGCCTTCGGGGGCTGCGGGACCGGGTCCGAGGCGATGACGCCATCGGAATGGCGCAACCACGATGTAAGAACTTGTCTCCTTCGCGCTACCGCTCGGCGTGGGCGGAGGCGCCGGCGAGCAGGCTTCGGGCGACCCGCGTCATCAGAGGCTCGAGGATGAAGCCGCTGAGCGGAAGAACGGCCTCGAACTCGATGCGCCACGTTGCACGGGATCCGCTCGGGGTCTCTTCCACCGTGACCTGGCCGCGATGGTTTTGGATCGGGGCGCCGCGCAGGAGCTTGTACACGTAGCGGTTGGGCGGCTCCCACTCGACGATCTCCTCGACGACCGCGGGACCCACCGCGTGGATGTGCCGAATGGCGCCTAGACCATTGCGTTCGTCTCGGCCCGGCGGATCGAGCACGACCCTGCGGACCGGCCCAAACCACTGCGGCATGCCCTCGTGCGTGGTGAGCACGTCCCACAGCGTTTGGGCGCTCGCGGTGCTCTCGATGCTCTCCTCGATGACGATCATGTTCGGCTGCCTACTCCAGGCGGAGGATGACGTCGCCCTGGTCGAGGTCGGATTCGTTCTCGGGAACGACCTCGACGACGGTCGCCGACTCGGGCAGGCCATCGCCGCCGTAGGTGACGCGGTTGAAGGTCTTCATGACCTCCAGCAGCGCAACGGTCTGACCGACGGTGACCGTGTCGCCGGGTTTGACGAATGGCGGCTGGTCGGGGGAGGGGCGCCCGTAGAAGCGACCGGCGAGCGGCGATCGGAAGGCGAGCCCGGTGGCGGCGTCGGCCTCGGCGGCAGCGGCAGCGGCGGAGACCGAGCCCGTGGCGGCCTCGAGGTCGAGCGTGAGCAGAACGTCGCCGTATGCGACGTGTCCCGGCGCCGAGGCGTTGCCCTCACGCGCCACGACCACGCCCACGGCGCCCTGCGGTGCAACGATGCGATGCAGCACGCCCAGCGTCTCGACGAAGCCGAGCGTGAATCCGGCTTGCACGAGGCTGCCCTGGGCTGGAGCTTCACGCCAGTGCCCCACGGTGGGGCAGCGCAGGTGGATGACGGAGCCGTCGCGCTCCATTTTGGCGACGTGCTGAGGCTCGAATGCGCGTCCGGTCTTCATCAGCGGAGTCCCTCCGTGAGCACGGCGAGGTCATGCAGCGACCAAATCCGTGGGTTCTTGATCCGGCGGTAGCCGATCGATTGGTAGCTGGCTTCGACCAGCATCGAGAGGTAGCCGCGAAGCTCCCCGAACTCGACGATCTCGTCGGTGTCCATCTGGCGCGCCGACACGAACGGGTCCATGTCGGACTCGATGCGCTTCTCGACGGCGGCCATGCCCTTCTCGATGGCGGCCCGCTCTTCGGGATCCTGGGTGAGGATCTCGAAGTCGTCGTCGAGCTTGGTGTTGTAGGTGGCGATGGCCAGGGTGCGGCCTTCCATTACCGACTGCCGAGACAGCGTCGTCGACAGCTGCACGACGGGGTCGTACGGCAGCCCGGCCATGGCGTAGTAGCCCGCGCCGGACGCCTTACGCAGCAGCACCGTGAACATCGGCGTCTCGTTGGTGCTGTTGGTGTAGATGAGGTTGCTGCCGTACGAGAGCAGGCCCTGGCGCTCGGCCTCGGCACCGATGTCGAAGCCGGCGATGTCCTGCAGCCACACGATGGGAATGCCGTCGGCGTTGCACGCCCGCGAGAACGCCGAGATCTTGGCGATGCCCGCCTTGTACAGGATGGACGCCGGGCGGCGGCTGCCCGGGTCGTCAGGGTTGCCGACCAGGCCCTGACGGTTGGCGATGAAGCCGGTGAACAGGCCGCCGACGCGTCCGACGCCGCAGACCATCTCCTCGCCGCTGCCGGCCATGACCTCCCAGAACATCGACTGGTCGCACAGCCGCGCCATCACTTCGGTGGCGTCGTAGGCCTCGCGGTGGTCGCTGGGCATGAGCCCGGCCAGCTCCGCGCTGGGGAAGCCGGGGTCCACCGGGCCGGCGCCGCCGCGGTAGTAGTCGACGGCCGAGCCGGGCAGGCGGGCGACCTCGTCCCGAAGGCAGGAGAGCAGCGTCTCATCGTCGGGCACGCGCACGTCGGCGCAGCGGCTCTGGTGCACGTGGACCTCGGGTCCGCCGATGCCGAGACTGGTCATCTTCTGGCTCTTGGCGCCTTTGATGAGCGCCGCGCCGGCGATGACCATGTAGGCCTGCTCGGTCATGTAGACGCGGTCGGAGATGATCGGCATGTAGCCACCGCCGGCGATGCAGTCGCCGAACACGCCCGCAAGCTGCGGCACGCCGTGCGCCGAGAGCAGGCTGTTCATCTTGAAGATGTGCCCCGCAC
>JBCCQM010000231.1:0-12225 GCA_039024335.1 Myxococcota bacterium
CGTTGAACGTGATCGTGTGCGAGCCTCCCAAAATGACAGTAGCGGTAAACCCTGGGGTTGTGGGGATGGTGATATTACCGCTTGTCACCAGCGTATTGCCGGAATGTGCTGCTGCGGTAAGAGAGCCAGATACCCCGGAGACAACATGGCTTGTGAAGTGGCGAACGTCGTTGCCTTGTGCGTCCAAATCCCCCCCAAGCTGGGGCGTGGTGTCTTCCACGACGTTTGCAATGCCGCCACCGCCGCCCGCGGAGCCGTTTGCCGCTGATGTAACCCGTCCTTGTGCGTCAATCGTGATATCTGCATTAGTGTAGGAACCTGCAGAAACAGACGTGTCCGCAAGTTTTGCTGCTGTCACTGCATTGTCGGCAAGGTTGGCTGTGGCAAGTTCACCCGTCACATCGTTGGCAAGATTTACCGTTGTCAGATACGATTGCAGGTCCGAAATCTGGCTTTCGGTAATGCTCACGCCTGCGAGCAAATTGCTCCACGTGATCCGTCGCGAGTTTGACCCATCCAGTAAATACAGTTGATCTGCCCCGCTCACCGTGGTGGTGGCGGTCAACGACGATAGCGTTGGCATTAAAATGTTCCTTCTAGCTCAAGGTCGCCTGTCTGGTCGCCTTCAAGGTTTACGTTTCCTCCGCCCCGGAGGGCGCTCAGGTTCCGCTGAACTGGACGTCTCGGAAGACGAGCGTGGGGACGCGGAGCATGGAGTGCTCGAAGGGGTCGTTGCCGATCTCTTCGAGGTCGTTGAACAGCGCGAGCAGGTTGCCGGTCACGTTCATCTCGCCGATGGGGGCGCCGATGCTGCCGTCCTCGATGAGATGGCCGCGCAGGCCGAACGAGAAGTCGCCGGTGGTGGAGTCGGCGTTGCCGCCCAGCCATGAGGTGACGTACACGCCGGTGCCCGCGTCCTTGACGATCGCGTCGAGGTTGCGCTTGCCGGGGTCGACGATGATGTTGCCCCAGCTGCCGGTGGTGGGCTTGGTGCCCAGCTTTCGCGCGTAGTACGAGCTGAGGAAGTAATTCTTCAGCGCGCCCTTTTCGATGATCGGCATCTCGAACGCCGCGGCGCCTTCGTCGTCGAAGGGGCGGGAGCCGACCGCGCCCGGGATGAGCGGGTTGCTCGTGATGCTCAGCTTCTTGCTGACCAGCGTCGCCCCCAGCTTGTCCGCCCACATCGAGCGACCCTGCTGCACGGCGCCTCCGCTCGCGGGGCCGATCAGGCGCACGATGAGCGAGGCGGCGGCGTCGCGATCGACGACCATGGTGGTCTTCGTCGTGGGGCCCTTCTTGCTGCCCAGGCGGCGGCGCGCCCGAAACATGGCTTCGTCGCCGACCTCGGCCGGTGACCTCAGCGACTTGAGGTGGCGGGCGCTCATGCCCCAGCCGCCCTCGGGTCGCTTGTCGCCTTCACCGCGCAGCGTCACGTTGCCGAACAGGCCGGTCGACGTGCTGCTGTAGATGCCGGCGAAGCCGTTGGAGCTCACCGCGCCGCGCTCGCCGTAGCCGTCGAAGGCGGACGCGCTGGCCGAGATGACCTTGTCTTTGCCCGCGAGGCGTTCGCCCAGCGCCATCGCGCGCGCGAGTCGGCCTTCGAGGCTTTGAGACTCGACGGCGGGGTCGTGCAGGTTGAGCGCGGCCGGCTTGTCGGCGAATCGCGCCGGGTCGGGCAGCTCGCGGTATCGGTCGACCTCGAGCGCACGCGTGAGGTCGACGGCCTGCTTCACGAACGCCTGCAGCGACTCGGGCTGCAGGTCGTTCGTGCTGTGGCTCGAGTAGCGACCGTCGACGAAGACCTGCAGCGCGAGCGAGGTGTCGGTGCTCTCCTGCACCTTCTCGAGTTCTTGGTCCCGAACCTCGAGCGACACGCTGCGAAAGCGGCTCATCGAGGCGAACGACCCGTCGGCGCCGGCCTCTTGGGCCATCGCGACGGCGAGCTCTGCTCCGTCCAAAAGTGCATCAGGCATTGCTCTCACCTCCGACGTTCATGCCCGAGACCAGCACGGTCGGCAGTCCCTGCGAGACCGGCACGCCCTGGCCGTCCTTGCCACACGTCCATCCGCCCGTGTCGAGCTTGGAGTCGTTGGCGGCCATCGTGACCTTGCGAAGCGACTCGGGACCGTTGCCGATGATGTTCGTATCTTTGATGGGCGCGGTGACCTTGCCGTCTTCGATGAGCCAGCCGTTCTTGATGTAGAACGTGAAGTCGCCAGCACCGATCTGGACCTGACCGTTGGTGAAGGTCTCGGCGATGATGCCGTTCTTCACCGAGGCGACGATTTCCTCGCGGGTGTGCGGCCCGTTCTCCATGTACGTGGCGCGCATGCGGGGCAGGGGCGCGTGCTTGTACGATTCGCGGCGGCCCGAACCCGTCGGTGCCACGCCGTAGTGCTTGGCGCTGATGCGGTCGTGCAGGTAGCTGACGAGCACGCCGTTCTCGACCAGCGTGGTGCGCTTGGCCTCGTTGCCCTCGTCGTCGACGTTGAGTGCGCCCCGGGTGTTGTCGATGGTGCCGTCGTCGACGATGGTCACGAAGTCGGGGGCGATCTTCTTACCGAGCATGTCGGCGTAGATCGACACGTCCTTGCGGTTGAAGTCGGCCTCCATGCCGTGGCCGATCGCCTCGTGCAGCAGAATTCCGCTGGCGCCGGCGGCCAGCACGACGGGCAGCTCACCGGCTTGGGGGCGGCGCGCGTCGAAGAGGACGAGCGTACGGTCGCGCGCCTCCTCCACCACGGTTTGCAGCCGGGCGTCGGTGTAGAAGTCCAGCCCGTCGCGGGCGGCCAAGTTCGAGCTGCCCGACTGCGTCTGGCCGTTCTTCTTGGCGGTGAGCGAAACGCTCAACCGGGTCATCGGGCGGACGTCGGTGACGTACGTGCCATCGAGCGTGGCCACGAGCACCCGCTCGTCTCCATCGCTCCAGTACACGGTGACCTTGTCGATTGCCGGGTCGGAGGCCTTGGCCATCTTGGCGACCTTCTGGATCAACGGCAGCTTCTGGTCGACGCCGACGTCGGACCATGGCACGACGAGCTGGTACCGGTCGGGGCGACCGATCGCGGCAAACGTCTCGGGGGGCGCGACCGGAGAGCCCGAAGCGAACAGGGCCGCGCTCTTGGCCGTGCGCTCCAGCGCCTCGGGAGTGAGCTCCTCGGTGTACGCGTAGCCGACCTTGCCGCCGATGACGACGCGCATGCCGACGCCCTGCATCACGTTGGTGCTGGCGCTGGCGATGATGCCGTCCTGGAACACGACGCTGTTGCTGCGGCTGTGCTGAAAGTAGATGTCCGCGTGGTCCGCCCCGCGCGAGGAGAGCGTGGCCATGGCCTTGCGCACGACCGCCTCGTCGATGCCAAACCAGGTCTCGAACGGGTTTTCGGGCGCGGGACCCTTCGCCAGGGGGCTGGGGCTGACGGACGCGCTGTCGTTCGAGGACGTAGCGCAGCCGGCGAGGAAGGTCGGAGCCGTCAGAATGGCCCCGCCAGCCGCGGCGGTTTGAAGGAAGGAACGTCGAAGGAGATCGGTCACGGGAGGTACCTCGTGCGTCGGATGGACCGGTGCGGTGCGTCAGACCCCGGGAGCCTACGTGCGGTTTCAACCTAAATGCAAAGCGATTGCGATAGAGGGCCGGCCGATTGGCTTGGCGCCGGCCCCGCTCAGCAACATGCGGGCGGGGAGCCGCTGAGCCCGTAGTACGCGACCACGTGATCCAAGAAGGCGCGCACGCGGGCGGCGTCTCGCGCTTCGGGGTGCACGAGCAGCCACACGTCGTAGTCCAGGCCTGGCTCGGTGGGGCGCAGGCAGACGAGGTCGTCGCCGGCGTACTGACACGGCATGAATCCGATGCCGACGCCGGCCCGGATCGCGGCGTGCAGCGGGAGCGCGCAGTTGAAGCGCGCGACGACGCGATCCTGGGGAATGCGCTCTCGCATCCAGCTTGCCGTGACGACCGTGTCGAACGAGCGCATCCACGCGACCCAGGGAAACGTGTCGAGGAGAGCATCGACGCCGATGCGTGCGACCAGCTCCTGGCTTCCGTAGAGCGCATACGAGGCTGGCCCGATCCGCCGCCCGACGAGCGCCTCGGTCGGGTTGTTGGTCCAGCGAATCGCCACGTCGGCCTCGTCGCGCGCGAGGTCGTGGCTGTCGACGCCGGCGGTCACCTCCAGCTCCACGTCGGGGTAGCGCGCCCGAAAGGATGCAAAGAGGGCGGCGTCGTAGTGGGCGACCATGTCGATCGTCGTGACCCGAAGCCTACCCTGCATGGCGTCATCGCGGCCGAGCAGCGCGCGTTCGAGCCCGCACACGCGGGCCTCCATGTCGGCAGCTGCCGCTGCGACTTCGCGCCCTTGCTCGGTCACCACCACGCCGTGCGACGTCCGTGAGACGAGCCGCAGCCCCAGCTGCTCCTCGAGGGCGGCCAGGCGGCGTGTGACGGTGGTTTGCGTGACGCCGAGGCTCTTCGCGGCTTCGGTCAGCGTGGGCGCCCGAACGATTGCAAGCAGCACCCGCAGGTCGTCCCAGTTCACGCTCGAAAAATAGCAGATCGGTTCTTCGAACTTGCGGATGGCGGGTTGCGGGGAGGGGCGCACCTTCCGGACATGGCAGCGTATCTGCACATTCACATCGACATCACCGACCCCGAGCGCTACGGCCGATACCAGGCGCTGGCGAAGCCCACGCTGGCGGCCCACGGCGCCCGGCTGCTGAGCAAGGCCGTCGAGCCACAGATGCTCGAGGGGACGCGGAGCCACGCCGCCACGGTGCTGCTCGCATTCGACGATGAGGACGCTGCGAAGCGTTGGTACAACTCGCCGGAGTACGCCGAGGCGATCGAGGCTCGGCGCGGCGCTGCAACGTTCGTGGTGACGCTGCTGCCCGGCGCGTGACTCAGCCGTTGGCGGCGAGCCAGGTGTCGATCGTCTCGATGTACGGGGCCCACTGCGGCGGGCCCTCCAGATAGATCTCTTTGGCGCGCCGAGCCAGCGCGCGGGCGCGGTCTTTGGTCGCGGCTGGCACGTTGCCGTCTTTCCACAGCGCGTGCGTGGCCAAGAACCGGGTCTCCGCAAACAGCGTGGGCGGGACCTCGGCCCTGCCGTCGAGGTCCAGGGCCTTCTTCGCGTAGACGTAGGCTTCGTCGAAGCGCTTCTGGTCGATCAGGCTCGAGGCCGCCGCGTTGGCGGCGTAGACGACGTGGGGATGATCGGCACCCGACGCCGTCTCGGCCATCGCGAGCGTGTCTTTGAAGGTTTCGAACGCTTCGTCGAACTTGCCGGCCGCGTTGAGCGTGTAGCCGATGTTCATGCCTGAGACGACCAGTGCGGGATTGGGACCGTCGTACAGCGTTTCCCAGACTGCGTAGGCTTCTCGGTGCCGCGCAGCGGCGGCGTCGAGGTCGTTTTGGGCGCGGAGGATTCTGCCGAGGTCGTCGAGAACGATCGCAACCTGGCGGTTCGTCCGGCCGCGGGCGGTCTCTTGGATCTTCAGCGCCCGCTCCAGGACGACCTTTGCCTCGTCGAATCGCTCGACGACCGACAGCGACTTTCCGAGTTCCCGCAGCGCGTTGGCAGTGAGGGGGTGGTCCTCGCCGTAGGTCGCAGTGCGGAGCTCGACGGCGCGTTCGAGCATTCCGATCGAGTCGGTGGCCTTGCCGACGAAGGCGAGCACCGAGCCGATGTCCATGAGCGTGCTTGCGAGTCGGTCCCCGTTGGGGTCGTCCGCTTCGTGGACTTCGCGAACTTGTTCGTACAGGTCGAGCGCTTGCTGCATCTCGCCCTTGGTGACGTAGATGGCCGCCTCGTTGGAGAGGGAAGACGCATGCAGGCGAGGGCTGCCGCCGCCGCGCGTCAGCAGCGTCCGCGCCAGGGTCAAGAGGCGCAGGCCCTCGTCGGTGTCTGCGAGGACGTTGCCGCGAATCAGGGCCAGATCCAGTGCGACGCGTCCCGCTTCGATGTCGTCGTGGGCGAGCAGGTAGCTCTGCAGGGCGGTCTCGTAGGACGCCGCGCCGGGGTTGTCTTCGCCACCCTCGATCTGCAGGTTGCCCAGGAGGCGGTAGGCGAGGCCTCGCACCGGCGGGTAGTCGAGGGCGTCCGTTTCGGTGGCCGCCGCGCGGACGTCCTCGAGCACCGCCTCGTAGTGACCGAGGCTGTATTCGGCCGCCGCCGCAGCAAGCCGGGCTTCAAGCGCATCCACCTGTGCGACGACGGCGGGGTTGGTCGGTGCAGGAACCGCCTCGAGCAGCCGGGGACCATCGGCGCACATCTCCAGGGCAGGGAGGGCGGCAGCCGCATCGAGGGCGTTGAGGATGGCGGTACGGTCTGCGGCTTCGAGTGCGTTCAGCGTGGCGTCGAGCTGGGTGAGCTGTCGGTCGTAGCAGGCGATGCGTCGATCGAGCAGCTCGTCGGACTGCTCGCCCCGCACGCGCGTGGCCTCGCAGGCGTCCGTGCGGGCGCCTGCCCACCGGCTCGCGTACGTGTCGAAGCGCTGCGCCGTGTCGGTCCAGATTCGCGTGCCGAGTGCGTTGGCCTCGTCGGCAAACCGCGTCGCGATCGATGTCCGGCGAGCTTCGGACCACACGTCGGACACAGCATCCGCGGCGCCGCTGCACGGCTGCGGTGCCGCCGGTTCTGCCGGCGCCCACGCCCAGGCCATGCCGCCGATGGTCAGGCCCGCAGCCCCGACGAGCAGTCCAAGTCCGCGGGTGCTCTTGCGGCGCAGGGCGAGCGCGCCGAGCAGCGCATCCATCGAAGGGAAGCGATCGTCAGGGTTGACCGACAACCCTCGAACGATGGCCTTCATCACGCTGCGGGGCACGGTGCTCCGCGTGGGTGCATCGATGCGTCCCGCGGAGACTGCAGCGGAGAGGGCCGCCAGCGTCGAGCCGCGAAACGGGCGGCGGCCGACGAGCGCCTCGAACAGGGCCACGCAAAACGAAAACTGGTCGCTCTGGGTGCTGACCTCGTCACCGCGGTGCTGCTCGGGGCTCATGTACGCCGGCGTGCCGATGATGGAGCCCGCCTGCGTCATCGAGGTCTCCAGCGATGGACTGCTCGTCTTGCGCTCGCCCGATCGCAGCTCCTCGACCGATTCGTCGTCGACCGGGCGGTGGGACGCGCGGGCCAAGCCGAAGTCGAGGACGCGCGGCGTGTTCTCGCGGTCGACCATGACGTTGTCCGGCTTGAAGTCGCGGTGAACCAAGCCCTGGCGGTGCGCGGCTGCGAGTCCGCGCCCTGCGGCGTCGAACACCTTCATGATCTGTGCAGGCGTTCGCGTTCCGACAAGCCACTCCTTGAGCGTGATGCCGTCGACCAGCTCCATGGCCACGTAGACCGCGTTGTCGAGCGAACCGACGTCGAAGACTTGGATCACGTTCGGGTGGCTCACGCGGGCCATGGCCTGGGCTTCGCGGAGTAGCCGGGCCTGCTCGCGTTCGCCACGGCTGGTGCCGTCGCCGTCCAGCCCGACCAGCTTCACCGCCAGGCTACGGTCCAGGTCCGGATCGTAGGCGCGATAGACCACGCCCATTGCGCCCGCACCGAGCACGTCGACGATGAGATACCGGCCGAGGCTTCGACCGCGATCGAGGGGGTCGTCCGCCCGTGCGGCCCGCGCACCGGAGCCAGCCGTGTCGACGAGCGTCGCTTGGGTCCCCTCGGCGCGGGTGCGGTCGGTCAACTCGGCCACCGCACGCAGTACATCGCATTCCGACCGAACACGCGAGACTGCTAGTCCAGCACCGAGGGCAGCACGCCCTTGCCCACCGCCTTGGGAGGCGCTTGGCCGCCCGAGGCGGGGGCTTCCGATGGTCGGGGCGGCTCAACGGGCTCGGGCTCGGCCTTGGGCTCAGGCTTCGGCGTGGCGCGTGGCGCGGGCTTGGGCTGCGACCGCGGCGGATCCGGAACGTAGCGGGTCGGCGGTGCCTCTCGCACGGGCGCAGGCTCGACTTCCGCTTGCGCCAGCATCGTGTCTGTTTGGGTCAGGATCGACTCGTGGTGTTCCTCGAAGCGTCGCTTCGCGTCGAGGACCAGCGTGACGTACTCGATCGAGCGCGGCGGGAGCGAGCCGCCGTCGCGCGTCCACTTGTCGACGTTGCCCGGGCCAGCGTTGTACGCGGCGAGCGCAAGCTCGACGTCGCCGTCGTACTTGTTGAGCATCTTTCGCAGGTAGAGCGAGCCTGCGGTGATGTTGAACTCGGGGTCGTAGCTGGAGGGGCGGCGCTTGCCGAGCTTTTGCGCCAGCTCCTTCGCCGTGGGCGGCATCAGCTGCATCATTCCCTGCGCGCCGGCGGGGCTGGTCGCCTTGGGGTTGAAGCGACTCTCGACCCAGATCACCGCGTTGATGAGCTGCGGCTCGAGCTCATAGTCGTACGCCGCGGCATCGACCCAGGGTTGGGCGAGCGCGATGCGCTCTCGCTCGGTTCCCGAAAAGGATGGCGTCGGGCCGGTGTCCGGGTTGTACGTCGACGCGCCGCCCCCGGCGCCGGGCAGGGACGGGTGCTTTCCGAATTGGAAGCTTCCGCAGCCCGCTGCGAGACCCAGGGTCACACCGAGGGCTGCACGGACGAGTCGCTGAGCGGAAAACGCGCTGGACATGGCGTCAGCACGGTAGGCACGAACGCCAAGCCCACCCAAAAAACGCGCGCAGGCGTGACCGCCGCGAAACGCGCAGGGCTTGCCAGCGAGGTCGAACAAAACGTACGTTGGCTGCGCCTTCCGGTCGCACGCGGGGCCACCCCTATAAAGGAACCCGTGCGCCGAGGATCGAAGGATTGTTCTGATGCGCACGCTCCGGATTGCCGCTCTCGTCCCGACCACGCTTCTCACGCTTCCGCTCGCTGCCCACGCGAGTGACGGCGAGGGCGAGTACCACCCGTACGTGCATTACCCGCAGGTGCGCACGGTCGACATGAGCGAAGAGGCCCGCGCGGCCGGGGACTACGTCACCAAGCCCGTCGTTCAGCCGGACTTTTACAACCTCGACACCCACATCCTCACCGAAGAAGAGATCAACGCTCCGGTGCCGCAGCAGCGGACGGGTGCCGACGCGCTCACCACCAAGCTGCCCGACGGTTGGGTGCAGCGCGGGAGCGTCGTGCTGCCCGCGGACGTGGCCAACGGCCTCAAGGACGTGGGTACCGGCCCGATCTTCGCGGTCGAGGACATCCCCGGCAACAAGTACCCGCGCAAGCACACCCTCTTCTTGAACTTCGGCGGCGGCATGCTGTTCACGGGCACCGACAACTCCGCCGAGGACCGCTCCACGCTGGCCAAGCAGGGCGTGTACCCCACGTTCGGCGGCGGCGAGTCGGTCGCACTGTCGATCATCCAGGCCGTCGAGGCCGACTTTGCGCCCTACGGCATCCGCGTCATCTTCGACTACCGCCCCCGCAAGGTCGTGCCCTACACGATGGAGATGGTCGGCGGCACGTGGCAGGACACGAACATCGATTCCCCCGCAGGCGGCGTTGCACCGGGCGCGGACTGTGGCGCGCTCGGCCAACGACACGTCGTCTACACGTTCAGCAACGGCGGCAGCGTGCTCGGTGCCGCTTCGACGATCTCTCAAGAAGCAGGTCACGCCTACGGGCTCGATCACACGTTCGACTGCAGCTCGGTCATGAGCTACTGCGGCGGCGGCGACAAGTCATTCCGCGAAGGCTGCCAAGGCCTGTGCGAAGCCCAATGCCAGGGTCCCAACTCCGCGGGCTGCCGCCTTACGCACGAGATGTTCTGCGGCGAGGGCAACGACCAGCAGGACGACGCCGCCGAGATGGCGTGGATCTTCGGTGGCAACGAGCCCGACATGGAGCCGCCCACGGTCGACATCCAGTCGCCCGCCGATGGTGACTCGTTCGAGGTGGGTGCCAACGTCGAGCTTCGGGCCGTCGTCGACGACAACTACGGCGGCTTCGGCTGGAAGTACACGATCGTCAAAGACGGCGAAGTCGTGTTTGACCAGCCCGACTACGACCGGGACGTCGACGCCGAGTTCCGTGCCGCGCTGAACCTCAGCAACCTCGAGGAGGGGGTCTGGGAGATGACGGTCGAGGTCGAAGACCAGTACGAGCACGTCACGAGCCAGACGGTCACGATCACGGTGGGTGATGCTGTCGCGCCCGAGAGCACGGGCTCCGACTCGGACGGTGGTGGAGACGGCTCCACCACCGATGACAGCGACAGCGGCACCGGGGGATCGGACGACGACGGCGACGGAGAATCCGACTCCGATGGCGTGATGTCCGGCAGCGGAAGCGGCGGCGCCGACCAGATGGGCGACGACAGCGGTGGGTGTTCAGTGGACGCGCACGGGCGCGGGAACGCGCTGTGGCTGCTTCTTGGCCTGCTTCCCGCCGCAATTCGCCGTCGCGGATCTCGCGCATGACCCCCTCCGCGGGCGCGTGAGGGTTTTCGCGTCGAATGTGTGGGTGGATGGGAGCTTGGGCTTGACCCTGGCACCCGGATCCATAGACTTCGCGTTCCTGCGCGGCCGCTCCAGGGTCACCCGCGCCCTGGCGTTCCCCAGAAAGAGTTTCTAGCCATGTCCAATCAAGACCAGGCCGTCATCAAGACCGGCGGCAAGCAGTACCGCGTTGAGCCCGGCGCTCTCATCTACGTTGAGAAGCTCGCCGCCGACGTCGGTTCCACCATCTCCTTCGACGACGTGCTCTTCGTGGGCAAAGGCGCCGACGCCAAAATTGGCTGCCCCCACGTTGAAGGCGCCAAGGTCGAGGCCGAGGTGAAGAAGCACGGCCGCGGCAAGAAGGTCGTCGTCTACAAGTTCAAGCGTCGCAAGAACTACCGCCGCAAGGCTGGCCATCGTCAGCCCTACACCGCGCTCGAGATCAAGGCGATTAACGCCTAACTCTCCGCCGCGCAGCAGCAACCAACTTCAGTCAGCAGGGCATCTTCGATGGCACATAAAAAAGGACAAGGCTCGATTAAGAACGGTCGCGACTCCAACGCGCAAATGCGCGGAGTCAAGATCTTCGGCGGGCAGCCCGTCGTCCCGGGCAACATCATCATTCGCCAGGTGGGCACCCACGTGCACCCCGGCCCGGGCGTGGGTCTCGGCCGCGACTTCACCCTCTTCGCGACCCGCGAAGGTACGGTGAAGTTCTACAAGCGGGGCATCCGTCGCAAGAAGTTCGTCATGGTCGAGCCACACCAAGATGGACAGGACATGCTCGGCGACTGGAACAAGCTCAACGAGAACCCGCCCAGCGCTGCCGAATAGGCAGCCCGCTCTGATTTTCAGGGCTGGCCTCAGAGCTGAGCAGGGAGGAACTTAGGTCGCGTGAAGTTCGTCGACCAAGTTCGGGTCTTCGTACGCGCCGGCAAGGGCGGCAATGGTGCCGTCGCTTGGCGGCGCGAAGCGTTTGTGCCGCGAGGCGGACCGGCCGGCGGTGACGGTGGAGACGGCGGCGACGTGGTGTTGGTCGCCGACGACCACTTCACAACGCTGCTCGATCTGCAGTACCGCCAGCACTTGCGCGCCGAGCCGGGCAAGGCAGGCGCGAGCAAGCAGAAGTACGGCCGCGGCGGCAAGGACCTGGTGGTCAAGGTGCCGGTCGGCACGATGGTCTACGTCGATGGACCGGGCGAGGAAGAGGCGACGCGTCAAGGCGTCGACCCCGAGGACCGGCCCGAGGACGCGATGGAGACGATCTACGTCTACGACGAGTCCGAAGACGACGTCACCTGGGCGACCGCGCCGTTTGATCCCGGCGACCCCGAGATCGAAGCCGAAGGCGAGATCCCCGAAGTAGGGACGTTGCTCGGCGATCTCACCGAGCCCGGCCAGCGGCTGGTCATCGCCCGAGGCGGGCGAGGCGGTCGCGGCAACATGCACTTCAAGACGCCGACCAACCGCACGCCGACGTTCTCGGAGCCGGGGCGGCTGGGGCAGTCGATGCGGATTCGGCTCGAGCTCAAGCTGCTCGCCGACGTCGGAATCGTCGGCTACCCCAATGTCGGCAAGTCGACGCTGATCTCTCGAATCTCGCGTGCCCGCCCCAAGGTGGCCGACTACCCCTTCACCACGTTGGTCCCGCAGCTGGGCGTGGTGAAGCTGGGCGAGCAGCGCTCGATGGTCGTTGCCGACATCCCGGGGCTGATCGACGGGGCGTCCGAAGGCAAAGGCCTGGGCCACCAGTTCTTGCGCCACCTGGAGCGCACCCGCGTGCTGCTCCACCTGCTGGCGCTTGACCCGGATCCGGAGCGC
>JBCCQM010000232.1:0-12204 GCA_039024335.1 Myxococcota bacterium
CGCCCGCGCAGCGGCCCCCGCACGAGCCCCCGCCACCCGCCGGCGCCACGGGAGCCTCGCCAAACCCTGCAGCGCAAAACGGTGCCCCCGAAGCAACGCGATGCGGCCCCTGCTCGGAGCCACCACCGAACCCCAACGCCATCGATCTCGAGCTCACCCCCGCCTTCGAGGCATGGGAGGAGCTGGTCGGTCGCATTCGGGAGCGTGAAGAGTTCGTCTCCGCGGTCCTGTGCCAGGTTGGCCTCATCTCGTTCGACGACGGTCGCCTGACGGTCTGCGCCCAAAAAGGCAGTTTCCCCCACATCGAGCTGACCTCCAGCGCCAACATCCGCTCCAGCCTCGAACAGGCTGCTCGAGATCACCTCGGCAAGCCGTTCACGCTCGAGCTCGTCGACGGGGAGCCGACGCTCGACGGCCACCCGAGCATCGTCCTCGTCAACGGCTACCGCAAAGAGAAGAGGCAGCGCGAGGTCGAAGCCGAGGCCCGCGACCACGGCATGATTCAAAACGTGCTGAGCACCTTCAACGCCACCCTGATGGGCACCAAGCCCCTCGAAGGTTGAACGGGGCCGACGCACTCGGTCGCACGCGTTGGCCGAATCGCGAGCGAATCACGAGAAAGGGCAGGGCAGCTGTCGCGAGACGACGCGTCGCTGCTATGCTGCCTCGCATGTCGGAGTTCGACCTCAACGCGCTGATGCAGCAAGCGCAGGCCATGCAACAGCAGATGGCCGACATGCAGAAGAACCTCGAAACCGTCGAGGTCGTCGGCGCCTCGGGTGGCGGCATGGTCAAAGTGAAGGCCACCGGCGCTCAGAAGATCATGAGCATCGAGATTGATCCTGCTGTGCTTGGCGAGGACAAGGACATGCTGCAGGACCTCATCACCGCGGCGGTCAACAGCGCACTCGACAAGGCGCGCGAAGCAGCTGCGAGCCAAGCGTCGTCTCTGCTCCCGCCGGGGATGATGCCTCCCGGCGGCATCCCGGGCCTGGGCTGAGTTGGCCGCACGCGACGTGCCGAGCGACCCTCTGCAGCGACTCTCCGCGCTGCTGGGTCGCCTCCCCGGCATCGGGGAAAAGACTGCGCTTCGACTCGCGCTCGCGATCGTGAAGTCGGACCCCGAGTACGTGCAGGCGCTCAGCGACGCGCTCGGTACGGTTCACAACACGCTCCAGCTGTGCAACCGGTGCTGCGACCTGACGCCCGACCCCGTGTGCGAGCGGTGCCTCGACCCCAAGCGAGACGGCAGCACCATCTGCGTCGTCGCGCAACCCCAAGATCGCATGGCACTGGAACGCTCCGGTGTCTTCCGAGGCCTGTACCACGTGCTGCACGGGGTGCTCGATCCGCTGGGTGGCATCGGCCCGCAGGACCTCAAGATCGACGCGCTGCTTCGGCGACTCGAGGGTTCGGACGGTCCGGCAGTGGAGGAAATCATCGTCGCGACCAGTCCGAACGTAGAGGGCGACGCGACGGCGCTCTACCTCAGCAAGCTCATTGGGCCCATGGGCGTGAAGGTCAGCCGCATTGCCTCGGGCGTGGCCGTGGGCGGCGAACTCGAGTACGCGGACGTCACGACCTTGCACCGCGCCCTCGAAGACCGTCGGCGTCTGTAGGTTCAGGGCCTCCCCAGCGCCTCCACACCCACGCTGCGGCCCCGCCTGGGGATAGACCTCGGGCCGGTCGGTCGTCGTAGACTTGCTAGGGTGAGTCTGTTAGCGTCGTCGCGTTCTTGACGACCAGCGGGGTCGTCGAGCGTACTTTTTGCCTCGCAGACTTTCCTCTCGAGGGCGTGTCCGCCTCGAGCGATTCTCTAGGAGCCACCGAAAAACATGCTCACGCCGCAGCTCGTGATGTACGAGGATGAGGTCCGGCAGATCCAAAATGTCGCCGACCGCCTGCAGCAGGACTCGCGTTCCCGCGCGATTCTGGTCGTCGACAAGAACGGCCAGCTGATCGCCGCCTCGGGTTCTGCCAGCGACCTCGACACCACTTCGCTGAGCTCCCTGGTCGCAGGCAACGTCGCTGCGACCGGTGGCATTGCCAAGCTCATCGAGGAAGAGGAGTTCACCGGTCAGTTCCACGAAGGCAAGGGCATCAGCGTCCACATGACCATCGTGGGCCGCAAGGTGATCCTCGTCGTGCTCTTCGACAAAGCCACCACGCACGGGCTCGTCCGTCTTCGCGTCAAGAAGGCGACCGGCCAGCTCGAGCAAGTGCTCGAAGAGGTGGACAAGAAGGCCGCCAGCCCCAAAAACGACGTCTTCTCGGAAATTACCGACGCGGACATCGACAACCTCTTCAACGACTAGGTCTTAGAGGCTCGAACACCGCATGTCGTTCATCAACTACAGCTCCCGCGAGATCAACTGCAAGCTCGTCTATTACGGGCCAGGTCTCTGCGGGAAGACGACGAATCTTCAGTACATCTACAACAAGACCCGCGAGGACGCGAAGGGCAAGATGATCTCGCTTGCCACGGAGACGGAGCGGACGCTCTTCTTCGACTTCCTGCCTCTGTCGCTCGGTGAGATTCGCGGGTTCCGTACGCGCTTCCACCTCTACACGGTCCCCGGCCAGGTCTTCTACGACGCGAGCCGGAAGTTGATCCTCAAGGGTGTCGACGGCGTCTGCTTCGTCGCCGACTCCCAGATGGAGCGGATGGAAGCGAACATCGAGTCGCTCGAGAACCTGCGCGAGAACCTGACCGAGCAGGGGTACGACCTCGACAAGCTTCCGTACGTCGTCCAGTACAACAAGCGCGACCTTCCGAGCGCGGTGCCGGTGGCAGAGCTCTCCGAGATGCTCAACCCCACGAACGTGCCCGAGTTCGAAGCCATCGCCACCACGGGCAACGGCGTGTTCGACACGCTCAAGGCCCTCGCGAAGCAAGTTCTGCAAGAGCTTCGCAAGGGCAGCTGAGCCCAACTTCGCGCCTCCTTCTCGCGACCCTCCTCGAGAGAGCGCCGGCCGATGCCGCGCGCCACGCTGCGACATCGCAGTCGGTGGCCGCGGGCATTGATCCCCGGCCCGTCGCGATGCCACGATGCCCCGGCCCGTGAACGACACGTCCGGCAAACCTCGCGACGGGGACGACCCCGACTACCGCGACGATGCGCTCTCCGAGCTGATGACAGGCGCGTACGCGGCGACGTCGATGGTTCAGATGTCCGTGCCCGAGGAGCTGCCCGAGCTTCCGGACTGGGAGCCGTCAGACGACGCACCGCAGGCTGAGGTCCTGGACGAAACGGCCGGCGCGCCGACGAAGCTGACCTCGGGGCAGCACCCAGCCGTCGAGGCTCCAGTCGAGCTCGTCGAAGAGGAGGAAGAACTTCCGATCGAGACGATCGATCTCGACGACGAACCGCCCGCGCCCGCGGTGGACGTCGTGCCGATGCTCGACATCGGTCCGCCGAGCATCGACGTCCCGCCTTCAGGGGAGTTCGACCCGGCCGCACTCGACGCTGAGGAACTCGGCGCCGACATGGACGCGCCGCAGCTCGTGGTGGACGCGGTCGACTCGGGCCCCGAAGTCGCTGCAAGCATCAGCACCGAGTCTGGCGTGCTCATCGCGCCCTCACGGGCCCCGGCTGCCGAGCTCACCGGCGGATACGAAGCCGTCGCCGCCCACATTCGCTCGCCCTCGCCCCGTGCAGAGCGACGCAACCCGATGATCTTCATCGCCGTGGGGGTCGCCGTCGTCGCAGCGCTCGGCATCGGCGTCGCGATGATGGCAGGCGGGGACGACGGCCAGGGCGATGACGCAACGCAGACCAAGGCTGCGGCCGCGGCTGTCTCACCGCCGCAACCTGAGCCAAGCGCCGAGGAAGATGCGCCGACGGAGCCCGCCGAAGCCCCGCCGACGCCCCCGGTCGCCCCCGTCGACCGCAGCCGCGCGCAAGCGGAGTACGACGCTGCGCGAGCTCGCTACGAAGACACGGGCAAGAGCCGGGCGCTCATCGACATGACGATCGCGGCGTGCAAGCTCGATGACGGCCCCACCGCTCGGCTCGCGTTCCGCAAGCTGGTCGGCGCCAAGTCGCGAAGCAAGGCCATCCTCGCCTGCCGCGAGCTTGGTGTGGACGTGACCTCAACGGTCGACGGCTACACGGGAGCCGAGCTCGCGGGGCAGGCCGAAGAGGCCCTTGCTGCTGGCAAGCACGACGAAGCGCTCGAGCTTGCCAAGAAGAGCAACCGAACCGAGCGTAACCAGGCTGCGCTTCGGCTCATCGTCAAGGCGCACTGCCACTTGGGCAACCCGGGCAAGGCCGCGAAGATGATGCGCCACGTTTCGGAACGACAGCGCGACGGCGTCGCGTCGTACTGTGCGGACCAGGGCGTCGAGCTCTGACGAACCGCCTGGGCCCATGCTGGGCTGCGCGGCGGACTTGGTCAGTCGTCGCCAAAGAGGTCGTCCCAGCCGTCTGTGTTGATGGCAGGGGCGTCCGGCTTGGGGGTGCTGACGACCGGCGGTGCGGCGACCTTGGGCGCCGCAACTTTTGGTGCATCTGCAACTGATGGCGCCTCGATCTCGGGTACGGGCAGCTTGGCGCCCTTCGTGAGCGTGGGCTCTGCGTCCGACTTGGTCCCAAACGCGGGGACCGGTGGAGGCACGAACAGCGGCTGTGAGTCGGAGCCGAACAGCGGCTTCTCCGGGGCCGCCACATCCGCCTTCGCCTTCTCTTCGGCGCGTGCCTTCGCCCGCTCCGCGGCCTTCTTCGCGGCCTCTTTCGCGTCCGCTTCCGCCTTCGCCGCGGCTTCTGCCTCGGCCTTGGCACGGGCTTCGGGGTCGAGCTCGGCTTCGGCCTCGGTCTTTGCAAGAGCCTCGGCAACCGCCTGGGCTTTGGCCTCCGCCTCCGCACGCCGGGCCGCGTCCTCGGCGGCTTTCTGCGCTGCAGCTTTCTCGGCCTCCGCCTTCGCAGCCGCAGCCTTCTCCTCGGCATCGGCCTTCTCCGCCGCCGCTTTCTCTGCTGCTGCCTCCTCGGCCTCTGCCTTCTCCGCTGCGGCCTTCTTCTCGGCTTCAGCCTTCTCTGCCGCCGCTTTCTCTGCCCCGGCCTTCTCCGCGGCTGCCTTCTTCTCGGCTTCGGCCTTCTCTGCCGCCGCTTTCTCTGCCTCGGCCTTCTCCGCGGCTGCCTTCTTCTCGGCTTCGGCCTTCTCTGCCGCCGCTTTCTCTGCCTCGGCCTTCTCCGCAGCTTCCTTCGCCGTCTTCTCTACTTCGGCCGCCGGCGCTACGGCTGCGGTGTCATCGATGGACACGTCGGACTTCGCGTTGCGCTTGTCCTTGCGGCCCTTCTTGCCACGCGACTTCCGCTTCTCCCGACGCTCTTTCCGCCGATCCTTTTTGGCGCGACCGCGCCTCGCGTTGGACTCGCCCTCGTCGCCGCTCTGCGACCCCTTGGACTTCTTCTTCGCGCCCTTGGTGGCTTTGGTCTTGCCCTCGCGAGCCTGGCGAACGGAACGCTTGGCCCGCTTGAAGAGCTCTTTTGCCGCGTCGTCATCGTCGAACGCGTCCTCGTCGAGTTCGTCGAGCATTGCTTGCGCTTTGTCGACGCCGTCGTGTCGAGCGTGAGCAAGCGCGAGCGCTGCGTCCACGCGAGGCGCGGCGCCGAGCTCTTCGCGCGCAGCCTCCAGCAACGAGACGGCATCACCGGTCTTGCCCGGCTCCTCGACGTAGACGACGCCGAGGTTGAACTTGTCGAGCGCCCGCAGCTGCTTGCGCTTCTCCATCCCGACGAGCAGCTCGCGGGCGGATTTGCGGTCGCCACTGAGCGCGAAGGCATGCGCCTGGGCACCGACCAGCTCCGGCTGCTCGATGTTGCCGCTCTGTCGCGCCGCCTCTGCAAACGCGTGCGCCGCGGCCCGGCTGTCTCCCTTGGCGAGGTTGAGCCGGCCCTTCTGCAGCGAGACCCACACGTGCGGGGCGAACAACTGCACGAGACGGCGCCCTTCGAGCCCGTCGAGAAGCGTCGCCGCCTTGGAGCGAGAGGCACCCGCACACTCGGCGCCGATCGCCTCGAGGCGCCCGTCGATGAACGGGAACAGGGAGAACGCCAGCAGGATCCCGCCGAGCAAGAACGCGACCTTCGCGATGGGGGAGGGGACCACCAGTCCGAACGACACGACCGTAATCGCGAGCGTCCACCGGAACAGCCGACCCTGCAGCGGCCTCGTGCCCTTGGACCAAACCGCTTTCGGCAGGTCCACCAACGCAGCATCGTTCCCGCGAGCCAAGGCGCTCATAGAACGCGGTGGATACCTCGGTTGCGCGATTCGCCGCAAGATGAGGGGGGTTTCACGGCGTGTTGGCAGCGGATGCGTCGATCCCGCGGGACAAGCGCGCAACGCCCGCGCAGTGGTGGCGCGACCTGGTCAGGTGGCGGGGATCGGTCGGCGCGCCGAACCCGGGCACCGCGAGGAGGCGACTCGCGGGGATCGGTCAGCTCGGATGCGCAGCGGAGCGTTCCGACGGAGGCGCTCGCACCCGTTGCGGCCCCGAATTCCGCGGGTTTTGAGGTCAGCCTCGCAGATGCGCGCACTATGCTGACGGTGGTGTCCAAGCCCGCAATCGACATCGCGCAGCTGGTGAACCGACGCGAGCAACTCGCGTACGAGCACCACCTCGCACGGACCACGTACGCCTATGGCGTCGACCTTCGCCGCGCGGCCTGGCTTGGCCAGAGCACGGTCGGCGACCCGCTGATGCGCTCGGTCGACCGCCGCTGGAACGAGCTCATCACCGGGCTCTCCGCCGACGTGCTCGAACCGTCGGGGCAAACCTTGTCGACGGGGACCATGGACGAGCTGCTCGGGCTGGTCCGCATGCTCCACACGCCGTGGGCGTCGATTCGCGTGCTCAAGCCCAGCGTGGCGGAGCAGTGGCCCATCGTCACGCCCCTGGGCACCACCAAGGGCGGCTCCCACTGGCTCATCGTCGACCGCGACCGCCTGCAGTCACTGCCCGCCAGCGAGCGAGCGTTCCTGCTCGCATCGGGTCTGTCGCATCTGCAGTGCGACCACGGGCCGCTCTTCGCAGCCCACTTGATGGCCCATCGCGCCGGCCGCGGCGTTGGCCTGGTTCGTACGCTGCTGCACCCCTGGTCTCGCGTCGCCACGTTCTCGGCCGACCGCGCCGGCTTGCTCGCGGTGGGCGACCTCGACGAAGGTCGCGAGGCACTTCGAGCCCACGCAGACCCGGGCGTCGACTGGCTGCCGCCCGCACCCGACCTGGTCGAGCGCGCCCGAGCCATGGAGGACTTCTCCAAGTCTCGCCTGCTCACGCGGCTTCGGCTCTCGGGGCCCAAGACCGGCTGGTCGCTGGCTCCCCGGCTCGCGCAGCCCAACGAAGACGCCGCAAACGCGAGCGCCGAAAAAGCGCCCGACGCAGAGGCACAAGACGCCCCGGCTGCGGCCGACCCTGCGGCAGAAGAGACAAGCGCGGCACCCAAGGCGGACGACCCGGTCGCCGAGGCCGAAGCCGCCGGCGAACGGCTTGCGGCCGAGCAGGAGCGCGAAGAGGCCGCCCGCGAGAAGCAGGAGAACGACCTCGCCGAAGCTCGAGCACGCGAGAAGGCCCTCGCGGAAGCCTGGTCTCTCGCCCGCTGCGACCAACGACTGACCCGAAGGCTGGGACTGCTGTGACCACGACGACCGCCACCGCCGAATCGCTCACCGAGCACGCCAAGCGACTCCAAGAGATCGCCGCGACGCTAGGGCTCCCCGACCTGGGCGAGACCATCGTCGAGGACACCGAGCGTCGACTCTCGGACTCACGCATCCGCGCCGTCGTGCTCGGCGAGATCAAGCAGGGCAAGTCCACGCTCATCAACGCGGTGCTTGGCAAGGACATCCTGCCCACCGGAGTCACCCCAACGACCGGTGCTACCGTCATCGTCCGCGAGGGTGATCGACCCGGCGCCTACCTCGACAAGGGGGACGACGGCCGCGAGTCGCTCGACGAGGCGCGGTTCAACCGACTCGCCAAGGGCCCGCTGACCAAGGGCGCGACCGCGCCGGACCCCGCCGACGACGGCACGCTCGAGTACGAGATTGAAGGTGGAATTCTTCCGGCGTCGCTCGAGCTGGTCGACACGCCCGGAATCAACGACATCTCCGCCTTCCGTGCTTCGGTCAGTCGAGGAGAGCTGCCCCGCGCAGACATCCTGATTCTCGCGCTGGACGCCACGCAGCTGCTCAATCGCACCGAGATGGCGTTCCTGCGGGACGCGGTCGCAGCTGTGGGCGGGCTCGCCGACTCCGGCGCGACGCTGCTGCTCGCGGTCAACCGCATCGACCTGATTGCGGAGCGCGAGCGCCCGCGGCTGGTGCAGTACGTCGAAGACGAGCTCGGCTCGCTCGACCGCGACGGCAAGAAGGCCTACGAGCTGTACCTCACCGACGCACGCACGGCCTGCCGAGACCCAGATGCCGACACGCCGGGGGTGCAGGGGGTGATCGCGATCCGCAAGCGGCTTCACGAGCTGGCCGACCGCCGCGCGCAGGTGCTTCCGCTGCGGGCGCGCGCTGGCTTGGTCCGGCACGCCTCGCTGCTCGGTCACAACGCATCGGTCGCGGCGCGAGCCCTCACGTTCGAGGCGAAGTCACTCCGCCGGGAAATCGAACGTTTCGAGGACGACCTCGCCTCGCACGAGACCGACATGACCTCGATCCGCAGCAAGATGTCCGCGCTGCGCGACGAGATCCTCGAAGCCAGCGCAGAGCGGCAAAAGGAGTTCCGCGAGCAGCTGACGGCGTCCACGACGGAGGCAGTCCGCACGATGTCGCTGCGGCGCCTCACCGGCTCATTCGCGGGCGCCCTTCACGACGCGTACCTCCAGTTCGCGAGCCGGGAAGCCGAGGTCCTTCGCTCGGCGCTCGACGAGATGACCCGAAAGGCCATCTTGGCGCACTCCGAGCAGGCGCGTCGGCGTCTGTATCACGCCACGCTTCGGCTCGGATTCCGTGGGCCCACGATCTACGTCGACCCACCGGGCGCAGTGCTCGAGGCCAGCCTCGTCGCCGTGGGCGTCGCGGGCACGGCGGTGATGTACCTCGGCAGCGCGGTCACGGGCCTGGTCATGGCCATCGCGGGCCCGCTCACCACGCTGGTCCTGCGCGAGAAGAGCCTTCGCAACGCTCGAGCACGCGCGCTGGCCGAGCTTCCCAAGGCGCTCGACAACGCGGATGAAGCGTTTCGCGATCAGGTGCGCGCAGTCGTCGACAAGCACATGTCCGCGCTCGACGAACACCTGCAGCTGGCCAACGTTGCCCTGGGAGAGCAGCTTCGCGGCGTGCTCAAGCGGGCCCAAGCACGGCTCGAAGAGATCGAGCAGGGCGCCCCTAAAGCCACCGCAGAGGACGAGGACCCGGCGCAGCCCGCTCGTCGCGAAGCGCTGGCCTCGCTGCACGCGCTCGAGCGAGAGCTCGGCGGCATCCGCAGCCAGCTCGACGCGCTGTAAGGGTTTCGCCCCGTCCGGCAGAGCGCTGCTCGGCTTTTACCGGGCGGCGCTTTCGTTTGGACCAAGCGCTGCCCCCGAGGGGAGGAGCGGTGCCCACAAGGCGTTCCCCTCGACCGGTGACCGAGGGCAAGCACGCATCGCGGAGAAACCCTCGTGATGGCCGCCACGCAGCCTCGCAGGCGCATGTGCAGATCGTCGATCGACAACGTCGAACCAGACATGCGCTTGCCCGTGTTCGCCTTCGGTCTCGCTCTCTTCACCAGCGCTGCCGCGTCCGCTGCAACGACGTCGCCCGCCTGCTCCGACGTCCGCATCGATGCAGACGCGTCTTGCGAACACCGCTTGGAAATCGGCTGCGGCACCAGCTGCGACCCGGGCGACATGCTGTTCGCGTGCGCGGCCAACCTGGCGGCCTCGTGCCAGGCCGGCTGCGATCTCGGCCTCGACCTCGACTGCAAAGGTGGCTGCGACGCACAGTGCGAGGCCCGGTGCGCCGTCGAGGACGTGCAGTGTGACGCCGAGTGTGCGGACGAATGTG
This sequence comes from Myxococcota bacterium, assembly GCA_039024335.1. GTDB lineage: Bacteria > Myxococcota_A > Polyangia > Nannocystales > Nannocystaceae > CAJXVA01. The sequence continues at coordinate 9,997 of JBCCQM010000232.1, forward strand.
CCGACGGCTGCATGGACGCGTGCGTCGACGCAGAAGACCCGGCCCAATGCCGAGCCTCGTGCGAAGCGACGTGCGACGTGGAGTGTGACGACGCCTGCGGAACGCTCCCGCCCGACGCGGACTGCGTCGAGCACTGCGAGGAGTGCTGCTTCGGGGCCTGCTCAGCACGCGCCAACTTCGACTGCCAGCTCGACTGCCAGGCCGACGCCTGGGCACAGTGCGAGCTGCAGCTCCTGTCCGAGTGCGACGCCTCCTGCGGGATCGACGGCGCCATCTACTGCGACGGTCAGTACGTCGCCGGCGGTGACGATGCTCTGGCGTGCAGCCAAGCGCTCGAGGACGAGGGCCATGAGGTCGAGACCGACGTGTCGCTCGGCGGAGCCCCAGACCCGCTCGGTTTCTGCACTGCCGGCGGGCACGGACGTGGCGGCGGACTCTTGTTCGCACTCGCGGGCCTCGTGCTCGGATTGCGCCGCCGTCGTTAGCGAGACGCGGTCAAACCACCTCGGGCTTGGTGTCCCAAACGGACATACAGGCTCGGAGTGCTCCGTTCGGCGGATCCAATGTCGACCTGGGGATAGGGGGCCGCCTCGAGAAGACGTCAATGAAGCGTTGGCGACGTCGCCAGGGCCTCGAGACCCGCCGTGAACACCGGGTCGGGTCCTGACGCCGTCGTCATGTCGATCAAGACCTGCGGCTCCCACGACTCTCGCGGCGTGCCGTCGAGGGTGTGGATGGTCCCCACTGGAAACTGCACCGACATCCCGGAGTGGGGCAGCGTATGCGACTCCACCGCTCCGGCCAGGCCCGCCATTCGCGTCCCAACAACCGTTGCACGCTTCGCCCCGGCAAGGCCCACCGCCATGCCCTCGCCCATGCTCCCCGTCCACCGCGACACCAGAACCACCAGGGGGCCGCGATACGTCGGCCGATCGGTCCGGGGCACGATGAGTGCGATCATGCTCCGGGGAGCACGAACGCCTCCGGTTTGGGTCTTCCATCCCAACCGCTGGTAGGGCACCTCGGCGTCGACGAAGCGCCCGAGGATGGGCTCCGCGACATCCGTGTTCCCTCCGCTGGGCGTATCCCGAAGGTCGAGGATCAGGCCCGAGACCTCACCGAGGCCCGCGAGGGCCGCGTCGAAGGCGGGCACGAGATCGCCGTCACCGAGCGCGTTGTTGATGCGCAGAACGCCGACAGACCCTTCCTTGCGCGCCGAGACCAGCCCGTCTCGCTCCGGACTGGCGAAAGCCTCCATCGCCACGTCAGCGTCGAGCGTGAGCGTGCGACTGGCCTGACCGCGAGCGCCCGCGGCCGCAACCCGCATCGCGGCATCGGAGGCAAACTGTTCCACAGGGACACCATCGATCGCGCGGACGACCGCGCCCGCGCGAACCCCCGCGTCTTCCGCCGAGGACCCGGGACGCACCGACGTGACGACGACGTCGGAGCCCACCGTCTCCAGCCAGAGATCCGCCAGCGTGGGCACCGGCACCGGAGACCCCTCGCCGTGGGTCGACAGACCCGCGTGATGATCCTGCAGCGTCGCCACGACATCTTCGAGCACGTGCAGGAACGCGATGGGCGTGTCCGCGGCTCGGATGCGCGCGGTGAACGTTGCCTCGCAGGCGGGCCACGACCCCACCGACCGCTCGGCGTACACGTACCGGGCCCGAATCACCTCACACAGGTCTGCAAGGTCGGCTTCCCGCTGCGCCGGATCGATCCAAGGTGCGTCCGTCGACGGCGCAACCGGGTCTGGCGAGGCGGCGACGCAGCCAGTCGCGACGAGGAGGACCAGCGCATGAGCTTTCATCACCGCGGTTACACCTGCCGGCGCCTCGAACCGATTCGGGTGCTTCGGAAAAAACTACGCCAACGCTTCCACCCGGGCCGGCACGTACTTGTGCCACGGCGTGCCGAGGTAGGGGTCTCGGTCCTCGGACGCGGTGAGCTCGTTCGGTGCAACGCCGCCGCGGCCGGCGTCATCCGCGACCATCAAGCCCATGCCGTTGGGCAGCGAAACGTGTCCCGGGCGCATCGTGTCGCTCACCTCCACCGGAACTTGAACCGCCGCCTTGCGGGTCGTCAAGCGAACGGTGTCTCCTGAAGACACGCTAAGCCTCCACGCGTCGTCCGGATGCATGCGAAGCGATCCACCGGCATCCTTCGTGCGCCATGCAGGGTCGCGCACGATCGTGTTCGCCG
>JBCCQM010000233.1:0-12181 GCA_039024335.1 Myxococcota bacterium
CATCGCTCCCGAAGACGAAGCGCAGGTACAGGTCGCCGCCGGTGAAGTCGGTGAGGTCGAAGTCGGAGGTGACCCAGGTGCCGGCGTTGGGGTCGAAGTTGGAGAAGGCGGCGGCGTTGGCCACGGGCGGGTGGCTGGCGGTGACGAGGGCGCTGTAGAAGGTGCCGGCGAAGGGCTCGATGGTGGTCCAGGAGGCTTCGTCGTCGGGGTTGGCGGTGGCGACCTGGATGAGTCCGCCGTCGCTGGTGGCGAAGTTGAACCAGTGCCGGACGGTGAGGGTGACGTCTTGGCCTTCGCAGACGGCGAGGTCCTGGGCGGGGGTGGTCAGGGCGCTGCTCTCGTTGCCTTGGTAGGGGCCGTTGAGCGCGGTGCCCCAGACGACGCTGGAGTAGAAGCCGGGGCCTTCGTCGTAGCCTCCGATCGCGCCGCAGGCCCAGCTGGGGGCGGCGGCGTCGTCGGTGGTGCTGCTGGTGGTCCAGCCGTCGCTGCAGCCACCGTCGTCGAAGGTGTAGATGAAGCCGCACGCGTTGCAGCCGCGGGTGTCGACCTGGCAGTCGTCGCCGCAGGACACCTCGCCCAAGCCGAGGCCGAGCTCCTCGCACGAGGTCTCGATGTCCTGGCCGGGCTCGCAGGTTTCGTTGCCGTTGATGAAGCCGTCGCCGCAGGAGAAGCAGTTGCTGGTGTCGAACTGGCACGACGCCGCGGTGCACAGCAAAACGCCGCCGGTCAGGACGCCGGGCGCCTTGGGGTCCTCCAGTCCAACGCAGCCCTGGCCACCCAGCTCCTTCTCGGCGCAGACGTTGCCCTCGCCGCAGTCGCACTGCTCGAGACCCTCGATGATGCCGTTGCCGCAGAAGGCACCATTGGGGCTGCCACCGCTCGAGCTGGACTCTGCTGCGCCGCCGTCGGTGTCGGTATCGGTGTCGGGCGACTCGGTCTCGCCCCCGCCCGCGTCGTCTCCGTCATCGTCGACCGGGGTGGTGGTGGCGGGGTCTGGCTCGGGGTCGTCGTTGCCGGCGTCGACCGAGGTCATGCAGGTGCAGTTCGTCTCCTGCGACGCCTCTTCGCGAATCACGGTGGTGCAACCCATCGCGAGCGTGACGATCGAACCGAGTGCGGCGGAGCCCCGAGTCAGCATCGGCGGACCGTAGCAGAGCCGAAGCCCTGGCAGTGCGAGGCCGGCGAGCGGCGCGCTGGCCGACCGGGGACCGTCTGCTAGGACCCCTCGGTGATGCGCTGGATGGCGATTGGGGCGACGTTGGTGATGCTCACGGTCAATGGACTGGCCAACGGTCTGCCGATCAACGGCAAGACGACCGGTGACATCGCCAACGGGTTCGACATCGCCTTCACGCCGGCCGGGTACGTGTTCGCGATCTGGGGACTCATCTATCTGGGCGTGTGCGCGTTCTCGATCGTGCAGGCGCTGCCGGCCCGCGCGAACGAACCGGTGGTCCGCGCGGTGCGTCCTTGGCACGTGGTCAACGCGCTCGCGAACGCGTCGTGGATCTTCGCCTGGCACCACGAGCGCTTCGGACTCGCGCTGGGCTTGATGTTCGTCATCCTCGGCTCGCTCGTCGCCATCACCCGGGCGGTCGAGGGCGTCCGCGGAGGCATGCTCTACGCGACCGTGCGCGCGCCCTTCAGCCTGTATCTGGGCTGGATCAGCGTGGCCACGATCGCAAACATCACGGTGGTGGCCTGGACGCTCGGCGCCACCGACCTGCTGCGCGACCCCGCGGTCACGCTGGCACTCGTCGCTGGCGCGTCGGTGCTGTGTGCCGTCGTCGCGCTGCGGCGGGCCGACCCCATCTACGCCGCGGTGTTCGTTTGGGCGCTGATCGGCATCGCGCTCAAGAACGCCGACACGCCGCTGGTGTACGGCGGCGCGCTGGGCTTTGCAGGCGTGTGCGTGGCGGTTGCGGCGGTCGCGGTGGTCGGCGCGCGCCGCCGGGCGGCGTGAAGGCTACTCGCAGCCGACGCGCTCGGTGGAGACCACCACGTCGTCGACGTAGAAGCTCTGGGCGCTGGGCGGGGGCGAGGCGTAGTTGGTGAACCGAATCGCGTTGAGGCCGAACTCGTCCCACGTGCCTCGCCAGTTGATGTTGTTGCGGGAGAACTCCTCGGAGCCATCGACCCACAGCGCGGTCTCGCCGTTGCCTTGGCCCAGGTCGTTGAGCTTCATATACGCCTCCACGCAGATCCATTCGCCGGCGGCGTCGGGTCCGAAGAGCGAGTTCTGGCCCGCACTCTCCCACATGAGCTGAAGCGCTCCGCCCCAGTCGTTCTGCCCGTCACACGCCTGCGCGCCGTCGAAGATGCAGGTCCACGCGTATGGGTGGATGCGGGCCTGGCCGTCGACCTGAACGTTGAGGTCCGCGGCAATGCCCCAGTTGGTGTCGTTCATCGAGATGAGCTCTCCGATGTCGCCGGCCGGGGTTGCGGGCCAGCCATCGTTGAGTCGGATGCGCCACCGCGCCCAGATTTCGTCGTAGCGTCCTTCGGGGGATCTGACCGCGGGCGCGTCCGGGCCGTCGCCGTAGCGAAGCGTGACCCAGCCGCCGAACTGCATGCCCGGGGTGAGCGTGACGCGGAGGACCTGGTCGCCGTCGCCGTCGGGCTGTCCATCGGCCTCGACGCCGAAGCCGTCGCCGTTGACGTTCCACTGCGAGAGATCGGTCGCCGGATTCTCCACGGCGTCGAAGTCCTCGCACAGGACCCAGCTCGCCGGAGAGCCTGCGGGGCAGCCGGCCTCGTTCGGCTCGCCGCTTCCGGTGGAGTCGTCGCCTGAGGAGTCGTCGTCGATGCCGGTGGTCGGGTCGGTGGTCGGGTCCGTGGTGCCGCTGGTGCCGGGCGCGGTCGTGGTACCGGGCGCGGTGGTGGTCCCGGCGGTGCTCGACGTCGGACTGGTCGCCGTGCCGGTCGTCGATGCGCCGGTGTCTTCGCTCGAGCTTCCCGTCTCGGTGTCCGTATCGGCCGAGGACCCGTCGCCCCCGTCGCACCCTGCCATCACAAGCGTCATTGCGGACGTGAACACCAAGCATCGAAGCATGGGGCGGAGTGTACGGCTGGAACATGGTCACGCCCACATCTGCCTACGTGTGCTGGCGCAGATCGGCGCCGCCTCTCGCGGGGCTCAGGGCTCGTCGAGGGCGGCTAGATCGCGATCCAGTGCCTCGAGAAGCGTTTTTTGGTCGTTCGGTGACGCGTTCGCAATCGCGCGGGCCTGCTCCAGGTCGCGGCGAGCGTCAGCGTCGCGATGCCCGGCGGCGGCGATCCCGGCCCGCGTTTGGAGCGCCATGGCGTAGTGGACATGGTCGGTGCCCCAGACGCCTTCGACCGTCTTCAAGGTCCGGCTCGAGAAGCGGTACGCCTCCTCGAATCGGCCGAGCGCCTTCATCGACAACGAGATGCCTTCGAGCGCACTCGCGACGCGGTGGTGCGTGTCCCCGTAGGCCTCGTTCCAGATCGACAGCGCTTCTTGGTGCAGGCCCAGCGCCTCCTGATGCTGGCCCATGGACCCGCGGACGAAGCCGAGGTTGTTGGTCGACAGGGCCACGCCGGGATGGCGTGGGCCGAGGCTGGCGCGGCGCAGCGCGATGGCTTTTTCGTAGACCTCGGCGGCCTCGTCGAAGCGCTCGAGCTTCTCGTAGACGAAGGCCTCGTTGGTGAGTGAAACGCCGACCATCGGATGCTCGGGTCCGAGGGACTGCTCCCACGAGGCGCGGGCATCGGCGTGATGGGCCAAGGCCTCGTCGAATCGGTCGAGCTGGGTCAGTGCCAAGCCGAGGTTGCTGTGGGCAGCCGCGACGTCGGGGTGTTCGGGGCCGTGCAGGGCGGCCCGAAGATCCAACACCTGTTTGAAGGCTTCGACCGCAGCCGCGTGTGCACCACGCCCGTAGGCGAGCGTGCCTTCGTTGTTGAGCAGCCGGGCTTCGTACAAGCGGCGGGTGGGGTCGTCGACCGGCATGGCGTCGAGCAGCGCGCGCGACTGTCGGACCCAGACCTCGGTGGCGTCCGGCGCCCGCAAGCGATAGCCGACCGTGTATACGAGCTGAGTCGCCGCCCGAACCGCGACGCGATCTTGGTGCGTGCTTCGAGCCAGGTGGAACGCGTTCTCGAAGGTGAGGGCTGCGTCGGCGTGCCGTCCGTTGGCCTCCTGCGCGGAGGCGTACGTTGCGAGGGCTTCGGCCACGACGGGGGAGAAGTCGGTCTCCCGCGCGAGGGCGAGCGCTGCCTTCGAGACGTCGAGTGCTTCCTTCGGGTCGCCCGCTTCCTTGTAGGCTTGGGCGCGGCTGATCAGGTTGCGGGCGCGCTCCACCGCGCCTCGGCGGGCTTGATCGATGGGGACCGGTGCCGCGTCGCCGAGGTGCTCGGGGTCGAGGCACGCCGCGGGATCGGGCAGTCCGTCGACGACTTGAAACGCCTTGTTCACCAGGCCGTCTGCGGGGGTCGCGAGGACGTCGAGTGTTGCGTGCAAAGCTCCGGAGCGCTGGCGCAGGCAGGCGGTGCGACGGTCGAGAAGGGTGGGCTCGATCTCCGTCTTGCAAGCGCTGGTATGGGCATCGACGAGGGCGTCCACGTAGGTTTCGAGCGCCTCGTCCACCCGGCGGGCGGTGTCGTCGGCAAAGGCCCGCCCCGAGCGGGTGAGGGCGCCACGAATCGACCCCCGCGTCTGGTCGCTCCAGCGCTCCTTCACGCCTTCGCCCGACGTGGCGCACGGATCGTCGTGGTCCATGAGGGCGGTGCCGCCGATGACCGTCGCGAGGGTGGCCGCGCCTCCCCACGCAATCCACGTCTGGCGGCCCGACCGTGCCTCCAGTCGCGACAGCAGGTCGTCCATGCTCGGCCAGCGGTCTTTGGCGACCTCACTCAGCCCGCGGACGAGCGCACTGTGGACGCGGGTAGGGACCGCCGGGTTTCGCGTCTGTGCGAAGTCGCGGTCGGCGATGCGCATCAGCAGCTCGGTCACGGTCCGCGCGCGAAAGGGCCGGGTCCCGTGCAGCCCCTCGTAGGCCGTGACGCAGAAGGCGAACTGATCCGCACGCCCGTCGATGTCGAAGCCCAGGTGCTGCTCGGGGGCCATGTACGCGGGCGTGCCCTGGACGGAGCCGACTCGGCTCACGTCGTCGTCGTAGGTGCGGGTGGCGGAGTTGTTCGCGGGCGCCTCCAGCGAGCCGGTCTGGGCTCGTCGCGCGAGGCCAAAGTCCATCACCACCACGCGCCCGTCAGGGTGGACCATCACGTTCGTCGGCTTGAAGTCTCGATGGACGAGACCCGCGGCGTGGACGGCGGCCAGCCCTCGCCCGGCCTGCGAGAGCGCCGCCAGCACGTCGGGCAGGGGCCGCTCCTTCATCCAGGCGCGAAGCGTGTCGCCGCGGACCCAGTCCATCGCCAGAAACACGCGCCCCTCGTGCGTGCCGACGTCGTGAACGGTGACGACGTTGGGGTGGGAGAACGCCGCCATGGCCTGCGCCTCGCGAAGCAGGGCGGTGGCCCGCTTGCTCTGCGGACGTCCCGGCGACTCGTGCAGCAGCTTGATCGCGATCTCGCGGTTGAGGTCGGGGTCGAAGGCGGCGTACACGGTGCCCATGCCGCCGGAGCCTAGCTTTCGCCGGATGTGGTATCGGCCCACGCGTGCGCCAGCCTCGAGCGACACCCGTCGCCGAAGGCCTACGTCCGTCAGGGTTTGCTCGGTGCTCTGTGGCACCGACCGGACCGATCCTGGTCCCATGACCAGACCGTAGCAGCCCGCATCGCTGGTGTCTGCGGGAGAGGCTCGATCCGAAGCAAGACGGCGAGGGAACGATGTACGGTCACCCAAGCGGGAGTCGGCCCGTGTGACCGCTCGGCGCTGACGCGCAGCGCTGCTAGGCTTCTCGCGGTGGATGGCGACGGGGAGTGGCCCTTGGATGCGTCCGGCGGAAAGATCCGCGGGTTCATCTGCCGCGCCTTCACGGAGAGCATTCAGGCGCAGCTCGGTGATGAGCTGGTGGCAGAGAAGGTTCGCGCGGTGGCACGAAGCTCGGGGAGCTGGCAGGTCGACCCCGGCGCCACGGGGCTGAACTTCCTACATTCGCGCTGGTACCCGGCGCCGCTGGTCAACGCGCTCATCGACGCGGCCGTGGACGGACTGCCGCGCCCCCGTCAGCTGGAGATCGCCGGACGCGCGGGGCGTGCCACGTTTCGGCGGCAGATCACCGGGCTCCAGCGGGCGCTCTTCGCTCTGTTTCTCACCCCCGAGCGGCTCGCCAAGCACGGGGTGAAAGCGTGGCGACACAACTACGGCTCTGGCGACGTCTCGTTCGAAGCCTTCGAGGGCTCGACGATCTCGACCTACCGAAACTGGACCGAGCACCACCCGCTGACATGCCGCGCAATGATGATGGGGCGCATCGAGCTGTACCGCGCGATGAAGCTGCCCGACGTTCGGGTGAAGGTGCTGACCTGTGATCCGCGCCGTGGCTGTCGCTCACGCGTGTGGTGGGGACCTCGTGGGGACGACGAGCCCGCGATGTTCGACGGGCACGCCGACGATCCGGTCTAACAAACAGGCTGCTAGAACACGACCAGGCCGGCCCGCACGGTGAGCGCCAGCAGGACGAGGCTGGACGTCGCGAACACGACGAAGCGGACCTCGATCTTGTTCCAAAGCGTCTGCACCAGCGTGTGGATGACTCGCAGGCCGACGTAGACCCAGGCGAGGGTGAGGTTCAGCCCGTCGCCTTCGCCCGCGACCGCCAGCACGAGCGCGATCGCGTAGAACAGCGTGGGCATCTCCATCAGGTGGTTGTAGTTGTCCGCCTTCCAGCGAACCTCGGCCGGCAGGGTTGCCATCTGTTCGCCGCGGATGGCGAAGGGGTCCGACTTCATGTGTGCGCGCTTCATCGCGGGCAGCCGGGTCGCGTACATCCAGCCCCAGACGATGAAGGTCCAAGCGACGAGCGCGACGATGGGCGCGAGGATCGGGCTCATGCGGCATCGTACCGCGCACGTCGGGCGACGCTTGCGCTTCGAAACGGCTCGACGTTTCAAACGGGCTTGCTACGGTCGAGAGATGGGCGTGCAGCTACGGCCAGCGCAAGAGAGCGACTACCCGAGCTTTGCGCGGTGGTTCCCCATGCTGGGGAGCGGGGACACGCTGCCCAGCGCTCAGGCGTGGGCGAGCCGCTTCGTGCCGAACACATCGATCGCCGAGGTCGACGGTCGACCCCAGGGGTACTGCTACGCGCAGCGACTACCCCAGGATGGGTACGTGCGGCACCTGGTCGTCGAGACCGACGCGCGCGGTCACGGCGTAGGGCGGGCGCTGCTCGAGGGGGTCGTAAGCCGAATGCGGGCCGCGGGGTGCATCCGCTGGAGGCTCAACGTCAAGCCCGACAACGCGCCGGCGGTGGGTCTGTACACCTCGATGGGTCTACGCCGCAGTCACGACTCTGCGTCGATCCGCTTCGACTGGACGCTGCTGGACGCGCTGCCAAAGCCCTCGGCGGCCCATCGCGTTCGCCCGGTCGAACCCGCCGACTTCGAGCCGCTCGAGCGCCGCTACGCGCTGCCGCCGGGGCAGCTCGCATCAATGGCGAAGACCCGGGGCATGGTGCTGCGCTGCGCTGCGCGTCGTGATGCACCGGGAGCCGAGGCGGTGGCCGCGTTCGCGACGAGCTTTCCGGGTTGCTTCCCCTTTCGTGCGGCGTCCGTGCCCGCGGCCATGACCCTGCTGCACGGACTGCAACCCGACGCGATCCGCCCGAACATGGGCGTGGTGGTCGAGGACCATCCCGAGCTCGACGCCGCGTTCGTCGACGCCGGGGCGCGGGTTCCGTTTCGCTTCATGCACATGGTCGGTTCTCTCCAAGGGCCGGCGTAGTCCGCGGGGACGAGATCACCGGCGGAACGGGGTCGAACGCGGTCCGACGGGGGTTTTTTGGGGCGTCTCGCCCCTTCGACCTGCTGCGCCCGGGCGTTACGCTCCCCCCGATGACCGACGGTAGCGGCCTGCGGGACTTCGATGTGGAGACGGTGCGGTTCGGGCTCGAGCGCGAGCTTGCGGAGTCGCTGCGTGGCTCGATCCCCAACTTCGAGGCCCGTCGCAAGTCGCTCGTGCCCTCGGACCCTGGACGCATCCGGCGGCGGCTGCTGGCGGACGCGCTGCGGCTGACCGAGTCGATGGCGCCCGCGGCCTATGCTCGAGCCCACGAGGCCCGCGACGCGCTGGGCATCGAGGGGACGCTGGAGCTGTATCAAGCTGCGAGCCGGCCGAACGCGACGCTGCATCTGGTCGAGTCGCCGATTCTGCTCGAGGTTCAGAGCCGGCTGCTTTCGCTGCTCGACGACGCCGCTGCACGGGCGCTGTTCGGGCACGAGCTTGGTCGCTATCTCGCGCACGGGCCGTGGACCGAAATCGGCGCGACGCTCTACGTCGCTGCGGTGCTCGCCGAGCGGTCGCTGCTCGAGCCGGAGCAAGCCGAGGCGGCGCGGCGCGGCGTGATGGCGCGCGCGATCACGGCGGACCGCGTCGGCCTGATCGCATGCCGCGACCTCCACGCTGCGATCCGGCTCGAGATGATCGCCACCACCGGCCTCAGCGGCGACACGCTCACCTGGGATACCGAAGCGTATCTCGAGGCGTGCAAGCAGCGGATGGCCGAGGCCGCCGAGGAGCGGCCTGCGAACGAGACCCCCTACGGCCTGCGGACGTGGGCGCTGTGGAAGTTCGCGCAGAGCGACGTGTGGGGCGGCATCATCGGCGCCACTGGAGGTCGTCCGCTCGCGGAGATCGACGCGGAGATTGCCGCGGTGCTCCACGGGCCCGGGCTGCTCCGCATCGAGGATGATCGGGCCGAGCTTCCGCCGTTCGTCTACGAGTGCGCGCTGGCGTGCGCGGTGCTGGTCGGCGGGGCCGACGGCGACCTCTCCCCGCAGGAGCTGGCGGCGATCGAGGACGCGTTCAGCCCGCACGTGCCCAGCTGGTCCGAGTTCCTCGAGCCCGAGGTCGCGCACGAGCGGTTCTACGAGACCGGTGGCCTGGTACGCGCGGGCGGGGTCGATCTGGCGCGCCGCTTGTTCCTGCTGCTCTCCCACGTGATCGGGGCCGATGACGTCGTCGATGGGCGCGAGATCCAGATGGTGCTCTCCATCGGCGAGGCGCTCGGGTTTGCGGACGAGTTTCGCAGCTGGCTGCAGCCTGCCGTGGCCGCCATGGGCGTGGAGCTCGAAGAGCAGGGCGATGCGCCGAGTTCGATCCCGCTGCCCGCGCGCAGGGCCGAGGTCCGCGACGCTCTCGCAGCGCTCTGCGTGGCGGTCCAGCGCACCCGGCAAACCGCCATCTCGCCGCGCCGGCTTTTGCGATTGATGGGGGCCGAAGAAGACGACCGCAAGGCGCTCGAAGGCATTGCAGGCTTTCTCGAGCAGCGAGAGATCGACGTCGCGCCGCCGCTGCAGTCGGTCCGCTTTGATGACCTGGTCACGCTCAGCGCACGCACGAGCGTTGCGCCACCGCCGGCCGACCCCGACGCCGACATCCCCGCGGATCGCAAGGCCCTCATCGCTGCGGTCAGCCGGCTGCGCGACGAGCTGATCTCGGGCGACGGGCGGAGTCCCTCGGTGCGCCTGCGCAAGACCGAGGGCAGCCGCCGCGTGTTCGACCTGTTTCGGCTCGAAGACATTCGCAAGGGCACCCCGGAGCGCGCGCTGGCGCTGCTGCAGGCGGGCGAGCGCGCGGTGCTGGTGACGCCGGATGATGCGGGGCGCCACGATGCGGCGCGTGACTGCACCGAAGACCTGCGCCAGCTCGACCGGCTCGCTCGTGACCAGCGCGAGGAAACCGGAGCGAACGATCTGTTCGTCGGATACCCGGTGTTGCTGGGCAGCGTAGGCGTGGCCGAGGACCCCGGGGCGGGGTATGCGGTGCGCGGGCCCTTGGTGCTGGTTCCGGTCGACCTCGAACGCGACGGTCGAGGCGCGCGCGGGTTCACGATCAAGCCGCGCGATCAGGAGCCGATGGCCAACCAGTCGCTGCTTCGGCTCCTGTTCAACAAGGCCGGGCTCGCGCTGCCCGACGAGCTCAGCCGCGAGTTCGACGCGCTTGCCGGGGACCCTGCCAAGGGCGTGCCCGCGCTCATCGACCGCCTGCGCGACGTCGGCGTTTCGGTGGCGGTCGAGGGGACGACGCTGGGCCGGTTCCGGGGGCGCAACGAGCAGCTCGATGGCGACCAGCGCTTTCTTGCCGTGGAGGAGTGCGCCCTGCTGGGCTTGTTCCCGCAGTCCAGCTCGGAGCTGCTGCAGGACTACGACGCGCTGCTGCGGGACCTCGAGGCCGGACAGACGCCGCTGCCGACGCTGCTGTCGGCGGGCTTCGGCCTGCTGCCCGCGGCGCTCCAGACCGACCCGCCACCGCCCATTCCCGAGCACGCGCCCGGCTGGCCCGTGCTGCCCTCGGACCCGAGCCAGCGCGCGGTAGCCGAGGCCTGCGCCAAGAACCTGGTCACGGTGGTGGATGGCCCGCCGGGAACGGGCAAGAGCCAGCTCATCGTGAACTTGGTCGCGGACGCGATGCGGCGCGGCGCGAAAGTGGCGGTGGTGGCCGAGAAGCGCGCGGCCCTGGACGTGGTGCAGCAGCGCCTGGCCGGCTGCGGGCTCGAGGACTCGCTCGCGCTCGTTCACGACGTGGGCGACGACCGCAAGGCGTTGTTCGCCAAGATCGCCGGCCGCCTCAAGGACTTCAAGCCGCGTCGTGCGAACGCGATGCGCATGGACGTCCTGCGCCAAGACCACGCGCGTGCCGCCGAGACGCTGGAGACCCGACGAACCACGCTGGCTTCGGTCCCCGAAGGCGTTGGCCTCTCGGTGGGACAGCTGCTCGCGCTGGCGGCCGGGGGGGATGCGCTGCTGCAGGCAGGGTCGCTCGTCGACCTGGGGCGCGACGCGCTGGCGCGGCTGCTGGAGCTCGTCGAGCGCGTGCATCCGCTGGCCGACGTGTGGGATCCGCACGGGTGGTGGCGGCTGCAGGGCGATCGCGCCGGGCTCGCCGACATGGGCGACGAAGACTTTGCCGCGTTGTCGCGAGCGCTGACCGAGGCATGTGCCGAGGCCGCATCGAGTCGGGCGGTGCGCATGGATCGTCCGGTCCCCATTGCGACCCTGCGCGCGGGCGCACCGGGGCTGGCGGCGGTGGCGGACCTTCTCGCCAAGAGCGAAGGCGGCGATGCTGCGCTCGTGTGCGCGGTCTGGACGGGTGCCGCGCCCGACATCGACGCGCTTGCGGGCGCCTGGACGAACACCGCGACCGCGCTGCAGACGTGGAGCGCCCCGCTGGCGCCGGCTGACGATGCGTTTGCCCGCGGGGTGGCGGTGCTTCGCAGCTTCGCAGGGAACTTCTTCCGGATCGTCTCGCCGCTTTGGTGGCGAACTCGGGGCGAGGTCCGTGCCGCGCTGCCGACCGTGTGGCCCGAGCGCGCCGCCGACGGGTTCTCGGCCGGGTTTCTTGGCGAGCTGCAGGGGCGCATCGACGCTGGAAAGACGTGGGCGCAGACCCAGGCCGCCTTCGCAGCGATGGGGCACCCCCAGCTCACGCCGTCGAATGCAGAGCAGGCCAAGGCCGCCATCGCCTTGCTTCAGGCGTGTCAGGCCAGCGTGTCCATCGTGCAGCAGCACCAGAGCACGCTCGACGCGCTGGGGATGCCTGCGCCGACGACGGCGGCCGACCTGGAGGCGCTGCGGACGACGCTGGCCCATCGTCAGGCGCAGCTCGCCGCCGACGACCGCATCCGTGCGCGGCTCGCCACGGTCATCCCTCGCTTCGGATGGGCGCAGACGATGGAGGCGGAGCAGCTCGACGACTTCGCCACGCGCCTGCGGGCCGACGGACATCGACTGCGGGACGCCGACGGGTGGCTCGCGCAGCTCGACGAAGTCCACCCCGACGCGCGGTCGGTGCTGGACAATCTGCTCGGCGTGGCCGAAGGGCAGTCGGCCGAAGAGTGGCGCGAGGTGCTGGCACGCGCCTGGTCGCAGGCCCACTTGACCCGACAGGAGGCGTTCCTGCCCGCGCTTGCGGATCTCGGGACGACCGCGCAGGGGCAGCGGGCCGTCGATGCGATGGACAAGCTGGCCACGCTCGAGGAAGAAATCGCCGATCATGAGGTCGAGGCGATCTGCGCCAAGCTGGATGAGGCCAAGCTGC
>JBCCQM010000234.1:0-12175 GCA_039024335.1 Myxococcota bacterium
TCGCAGCGGGACGCCCTCGATGTACTCCATCGCAATGTAGGGGCGCCCCTCGTCGTTGTCGGCGTCGTAGACCGTCACCACGTTGGGGTGGTTGAGCTTTGCGGTGGCTCGGGCTTCGTCGAGGATCCGATCCACCGCTGCGCCCCGCTGCTTGAGCACTTTGATGGCGACGCGACGCTGCAGCCGCGGGTCCCAGGCCGAATAGACGATGCCCATGGCGCCCGACCCTCGTCGCTCCAGCACCGAGAAACGGCCGACCTTGACCGCGTCTCCGAGGCCGAACAAAGCCTGCGCGACCGTCTCAGCGGTGCGGTTGCGGTCCAGCGTGTCGGCCGAGGGCTCGTCGGACCAGCCCGGGCTCGAGTCTTCCTCGTTCGTCGACGTCCCTGGAGCGTCGCCGACACCCCCCTTCGTCGTCAAATCTGCGCGGAGGAAACCGGTCGCCGCACCGCTTGTTTGGGGCCGGACATCGGTTCACGATGCTCGGGCCCATGGCTTCCGACCCGGCCCACGTGAGCATCGAAGGGGTGTCGTTCGCCTATGACGTGACGGCTCCGGTCCTCGTTGACGTGCGATTCGACCTCGATGGCGGCGTCTTCGGGCTTCTGGGTCCCAACGGCGCCGGCAAGACGACCTTGATGAAGCTGGTCTGCGGCCTGCTCACGCCCGGGGCTGGGGAGATCCGAATCGGCGGCGAGCGTATGCAGCCGGGCAGCGTGGCGCTGCGTCGTCGCGTGTCGATGATGCCGCAGGATTTCGGGTTGTTCGCCGGACGCAGCGTTCAGGGTTGCCTCGACGCCATGGGCGCGCTGCATGGATACGCTCGAGGCGAATCCGAGGCGCGAGCGCAGCGATGGGTGACGGCGCTCGACGTCGGGCATCTGTTGCGGCGGCGCTCGGACCAGCTCTCGGGGGGCGAGCGTCAGAAAGTGGGGCTGGCGATGGCGATGATGTCGACGCCCGACGTGCTGCTGGTCGATGAGCCCACGGCTGGACTGGATCCGCTGGAGCGCGATCGCGTGCTCCGCGTCCTGCATGCGTACGGACGTGATGCGTCGGTCCTGCTGTCCACGCACATCGTGGAGGACGTGCTGGAGGTGTGCCCGGCTGCGGCGATGTTGATCGAGGGCCGAATTGCCGACGTGGGCACCACCGAAGCGTTGGCCGCTCGGTTGGACGGGCGGCTGTGGACGCGCTCGCTCGACGGGCTGGACGAGGCCGACGACGGCCGGGTCGTGCTGCGGGCAGGCCGGCCCCAGCAGTGGCGGGTGGCGCCGCAGCGACCCGGCGATGCCTGGACACCGTCCGTCGCGACGCTGCGCAGCACGTTCGTCCATCTCATCGACGAGAGCCGACGCCGCGACGTGGACGCATCGGAGCCGTCATGACGCCGCTGCGTTCGCTGCTGCGCTCCGAGCTGCGCGGGCTTTGGGGGCGGCCGGGCCTGTGGGGGCTGCTGGGCGTGACCGCGGCCTACAAGGGATGGGAGGTCACCCAAATGGTGCACGCCCCGCTCGGGCCCGTGCGCCACAACGCTCCCAGCAGCATCGAGAGCGGCACGCTCTTTTTGATGCTCTACGTGATCACCCTGCTCGTGCTGCCGTGGCTGGCGTCGCGATTCGCGATGGAGCGATTCGATGGAACGCGCGCGTGGGTCGATCAGTGCGCGGAGCATGCCCGGACGCGAGACCTCGCGCGCTGGCTCAGCGTCATCGTCACGGCCAGCTGCGTCGCCGGGGTGGGGCTGCTCGTGATGCGGTGGCTGCCCCCGCTGCTCCAGCCCGACCCGTTCGCCTACGGGCCGTTCGTGCCGTGGAGCTCGATCTCGGCGTGGTTTTGGTACGCGGTGCTCACCATCGTCGCGTTCTCGGGCGTATTCATGTGGCTGGGCGAGCGGGTTCGGTCGCCGGCGTCGCTGTTCGGCTTCGGGGTCCTGTTCGTCGCGCTGTGGTTCGTCGTGCGCGGCCTCGTTCCGCTCGCCGAACCCGACACCCTCGGGCATGCCGTCTACGCGCTGCTCGACCCGTTCGGCGTGGTCGCCGGGTCGTCCGAGATCCGGGCTTGGACGCCGGACGAGCTCAACACGCAGCGCACCCCGGTGGACCCGCTGCTGGTGGCCAACCGAGTCCTGTGGGTCGCGCTGGGCACCCTCGCATGGTGGAGGTCTCCGCGCGCTGCGTCCTCGTCCGTCCGCGCGTCGCAATCGGGCATGCAGGAGGCCGGCGGGGTCGTGCGGATGCACCTGCGCAGCTGGGCATGGCGGGTGTGTGCGGCGGTTGTGGTGGTGGGGTCGGCCTCCACCGTCCACAGCGTTCGCCGGTTCGCGCACACGTACCCCACCACCGACGTCTTGGTGCACGACATGACCGGGCTGCTCGTGGTGGTCGCGCTCGCGTGGATTGGGGTCGCCTCGGTCCGGGTGTTCTGCTTGCACGAGCGCCTGCGGACAGCGACCTGGATGCGCACGGCCAACGGGTCCTCGACGCGTGCGGCGCTGCGCGAGACCGCGGGCATCTTGGGGTCTGCGGCTGCGCTGTACGTCGTGGCTGCGGTCGCGCTTCCGACCTTCCAGGCGTTCTTCACGGCGGGCTCGGACTTCTCGATCGACACGCCCTGGCTGTATCCGGTCGACCTGTTTCTCCTCCAGCTCCCCGGCGTGCTGCAGCGCGGCGCGTTCATGGTGGCCGCAGCGCTCATGTTCCGGCGTCCCGCGGCGGTGTTGGTGGCGGCCGTGCTTCCCTCGATGTGCGACCAGCTCGCAGCCTTCGCCAACGTGTACTCACCGCTGCTGCGGCCGGGGATGAACATCGACCTCGACTACAGCTTCATGGCGGGCTGGCAGCGCATGGCCGTGGCGCACGCGAGCTACGTCGTGCACTGGAGCTTGGCGGCCGCGCTCGTGCTCGGACTCGGCTTATCGGCGTGGTCGCGGTGGACCCTGCAGCCACCCAGCGCGACGCTGCGCCGCGTATGCGTCGGCGCGGCGGTGGGCTTCGTGCTCTCGCACGGCTGGATCCTCTACAACGCGACTCTGCATCCGTTTTCGGCCTCCACCCGACTGGAGCGGATGGCCCTGTACGAGCGGACGTGGGGCTCGATTCGCGATCTGCCACAGCCGGTGTTCACGGGTGGGGACTACACCGTCGACTTCCACCCCGACGACGGTCGCACCGAGGTCCGCGCCACCTTGACGGTGCTCAACCCCCACGCCGAGTCGATCTCGGCCGTCCACGTCAGCTGGCACCACGACCTCGTCGTGTCCACGCTCGCCGTCTCCGCGCCGCACGAGCTGCAGCGGCACGACGAGACCTGGCACGCCGTCGTGCATCTCGCGTCTCCCCTGGGTCCTGGCGAAATGCTCTCGCTCGAGTGGGTCGCCGCCTCACCCCCGCGCCGGGGCTTTCGCGACTTCGACTACCGTGCATCCCAAACGTTCGCGTCCGAAGTCGAGACGCTCGTCAACGGAACCGCGGTGCTCAACCTTCGCGTGCTGCCTGCGTTGGGGTACCTGCGTCGCTTCGAGCACGGTGCCGCGTGGGCCCGCAGCCGGTATGGACTCGACGCGGTCGAGCGCCGCGGTGCACCCAGCACGGACGATGTCCGGGCGCTGCGAACCCAGCACGGCGCGGTGCAGCTCGGTCGCGGATCGTGGACGTACGTCGTCGGGACCGACCTTCCGCAAACGCCCGTGGGATCGGGCGTCGAAGTCGAGCGGTGGGAGGAGGGAGGCCGCGCCTACGCACGCTACGCGCAGCGCGACGCTCGTGGATGGGCGTGGCTGACCAGCGGCGTCTACGACGTTCATACAGCGACCGTTGCGGGGCAGCCCGTCGAAATCTACGCGCACCCGACCCACCGCTGGAACGTCGATGCGCTTCGCGAGAGCATCGAGAACACGTCGACGTGGTTTTCGGACACGCTCGGTGCGTCGCATGGCCACCCGCTGCGCGTCGTCGAAACCTCCTATCACCACGGGGGCTGGAGCGCCCTGGGCGGCACGGCGGTGGCCTCGGAGCTGCTCCTGTGGAAGGCCGACCCTCGTGACGATGAGGGTGCGTCGGTCGAGCGCTTCGGTCGGGACTTCGTGGCGCGCACGTGGATCAACGAGGCCATCGCGCCCGCGGACGTCGCAGGTGCGAAGACCATCCACTCGGGCCTGCACGCGGTGTATGGCGAGTGGGCCGCGGCCGAGCGCGAGAGGGCAGATCACGCTGCACGACGCACGCATCTGGTCGAGGAGTGGATCGAGTCGCGGTCGCAGGCGGTGGACACCGAGTCCACGCTGCTCGACATCTATCGCGACTCCACCGGGGTTCTGTACGCGCTGCCGCTTCGCATGATGCGGCTTCGGGAGGAGGTCGGGGCCGAGGCGTTCGCCGACGCGATGGTCGACTTCTTCCACGGTGAGGCGTCGTCCGGCCCTCCGTACACGACCGCGGCAGGACTCCACGAGCATCTTGCCCGGAGGCTTGGAGACGATGTCGGCGTCTCCACGCTGTTCGAGGTACCCACGCTGCAGGACGTGCGGCTGCTCTCCGCGCGCGCGTCCGGGGCCGGACTGACGCTGGTGGTGTCGGTTCAGACCCAGGGCACGGACCCGGTCTCGATCGCGTGGGCGGGGCTCGACCCGGCGGGCGAGCGCCTCATGGATGGGAGCATCGACGTCGCTGCTGGGGAGCACGTGCTCGACGTCCCGGGGGACGCGAGGATTCGTCGCGTGGTGCTCGACCCCGACGCCTGGCTGCTCGATCCGAGCCGCCGGGACAATGAAGCCGCCGTGGAGCCGGGCTGAGCCTCAGCGGACCCGGTCGAGGTGGAAGACCTCGCCCGTCACGGTGAGCTGCTCGACGGCCTCGCCATCCTCGACGCGGTACAGCGTGGCGGTGCCGGCGTCGCTATCGACCCGGGGGAACACGTACGCGCCGTCGATCGCCCAGCCGCGTTGCCCGAGCGCACCGGGTCCACCCGCATCGAGCATGGTGGTCTCGTCTCCTTCGAGCGAGATCAAGACGCGCTCCCAGTTGGGCCCGTCGAGGAACGGAAACAGGCCCAGCTCCATCGGGTCTTCATCGGACGTGTACGCCTGGAGCAGGACGGTGCCGTCGCCGAGGGTGCGGACGCCCGCGACGATGTCGAAACCGACGCGCGCGGAGAGGTCGAGCGCGTAGTCCGGATCGAACGCCGTCGCCCCGGGCGTCCACCGCAGCAGACAGGGCGCCGGCAGCGGGTCGGTGGATACCGCGGGGCCCAAACCGCCGAAGTTGTCCCCGAGCGCGTACACGGACCCGTCGTGGACGAACGTGTCGGTCGTCCCGGCGCATCGATCGTCCTCGATGATCTGCAGCGCGCCCGGGGCGGAGATGTCCAGCAGGCCGACCGCGTTGACGAGCAGGCCCGTGCCCGTGGCGCCGCTTCCCCACGACAGCGGCACAACGATGGTGTCATCGAGCACCGAGATCGAGCCGCTGCTGGTGTCGAACCCGTCGCGCTTCATCCCGCCTTCGTATGACTCGGTGATGGTCATGTCCGAGGGGTTCCATTCGACGACGAGGTCGACTTCGAAGTCGAAGTAGAAGGCCCGCGTCTCGTCGATGAACACGATCGTGTCGTAGAAGAACGTCACGCCCAGGCCGGCGAGGCTGAACTGCGCCGGGGATCCATCGTCCAGCGCATCGACCGCGAGCGTGCCGTCGTCGGCGACGGCGTACCGGGTGATCTGGGCCGACTCGCCGTCGAAGGCGTAGAGGCGCTCCGAGAATACGCGGCCCCGCGAGAACCCAGAGAGCTCCAGGGACTGGGCCAGGTCCACCTCACCGTCGGCGAGGCTCGGGACCATCGAGGCATACATCGTCCGACCCGCAGGCGTCTGGATGCGCGTGAACACGTGGTACAGCGCGTTTGCATCAGGGCCCGTGTCCGTCTCAGGCTCGGTGTCGCCTTCGGTGGTGCCATCGGGGCCCGAGGTGGTCTCGTTTCCTCCAGACGTGCCCGTAGAGCCGTCTGCGGCCGCTTCCGTGCCCGATTCGGTCGGCGGCTCAATGCCCGACGACGTCGTGCAGGCACAGGCCGCAAGGGCGAGCAGTACGGCGCACGTGCGCAGATCCAAGTGCAACCCGTCGAGGATGGTCGTCACGCGCATGGCCTGAACGTTCCTCAACCGCACAGGCCTGTCAAACACGAGGTCGGGTAGTCTCGACGCGCCCGCCGCCCATGCTGCTCGAACGTCCGATCCCGTTCCCGTACATCTTTGAGAAGATCCGTCGAGACCTGTTCTTCGTGCTGGTCATTTCGATCGGCGGCGCGTTGCTGGTCGAGTACGAGCGGCCGTACCTTCCCGAGCTGCCGACGACCATCGCGGCGTTCCTCGGCACCGCCATCTCGCTGATCCTCTCGTTCAAGCTCAACCAGAGCTACGACCGCTGGTGGGAAGCGCGGAAGGTGTGGGGGGCGATCGTCAACGACTCTCGCTCGCTTGTGCGTCAGGCGCTGTCGTTCCCAAAAAATCGCGAAGAGGTGGCGCCCCTGATTCGACGGCTCGCGCACCGGCAGATTGCGTGGTGCTACTGCCTGGGTCAGAGCTTGCGCGGGCAAAACTGGAAGACGCACAGCGCCAGCCATCTCGAGGATGAGGAGATCGAAGCCGCGAGTGAGCAGTCGAACCCCTCGGTCGCGCTGCTGCAGATGCACGCCGAGACGCTCCGCGAGCTGGCCGAGAAGGGCGAGTTGACGGACTTTCAGCGCATCTCGATGGACGAGCTGCTCACCAAGCTCACCGACTCGATGGGCAAGGCGGAGCGCATCCGCAACACGGTCTTTCCGCGGACGTATCGCGTCTTCCTCAAGGCGTTCATCTACGTCTTCATCACGATCCTCTCGATCTCGCTCAGTGAGGTCGAGGGCTACTGGGAGATCGTGGTCACCACGGTCATCTCGATTCCGTTCTTCCTGCTCGAGAGCACCTCGAAGCACATGCAGGACCCGTTCTCGAACCGCCCGACGGACTGCGCCGTCACGGCGATCGCCCGCACGATCGAGATCAACATCCTGCAGCTGCTCGGCGAAGACGACGTCCCGGACCCGTATCCGAGCGCGGACTTCTACACGATGTAGCGGCTACTGGAGGTCGCCATAGACCTCGAATCCGCCAAGCGCGAGATGCCAGTGGTTGTTGGAGTTGGGGCCCGTGATGCGGACGCGGAGGTAACGGTACGCCGTATTGGCAGCGTTCGAGTGAACCGCCCACGTATGCGAGTCGCCCTTGTATTTCAGCGCATCGTCGTTGGCGTGCTCGCGAAGCACAGTCCAAGTGTTGCCATCGTTCGAGCCCTCGAGGACCCAGCTGCGCAGCGCTTCGGTGTCGAATGACTTGTAGTGCTTGAGGGTGTAGGCGCGGACCTTGACCCGGCGACCCTTGAAGTCGAAACGAACGGACGAGTTCTTGATCGGGTGGGTCGTGAATCGGACGTCCGTGCGGTCGAGGAGCGCAGATGCCGGCTCGGAGTCCTTCCGCAGCGAAGAGGCAGTCACATCGACGGCGTCCCGGCCCGCTGCGTTCTGGAACGGAGCGGTGCCCTGGTTGGTGCCGAGGTGGTAGAGAATTCCGTTGTTGTCGAAGTCGGAGACGTACTCGAACTGGGCCGGTGCCTTGGGCTTTGCGGTCGCCCCCAGCGAACCGTAGAACTCCACGCCGGACAGCGCCAGGTAGTAGTGCCCGTTGGAGTTCTTTCCCGTCGTTCGGATCCGCAGGAAGCGGAAGGGGCCTGCATTGCCAAGGATGCTCCAGGTTTTCGTTCCCCCGATCTTCTTCAACGCACCATCGTTGTTGTGCGTATGGAGCGTGGTCCAGGCTGAGCCGTCGTTCGACCCCTCGAGGACCCAGTTCCGAAGGGCTTCGGTGTCCCATGACTTGTAGTGCTTGAGCGTATAGGCCGTGGGGGCGATGCGCTCATCCAAGAAGTCGAACTCGACCCAGGCTCCGGGCTGCTGCTTCGTGGTGAAGCGGATCAACGACCGGTCGAGCAGAGCCTTTGCAGGTTGCGAGTCGTGCATCAAGGATGATGCCCGGACCTTCATGCGGCCCAGGTCGACGGGGTTGTCGAACGGCTTCGTTTTGCCGAGGCTGCCCAGGTAGTAGATGGCGCCGTTCTGATCGAAGTCGGACTGATGCGTCAGCGTGATCGCGCCAGGAGCGGGGGCGGAGTCTTGCTTCGGTGCGGGGGGCTTGTCCTGCTTGCCCGCTCCCGCCTCGAACAGGTTGCCGTAGACCTCGAACTCCGAGACCGCCAGCTCCATCGTGTCGCTGGAGTTGGGCCCGTCCATCAGGATGCGAAACTTCGAGAAGCCTTCGGGGAACTTGTCCGCGTCGAGCTTCCAGACCCCGCGGGCGCCTTTCTTGCTGAGCGTTTTGTCGTCCTTGTGCGTACGGATGACGGTCCACGACTTGCCGTCGACCGAGCCCAGCAGCTTCCACGTTCGCAGCGCTTGGCCGGCGAAGGCTTTCGGGTGGCGGAGCGTATAGTGCGAGGGCTGGATCCGGGTCTTGCGAAAGTCCACCTCGACCCACGGGCGCTTCTCCGCCTGCGTGATGAAGCGGGCCGGCTTGCGGTTGAGCAGCGCCCGGGGTTTCTTCGAGGTCTCGGCGACGGAGGAGGCGCGGACTCTTACGCCCTGCTTGCCGGCATTCGCGTACTCGACCTCGCGACCGCGGCTTCCGATCCAGTACACGGCCCCGCACGCGTCCCCAGGTTTTTCGAGCTTCAGCGTGTGACGGGTGGTGTCGCCCACCTGCTTGGGCTTGGTCCCTCTGCACGCCTCTGGGCTCGCCTTGTTCGGGGCAGCCGCCTGGGCGCTCGGCGCAGCAAAGGCCATCAACGCGCAGGCGAGGACACGGCGGGCGAGTCGGCGTGGCACGCAACGGTTGTCCCTGATTTCGCCCTCGTGATCACAGGTTTTCTAGGAAAACCCGAGATCTCTGCGCTTATCGCGTCCCGAGCTGTGAATGCGGGCGTCACGGCGTGTGCGATTGCGTTCTCTGGGAACCCGCGAGAGCCTCGCGCGCCCATGGGTCCTCTCCCCGTCGTGGTGCTCGCGTTGACGCTTCCGCTCGCCGGCTGCGTGGACGCGCCCGTTGCGATGGTGCCCGGATGGAGCCAATTCGAACTGCGGCGCTGCAAGCCGGCCGAGGGCACCACGGGGCGTCCGCAGACGATCGCGGAGGCCGTGGCGCTCATCAACGGCCTGCCCTCCCCGGTGACCTCGGCGTGCGTGCTCGAGGCGCTCGAGCGCCCGCTGCAGCTCGAGGTCTCGAAGAGCCCCAACAGCGCGCAGCCGGCGGTGGGCGAGCGCAGCCCTCGGGTGTTCATCTTCAGCGGCGACAAGCTCGTCATCACCGCGGCGACCGCCGGCGAGGGCCAGAACCTGATCGAGTTTGGCGAGACCGTCGCGCCCGGCCGCAGCGTGAAGGCCGAGCTCGAGTTTCCGCTGGAGACGCCCTTCGACGAGTCGCTGGCCTACACGCGGATCCGCAACCCCGAGCACGACAACATCACGACGTGCTTCGTCTGCCACGACGACGAGGTCGACGAGGCCGGCTTCCCCGGAGGCCGCAGCTCGATGGCACTGCGACCGCATGACCGAACGATCCTGCCGCTGTCCGACCTGCAGACCGAGTACGCCGGATGCGACGCCGCAGACGAGCCCGCGCGCTGCATGATGCTGGGGGCCCTGGTTGCGTGGGGGCCGGTCGAACACCGCGCGTTCGACCGCACGCTGCCTTCATTCTAGCAGCCTGCTTGCAAATGTGCGTGTTGTTTGTGTGTGGGCATCGTTGCCAGATTCGTGATACTGCCGGAGCGCTCCGACGCATGGAACTCTCCGCTTTTTTCCGATGCATGTGGTTTCGCGCGGCCACGCTGAGTTTCGCAATCGGTGGATGTGCACAGACTCATCAGCCTGCTTCGGTGCCTGTCGCGACGTCTTCGGTCCTTGCGAGCGCACCCCAACACGCCACCCCGAGAGACTTCGTCACCAAGCAGCTCGCAAACCCAGGCTGGAGGGGAGACTCGTCGTTCGAGCGCACGTTCACCGAGGCGCTCGAGTCCTTCTGCGGGAAACCTTTCGATGCCGGCCTGGGACCCGCTCTCGAAACATATGGACAAGAGCGGATTGAACGGGCGGCAGCGCTCCTTCGTGATGAACTCTCTCGTGCACGGCTTCAATTTGCTCGTCATGCCTGGGGGCAGCCGGCCGAGTCTTTGGAACTCGTCGTCGTGGCTGGATGCGGACAAACCGATGGCTTCGCGCTGGATCTTGGTGACGCGTCGGCTGTTTTCGTCGACGTGACGACGATCCTGGGCCGCGGCGAGGACACGTATTTGGAGTCTCCGTTCTTTCACCATGAGGTACTCCATGGAGTTCACTACGCCAACCGTCCAGCGTTCGCGTCGGGCCAACGAAGAGGCCCCCAAGAGGAACTCTTGAAGGCGCTTCTCTCCGAAGGTCTCGCAACGTTCTACGCGGGCTTGGCGACCGGTGCATCCGAAGCGTCGCTGCTTTGGATCGACATGTTCGACGCCGATCGATTCCAGGCATGGAAGGAGGCGGCCGTCGCGGCTCGCCCGGCCTACGCGCAGCGGTTGCAGCGCTTCGTTTGCACGCCCGAGGCCGAGCCCGACCTCACCGCGGACCTCTTGTACGTCCTCGAGTTCAAGGACCTCGACGAAAAGCGATTTGGGTACTGGTATGGCTACGAAATTGCGGCGTCGATGCATCAATCGTCGGGAAACGCCCTGGCCGTCGACTACCCTTCCGCCCGCGCCGCAGTCTTCTCGTACTTCGGCGTTTCTGAGTCCTGCTCACCCGGTAGCTGAAGCCCGGACTCGAGTCCGCGCCGAGTGCCTCGCGTTGGACCTCTCACATCGTTCCGGAGCGTCATCCAGGCCCCGACTCAGCCGGAATAGCGTGTCACCCACCTGGACCCGTCTGGGTCCTCCTCGACAGCGACGACTCCAAGTCGATCGGCCTCCATCGCAAGCACTTTCGTTTCGTCCGCCAACTTGATTTCGTAGAGCTTGGTCCCGGCGGCGGACAGTTTCTCGACACGCTCCTGGTCAACGCAGACCATCCACCCTCCATCGCTGGAGTCGGAGACCGCGGTCACAGACTCGAGGTCGAGGCGCGTCGCGTCCTGGCCCTGGCCTTCGACGATCCACACCCGACCATTTTCGGACCGAATGAGAACTCGCTCGCCGTTACCGACGACGTCCCGTACGGGGGGAACGTCTTCCCCATCTTCAAGCCGGATGACGCCATGTGCGGTGACCAAGTCCTCGGTGTATATGACGGTGCTGATGAGATCGAGGCCCTGTCCAACGGCGTAGTATGCTCCCCGCGATCCTGCGAGTCCGTTGACCGAACGCATTCCATCGAGCGGAGGACCAATATTCCAATCACTTGTCGCATCGGACGGATCCACTTCGTGTAGCGAGGTCAAGAAGTCCGCGTCTGGGTCTGCTTCGACGATCACGACTCTCTCGTCAATCGGGATCGCATTGCGAATCGGCCGCCGGGTTCCGCCCAGCCGGGTTCCGTCGAGTGCGACGTGGCGAGTACGGTCATTCTGTTCAAGGTCTTCGAGCGAGGACCAGTCGAGTCGTAGCAGCAACGAGTCGTCCTGCAGTAACGTCGCTGCGAGCAGCCGGTCTTCCCCCTGCAACGTGCGAATGTGGTCGCCTTCCGCGTCGTAGACGATGACCTCCGCGGTTGGACTGAAGACGTCCGTCGCGCCGGATGCACCCGCACCTCTCCATCCGGTGACGATGATGGTGGAAGGTGAAGCCTGTACGGAGTGAATCGTCTCGTAGGCGTCTGAGTTTACGAGGGGAACACGCCAAAGCTGCTGGCCGGACACCGTACACTGCGCGTTACATCCGTCACCATCCTCGGCGTTGCCGTCGTCGCAGGCTTCATCGGCGTCGAGCTGGCCGTTCCCGCATGGAGAATCCTGTCCACTCGACGTGTCAGAGTCCGATGGTCCGAACGTCTCATCGCCCGACGAATCCCCGTCGGGAGACGTACTCATGCTCTCGTTCGTCGAGGCTGATGAACCACCACTCTCGGCCAACATCTCATCATCAATCGCCGGGGCACAGCCCCATGCGAAGCCTGTGTACAGCAA
>JBCCQM010000235.1:0-12100 GCA_039024335.1 Myxococcota bacterium
ACATCACCAAGCCGCCGCCCACCGGCCCCAAAGTCGTCCTGCCCTTCTGGTTCCAGTTTGAAGACCGCGTCATCAACAACGAGACCGGCAACCTTCACGGCCCTCGTCCCAAAGAGCAGGCCGACGTTCCATTCGTGCTCTACGGCAAAGAGTGGGGCTGTAACGCCGTCGAGCTCAACCGAGATGGGACCTTCGCCTGCCGCTTTGGAGGTTATACGACCCTCGCCGGCGGTTGGACCTATTGGACTGATATCGATAAAAACGACGACGCCTACTTCAAGGCCCTCAACCGCGAGACGGGCGAAGTTCAGATCGTCCAGGCGCCGGGCGAAGGTAAGTCATGCGAGGTCTGGCACACTGCTATGCTTGGCCCGCGCGTCATGTTGAGCTGTAGTACCGACCCGCGCATGGTGATATGGTCGCCTACGGCGGTTGCTTCTTATGAAGCGGCTACGAGATCAAATCACTCCTTCAAAAGTCACGACCATCAGCTAGTATCAGCAGCCTACAATACTAGAACCGAGAAAACGGTCCCGTCGTTGGGGCGAGGATGGATCGACCTCGCGGAAATGACTTATGTCTTGTTACCACTGAATGGAAACCGAGACAAGCTCTCCGAAATCCACCGTGGGACCTGGCTCATCACAGAAGACGACTCATATCCCGCATGGTTTGCGACGAAGATTGGGAGTGACGTTCAGCGGCGAGTTTCAGGTCCGATGGTATTCAGAAAGGCTGAGGTACTAGACCAGCAAGGAGACGATCTCCTCATAGGTCGATGGAGAGGTGGACCGAATCCAACGCGAATCGTCGGATTCTCGCCCGAAAAATTTCTACTCTTTCGGCTTCCCGGGGCGGACAACCGCGAATCCATAATCACGAAAACGTACGTTCTTTCGACGACGAATGGCCATATGAAGCTCGTATCGTGGAAACGAGAGCCATCCTGGCCTAATCCGTCTGACGAGTGAGCCTCGCCGTTGTCTCAGCGTCGGACGGTTCCATATCGGATGGTCTTTTTTCTTCGTCCGCGCCTGTTCGGGGAGGTTCGACCCGGATATACAGATCGACACGTCGATCGGCCTGATTGAAATCGTCGCTTGAGTTCGACACTTCGCCCTTCCCGAGGCCGATAATCTTATAGTCTTCGGGCGGGTCTGGATTTTTGAGCCAATTCACAATCGAAGGAGCGCGACCTCCTGTCCATGACTCCCCGAGCAGCGCCTCGACGTAGTTCGTCACGGTGGCCGCTCGGGCAGTGCTGAGGACGCTGTTCGGTCCTGCGCCTCCCGGTGCATCCGCAAACCCCTCAAGCTTAAAGACCGCCAGCGGGTGCATCATCAACGGCAGCTCCGCCGCAGCGAAGGCCTCCAGTGCTTGTCGCGGAGAGAGCCGCTGCTGCTCCAGCATCTGCTCGCGCTCCGCTTCCGTGGGAACCTCGAAATGAGCCCCGTTGATCGGGAAGAACACCTGCATGGGACCCAGGTTCTTCTCCCAGTACGCCTTGAACTCGGGCCCCTCTTCATCCGACCCCAGTACCTCGATATCGTCCGGCTTCGTCCCGTCGAGCAGCCAGACCCACCCACCGAGGCCCTTGAGACTCGCGGCACCTCCGCCGCTTTTGCTGTCTTTCTTGGGCTTCGCCGCCTTCGTCAGAATGAACGTGAGCACGCCGCCTCGTGATGCGTTCGGCGCAAGATCACCAAGGAACGCCAGTGCCGCCCCGGAGCCGCCAACAGCACCTTTGGGCGTCTTCGGTACACCTGGACCTGCAGCTGCGACCGTAGACTCCATCTGCTCGATGAAGCCGACGAGATCTTCGGGCCGCATGGCCTCGCCGCCGAACGGCCTGGCTTCGCCCTTGAACTCGATCTTCGCAGATACATCGCCAGCAGACTTTCCAGCTTTCAGCCCAATGAGGCCAAAGCCGTAAACTGCTTCCCAGGGAGGCTCGGGTGGTCCTTCTCCATCCACCGTACCGAGGTACTTGATGTGGAAGAAACCGAATGAATACGTGGCAGGCACCAGCTTGGCGAGCTTGCGATAACCTCGCCAGCTGCGAGCCGCCAAGTGATCCGCCGACTCCATCGCCATGTCGAGGAACTTTTTTACATACTTGTCGAACTTGGCCGTCTTCTCACGAAGCTTCTTAAACTCGCCCTTGAGGTCCTCGGTTGCAAGCTTCATGAGGGTGAAGCCCTCGCCGTCGAGGGTGTAGACGTGCTGGCGGTAGCCCCGGTCCGTGATGCCGAGAAAGTCCGTGATCTCGGGCGCGGAGACCCTGAAGCTCACGGCGCGATCCAGCGTCGACTGCAGCATCGAGGCCACCGACTGTGCCGGCCAATCGCCGTCGGCCGGCATGTTCCATGCGTTGAGGCGCTGGAGAATCGGTTCGCGGAGGAGATAGAGCTCCGAATGCGTGAAGCCGCCCTCTGAAAGCGGGGTTCGCTGCCGGGCCTCGTCGAGGATCTAACGAACGAGCCGGCTCGCAAGGTTGACGATCTCCGCCCGCCGCTCGGCCTCCAAATGGTCCGGCTCCAACGCGCGCGACAACTCCATGAGTCCGTAGATGTCGTAGCTTTCTCCGGTCTTTCGTAGCTCGAACGTCTTGGAGTCGATCGTGACGACCGTCCGGTAGAGCGCGTCCGCGAAGTCGTTGATTCGATCGAGTTGGTCCGGAAGGGCACCAAACCAGAACAATGTCCGGGCCGAAAACGATACCGACTCCCTCGCCAGGTACCGGTCGAGCAAGACGGGACTGTCGTCGTACCGGGAGAACCGAAGCTCGTCGTTCCCGGCCAAGAACGACTTTGCAAAGTGCGTCCGTGCACTGGAATGCCAGCGGGACTTGAACCACGGTTCGAACGCAATGGTGACTTTCCCCTTCCCCGCTTCAAGAATGCCCGTGTGCATCATGACGGGGCCCCCGTCGGCCCCCGCACGTACCGCATAGGGAACCTTCGGCCCCAGCCAGTCGGGGATACTCAGCGTGTATTGCCCACCAGCGGTGTGGTCACCACAAAACCGGTATGCCAGAGCTTCCCGGGCCGTCGGTAGGAGCCCTGCGTAGCCCCAGGCCTCGGGAAGGCGCTTGTCGTCGGCAAGCTTGTTGAACCTGCGGCCGCCGATTTCATGAAACTTCTGGTTTCGCGACGTCAACGTGACCAAGGCCTCGATGTGGCCTCCAGCCTGGTTGATGAAAAGCCGGGCACGGTTGTGCCGTTCGACATAGGTTCCCGTGATGTTGGGCGATACGGCCAAGCTTGGGAACGACTGCACCGTTCGCCGAGCGTTGCGGACCCGCATGGTCGGGTCGGCGGGTCCCCCCGACGTGGATTGAACACCATGCGCGCTACGCTTGCCGTCGAAGGGGTCGTTTTCGATGGGGCCACGCCGTGGCGCTTCATCAAATGCCTTCTTGCTCACTCTGTGCCCTCCCGCCAAATCGAGTGCAGGCGGTTGTAAGGAACGCCCTCGAAGAGCACCTGCGGCTCTCCATCGTGCACCCGAACGGTAAGCGAATAGCTCTTGTCGGCAGGCAGCGCGTGGAACCGTAGCGTTTGAAGACCCTCGTCGAGGGTGTCGTCAGGAATCGCCAAGGTCATATCGAAGCTGCCGTCGTCCGATCGTAGGGTGTACTCCTCGCGCGGAATCACTTCGCCGGCAGGTACGTCGGTGACGATCGTGAAGGGGCCTGCGGCCCATGACCAGGGCTCGACCGGGACGTCGAACCTCGTCCAAACGGTGCAACGAGACTCCCCCACTCGAGCAGCATCGACGTCGCCGCCTTCGAAGGCAGCCCGCTCGAGGGTCCAGATGTCGAGGCCACCGGAACCACGCGACGGCACCGCGAGCGCTTCGTCGTGGGCAAGCCACGTGACGCGGCTGATGTCCTCGTCGCCGAGCCCGTGTTTGTGAAGCCATTTTGCCCAAGCGTCGCGAAGCACGTCGAAGACGGAGCCCAGTGTTTTGGTGCCGCAGATACCGTCTTCGAGGAGGTTCCCCGCGAAGCGCTGGTTGAACTCTCGCTGGAAGCCCAACACGGAAGAAGCCGCATCCTCGTCCTCTTCACCATCAACCTCGGATACAAAACAGTCCCAGCCATGCATCCGGTTTTGGTCCTGGAGAAACGCCTCGATGTCAGCGAGCCCGCCATATTCGGTCGCCGTCTCCACCCACGCTTCGCGGTCACCCTCGATCAACGCGAGCACCCCCTTGGCCCGGGCGACGGAGGCTTTCGGGTTCTCGCCGGGACTTCGCAGGCCGACCAGCATGGCCACCGGCTCAGACATTTCCTTCGCGGCGTGGACCGACCCGAGTACAAACGGAATCACGTGTTCGTCATCACTCCAGGGTCCGACGATCGCAAGCCCGGACCCAGACCTTGATTGGAAGGGGCCGCGACTCGCAGCGTGGACGACAGGCCTCTCGACGACGAGCCGGTGATGGATGCCGGGCTCGAGGATTTCCACATCCACGCGGCCCTAGAGCGTGCAGGATACGAAGTGGTCCATATTAGCGTTTAGAAGAAGGCACGACGTTCACGTTGACTGTGATCGGACCCGAGTCGGGCAAGACAACCGAGACACCGTCTTCACGGAGAGGACCGTGAAGCAGCTCTCGATGCGCCTGAGCGACACGAATCGTCCCGTCGATCGGCTGGCCTTCATAATCGACGACGGTGATTTTCATCGACCCATCCGAAGGCTCGACCTCGGGGGCTACAGGGAGCGGCCCAGGCGGCGTTGGGGGTTCGCGATGGAAGTCGAGATGCAAGCAGCCTGCCCCAACGTGGGCAGACGAAGAGATCGGGCGTTGAACGACGCGCTCATACGGAGCGTACGCATTCGATAGGCCTGCGAGGGACAATCGAAGCTCTCCATCGCCGGGGCGGTTCCCCAACGTGTCCACCACCTCGACGCCGACGAACGTTGGCGCTTCCTCGTACGCCTCTTCTGCGCTCGAAGACGAACTATCAGGCCGTTCAACATCCCGAATGTCGTGGACGGGGGGCGCGCGCAACTGCGGTGCAGAACGCCTGGTTCTCAGCAGCGCCAGACCGCCTCCCGCGAGCCCCGACCGGAGCCACTCGGCGAGCTCCTCCTTCGACATGTCCGGACGCCCAAAGTGAGCACGGAGCGACGAGACGTTGTCGGGGTCCGCCAAAAGACGTTCTACGAGGCCGTCGGGACGACTCGCGCCGTCCCTCGAGAGGTCGTCTTTCCAGCTGAGCAGGTATCCGTGACCCAGTCGCGTCCGCAACTTCTTCGGATCCCCGAGCATGGAACAAGTGTCTGCGTTGTGCGACGGCTCGTCTACCTGCGTGCGGTGTTCGGACAGGTCGGACAAACGCCCGCCCCGCCGCAGCCGCTCAGAAGTCGGCGACGGCCTCGAATCCGAAGACGTCGTTGGCGAGCTGGTTGTTCGCGCCGCCGTCTTCGCGGGCGAAGGTGTACTCGGCCTTGAGCGTGAAGCGGGGCAGGACCGGGAACCGGAAGCCGACGGTGTGGCTTTGGAACGCGGACTCTCGGCGGGTGTTCGCGAACGAGGACACCAGCTCCACGTCGATGGGGTTGCCGTCTTCGTCCACGCCCGAGACCACGCCGGGGACGGCGACGTCTGGGTCGGCCTGGTCGAAGCGGTACTGCAGGATCAGCCCGGGCAGCCGGGTCTTCTTGCGCCGGAACAAGGGCTGCGCAATCTGAGCGTAGCCGCCGCGCATGCGCCGGTCGGTCAGCGTGGGGGCGGCCCGGTCGACGGCGTCGTCGCGGCCGAGCACGAACTCGCCGCGAAGGATCGGCAGCGGCACTTTGCTCTCGAACATCTCCTCGAAGTTCAGCTCGAGGTGGGTGCCCGCGCGCCACGACGCGGCCGAGCGGTAGTCGGCCGGCGACTGACCGGGCAGCACGTTGGCGTCACCCGCCGGGTGCTGGCCCCACACGAACGAACCGCCGAGGTTGATCGACGGGATCGGGAACAGCTGCGCCCGCGCCACGACGGACTTACCCGCGTTGTTGTCCGGCAGAATGAAGCCACCCGGCGCGTTGATGCGTGGGTTGCCCGTCGACGCGACGCCCATCTCCTCGACCTCATCGGTACGAAGCTCCCGTTCGCACGTGGGCACGAGCTGCGGATCGGCGAACAGGGTGTCGAGAAAGCGGGTCTGGCTGCACGCGTCGCCGTTGACGAAGCCAACGTCGATCTCGATCGGACGAATGGGTGCCTCTTTGCCGAAGGTGGGCTTCCACTTGAGCGAAGCGCCCACGTCGGACCAGGTGCCCGGATAGACCCGGTTGTTGGTCATCGCCAGCGGTCGAGTGATGAACCAGTTCACGGGGGCGGCGTGGTCTTCGTCCTCGAGGCCGAACGGCAGGATGAAGATGCCGGCGGTGATCTTGAAGCCCTCGCGAAACCATCGCGGGGTGTTCTCGGCCAGCGCGAACGGGTTGATCTCGAGCGCGCCGGTCTCGAAGGCGACGAAGCGGCGAGTCTGTCCCGAGATGTCAGGGTCGATGCCCGCGGGCGGGACGACACCAGCCGAGAGGAACTCGAACCCGATGCGGGCGTAGACGACGTCGGCGTAGATCGGCGCCCCGACGTAGAGCGTGGCCGAGCTGAGGTCGAAGTACGGCAGCGTCTTGAGCTGGGTGAACGACCCGTCCTCCTCGCGGGAGAACGTGTTGCTGCGCTGCGCGACGAAGAAGTTGGCGGCGACGAAGCCGCGGATCTGAATCGCCCCGCCCGAAGGACCGGTGTCGGCGATCTTGCCGGGGTCGAAGAAGCTGCCGCCGTCGGCACCCGCGGGGGCGCGGTCGCGCGGGCCGAGGTCGAAAATCTTGCGGCCTCCGCTGTCGGGGACGCCGGGCTTGGGCGGGAGCTCCTCCACCTCGGGCATGGGCGGGGGCGCGGTGGCGGCGGGCGCGGGCGGATCCGACGCACCGCTCGTCTCGGCGTTGAAGAAGCCACCGTCGTAGGCCGCGTCGGGGGCGGGCTCCACCGGCCCCGCGGGCGCGGGCGCAACGTCTTCGGCCGGCACGTCTTCGACGGGTCCCGCCGGGGCGTCCGCAGTCGTTTCGGGCGCTTCGACCTGGTCGGGCGCCGTCACGACGGGGGTCGCGTCCTCGGGCGCGGGCTCTGGCTGCGCGGCAACGTCCGGAGCACCGGTGGCCAGCACCGCCCAAAGCACGCTCAAAACCGCCATGGAAGGCCGGGACTCTACCCCACCGGGGAACACGCGTGCTATCCCGACGCCATGACGTCTCGGTCCGCGTGGATTCTGCTCGCTGCGTCACTCACCCTCGGTGCCTGCGACAAGGGCGAAGAGAAGCCCGCCTCCGACGGCACGCTGCTCACGCCCTACCTGGCGATCCAGAGCACGCTGGCGGAGGACAAGCTCGACAACCTCGCGGAGCTGGGAGCGGCCGTCGTCGCCGCGTCCGAAGGCAAGGCGGACAAGCCCGGGGTCGGCAAGATCATTCAAGGCGCTGGACGCATCGCCGCGCAGGACATCGCCACCGCGCGCTCGGCCTTCAAGACCATGAGCGAGGGCATGATCGAGTACGTGAAGGCCGACGCCGCCAAGCAGTCCGGCCACATGCTCGTCCACTGCACGATGACCTTCGCGGGCAAAGGCGGGGCGTGGGTTCAAAAAGAGGGCAAGGTCATGAACCCGTACGAAGGCGCGATGATGCTGCACTGCGGGGACAAGCTCGGCTGGGGCGACGAAATCCCGGCCGCCTCCTGACCCCTTGCTCCAGCGCAAAAACGCGCGGCCGGGTGACCGGCGTGAGAGAAAGTTGTCAGGGGACCCACGGAAAGCCCTCGACACGAAGCTGCAGGTCCCACATGATCCCACACGAGATGGGGAACATGGCGCGACTTGGATGTGGATTGCTCTCGCTCGGCCTTTTGGTCGCTGGCTGCGGTGACGATCACGATGCGGAGGCATCGGAGGCGTTCAACCAGGCCTTCGAAGAGCTCGAAGACAACAAGGCCGACGACGCCGGCTGCTCGGGCGTGCTCACCCCCGACCGCAGCGGCTTCGGCAAGCGCATCGCGCTGACCTTCGACGACGGCCCGAACCCGGCGACCACGCCGAAGGTGCTCGACACCCTCAAGGCCGAGGGCATCCAGGCCACGTTCTTCATCAACGGCAACCGCGTCAACGCGAGCACGCGCCCGATTCTTCAGCGCATCATCGACGAGGGTCACATCCTCGCGAACCACACGCAGAGCCACAAGAACATGGCTCAGCAGAACAACTCCACGGTGCGCAGCCAGATCGCCGGGCCCCACGAGATCATCGGCGAGTACACCACCCCCGAGTACTTCCGCTTCCCGTACGGCTCGAGCACCTGCAACACCGCTCGCATCGTTCGCGAAGACTTCGGCCAGATCGTCACGGGCTGGAACGTCGACAGCGGCGACTGGTGCTACGCCCGCAACGACGGCTACTGCTCCCCGAGCACGTTCCGCCACATCCCCGACGGCTTCCGCAACGACATGCCGGGCTGGACGATGCAGCAGGTGCGCTCCAAGGGCGGCGGCATCGTGCTCTTCCACGACATCCACGAGTACGTCGCAGGCGCCCTGCCCGGAATCATCTCGACGATGAAATCCGAGGGCTACACGTTCACCAACCTCGACGACACCGAGACCTTCCCGCTGCTCAACGGCGTGCAGCTTCCGTGGGTCGGCGACGCGTGCGACGGCGACGACGACTGCAACCTCGGCGCCGACTTCGACGACGCGCTCTGCGAGTTCAACGCCATCGGTGAGAACGGAATGTGCACGCTCGAGTGCGAGGGCACCTGCCCGGACCGCGGCACCGCCACCACGTTCTGCGTATCGCTCGACGACGGCATGAGCGGCAGCTGCGTCCTCAAGGCGACCGCAAGCAACGCCAACTGCGAGGCATACCCGCACACGGTCATGGAGACCCGCGACCGCTTCATCGGCAGCAGCAACGCGTCGGCTCGGACCGACCGCGTCTGCGTGCCTCGCTGAGCCCCCGCTCCGCGAGCAACGCCCGTGCCTCCCGGTGCGGGCGTCTTTCGTGGTTGGGACGCAATCTGTGACGTTGCATACGCACTGGTCTGCCAGTGTCTTTTTCGTGGATTCGCGTTGCCCAAGGCGCACCGCGAGACCATGCTGAGCGCGGGCTGCTTCGGTGGCTCACTTGGATTACTGATGAAAACCGACCTGATGAACAGCCGCTCGCGTGGGCGCGCGGGCTTGATTCTGCTGTTTCTCGCGGCGGCCGGGTGTGCCGACCGCGAAGACCTGCAGCGCGACTTTCTGGAGCGCTACAACGACCTGGTTTGCGAGCTGGCCACGCTTTGCAACCCCGACGCAACCTGCAGCGACCGCGAACTCGGCCCCTGTGAAGCGTTCGTCGAGTCCGAAGCAGAGCAGTGCCTCGAAGCCTATGCCACCGCGATCGAGCAAGCCGAAGAGGACCCGGCCATGTGCGTGGACTACACCGTCGATGCGCAGATCGCATGCGCGTCCGCCATCGTCTGGACCGACGAGATGGGCTGTGAAGCCGTTGGACGGCCGCTGTTTCACGACGGCGTGCAGGTGCTGCCTTCGGTGCATCGCCGACAAGCGCCTGCGTACAGCCTGCGGGGTCGCGCGGGCGAACACTGGCTCACGTGCGCGCGCATGGAGTACGCGTCGATCTCCGCCTTCAACCGGCTCTCGACGGAGCTGATGGCTTTGGGCGCGCCGCTGGCGATGATCGAAGCGACGCAGCAGGCCGCCATGGATGAGGTCGTCCACAGCCGCATCTGCCTTGCCCACGCGCGGGCTCTGCTCGACGACCCCGGCCTCACCTTTGCGCGGCTGCCCGTCGCACCCGCCCGCGGCGACATCACCCTCGAGCAGCTCGCGTTCGAGGCGTTGTTCGAGGGCTGCATCGGGGAAGGTTCCGCGGCGGGGTGGGCTTCGCTCGGGGCCGCGCGAGCCCAGCCGCCCTACACTGACGACCTTCGCACCATTGCGGGCGACGAGCTTCGCCACGCTGCGTTGAGCTGGCGCATCGTGGGTTGGGCGCTCGAGCAGCAGCCCGAGCTCGGCCGCGTCTTGCTCGGCGCCCTCACGCGCTGGGAGCAGTCGCGCGTGCCCGTCCGAGACGACGCGCGCGAGAACCTCGAGCACTTCGGCGTCCTCAGCGAGACCAGCGAGCACGCGCTCTCCTGCGACCTCGTCCGCGACGTCGTCCGCCCAACCCTCAAACGCCTCGTGCAGACGCGCGCCGGCGAGCGCCCGCTCCAGGTCGGCTGAGCAGCTCCCCACGACACCGACGCGTCCTCGAGCAGCTCCGGCTCGGGGTGACGGCCGGCGCTACACTGAAGTTGGAATGCGCAAGGCGAAGGACCAGGCCCCGATCGACCATCGGCGGCTCGTGGATGGCTTCGGCGAGATGTCGTCGCGGACCCACTACGAGGGATTCGAGTCGAAGTGCGGCCGGTGTGGATGCGCGTTCTGGTTTTCGGCCACGGCCCAGAAGTACGTGCACGAGGTTCGGGGCGTGCCCGTCAAGCACGCCCGCTCGGCGGGGTTTTGCGACGCATGCGCGAAGGCTCGAGGCAAGAAGAACCGAGCGCACGCGGAGGGAGCCCGACGCAGGAAAGAGATCGCCTCCGCGAAGGCGGCGTCGGACGCCGAACCCCAAGACGGTGGCAAACTGTTGGAGTACGCCGTCGCGTCGATTCGAGCGCTGGAGCAGAACTGGTCTCGCAAGAGCGCCGAACGACTGCTCGGCACGGTTCGCCGAGCACACCGCCTGGACCCAAAGCTGCGATCCGCCAAAAAGTGGGAGCGTACCCTTCAGGCGTTGCTCTCGGCGCGTGACGACTGACCGTGCGGTCCAAGTCCCCTATTCGCTGAACTCGTCGCTGCCTCCCGGAGCGCAGGTGCCCAGCGAGGAAGCCGAGCCAACCGCGTCCTCGATGCAGTCCCACCGATCGGCGGGCTGGTCGAGCCCAGCACATGGGTCGAACGAGGGTGCCTCGACGACCTCGTCACCACAGCCGCACGAACTGGTCCAACCGCTACTCGGCGACGGCGTCGGATCCGCCCGGAGCGCAGTTTCCCAACGATTCGGCCATCTCGAGGGCGTCCTCGATGCAAGTCCATTGCTGCGCAGGCTGCTCGAGGTCGGCGCAGGCCTCGAACGACGGCGCTTCCACCACCTTGGGCGAAGACCAGGTGACGCTGAGATCGTCGTAGTTCACGTCGGAGATGAAAATGAGCCCGTCCGCGTGATGGAAGGCCCGCGTCCGTGCGGTGGTGAAGCTGGGCTCGCGCTCCCGCACGGCCGTGACCGAACGACCTGCACGCAGCTCCGTCAGCGTGCACTCGATCGTCTCGAGGTTGGACGCTCGCCGCCGGTCGCAGACTTCGGCCTCCTCTTCGCTGTCACACAGCGCGCCTTCGACGATCCTGTAGGTCCCGCAGTCGGTCTCGGGCTCGCACTTCAACGCCGGGAACCGCGTTGAGCCGTCGAGACAGGTGTCGCAGAGCAGCTGCGCATCTTCATCTTCCACCGTGACGCCATCCTGCTCGAGCATGTCCTCGGAACGCTCCTCCGCATCGCAGCCCGAAAGCACTGCCAGCACGACTGAAACAGCGAGAACCCAACCCTTGCTTTGACCCGTCATGCCTGGCCCACGGTGCAAAAGCGTCGCCGTCGCGACTTGCCGGCGGGACGTCTTGAAATCTCCTGCACTTGCGCACCACCGATCCTTCGGGAGGAGTGGACCAAGTCTCCAGACCGAAAGAACAAAGACGTCGTCGCCCGAATCGGGTGACAGCCGTGTCGTCGTTGCCCGCGTTATGGCGTGGCGCCTGGGTCGAGGTCGGTTGACGCCGCCGCGGGAACCTTCGGGTCTCGGTGCCGCACTACAGGGCATCCAGGACGAATCTGCACACCGCGGCGTCGCCGGCCCGGCAGAGGCCGCTCTCGCACTCCAGGCCTGACGCGCACGTCACACCGCACGCTTCGCCCTCGCCCGTGCCCGCCTCGCAAACACCGTTGGCGCAGGCGCTGCCTGGCATGCAGGTGAGGCCGGTCTGCGACGGCGAAGGAGCGCACGAC
>JBCCQM010000236.1:0-12012 GCA_039024335.1 Myxococcota bacterium
AGACCGCAGCCGCGGCTGCGAGCAGCGCGACGCAGATGCCCAGGTGGAGACGGAGTGATGCGGTCATCGAGCGCTCCTCGTGTGGGCCACGCGGCCCAGGATCATCAGGGTGACACCGGTGATCAGCGCGGCCGAGCCGATCGCGGTCAGCGCGATCCCCGGCGACTGAAAGTCTCGAAGCTGGGTCGGTTGGTCGGGAATGACCGGCCGCCCGACGATGATGCCCGCGATGCCCGCGCCGAGCAGGCCGACGCCGCCAGCCGCCACGCCCACGCCCGCGAGGGTCAGGGTTCGGCAGCGCTTCCGGGCGTCGAGGCATCCGGGACCCTGTGGCGGGGGCGGGCCCGCTGGGCTCGGCTCGGCCTGCGGTCCCGTCGCGGCGGGCGGTGCCGCCTCGACCCGCGGGGCCGGCGGGGCCGGCTCGCTCTCGACCGGCGCAGCCACCGCCCGAGGCGTGTCCGGATCCAGCGGCCGCGAGTTCGGGATCGGGATCAGAAGCTGCGTCGCGACGACGGCGCTGAGCCAGGCGGGAGAGGCCATGGGCGCGGGTTGTACTTCAACCGACGGGGTTGCACCAGCGCCGGGTCGTGGTGTTCCCGATGAAATCAGCCCGCGGAGCCGCGGCGGCGCGTAGTGCCCCAGGCTTCAGGCTCGCGTCGGGTTGCGAGTTCCGCGATCTCGGCGATGGGCCCGAGCGCGTCGCGGGCCATGCCGCGCGCGATTTCAGACCGGGCGATCATCCGGGCGAACGGAGGCGACGCGTAATAGTAGAAGTCGACCATCGAGCGGCCCATGGGCGAGCGCTCGAGGTAGCGGTCTCGGAACCATCGCAGCGCCTGGACCTTGCCTTGCCACGCCGCGCCGTAGGCAGCGGTCGCGACGAAGCAGAAGCCTTCGACGACCGCGTACTCCTGCTGCGGCGTGGTCACGGCGTCTGCTGCGACCTCGCTGCTGTTTGCGCAGCTGTCTTCGTAGCGCACGCCGACCTGGTAGTTCGTCGCGCCGAAGAGCTCGTCGACTTCGCACCACGTGCGCGTGCCTGGCGTGAGGTCGTCGCCGCAGTCCTCGGGCAGAGGCACCTGCTGAATGGCAGAGCTGAGGTTGTCCTCGATCAAGGGCGTGTCGCCCTGTCGGTAGAACAGCCGCACCGTTCCGACGTCTTCGCCGTCGAGCTCGGGCACGGTGAAGTGGACGCGGACGCGGTCGAAGTCGACCGGCTCGATCTCGACGTCGGTCATCGGAGGCAGGATGGCGTCTTGGCAGCTGCCCCAGCCGCTGCCGTCACCCTGTCCGCCGCCCTCGGTGCCGTGGCTGTAGACGCCGAATCGGAAGGTGCGCTCGTTCTTGGTGAACAGCTGCAGCCGGTCCGCGCCGCTGCCGTCCTCGGTGCTGATCGTGTCGTCGGGTGGACGCACGTCGCCGTCGCGCCCCTGCAGATCGCTGTAGCCGGCGTAGTGGTCGGTCGAGTTGAAGCCGGCCTGATCGGGGTCGAAGGCAACCTCGTACATGACTGAGGGCTGCCCGAGGTACGGGATGCCGAAGTTGGCCAGTCGCGGGTCGACGTAGTGGTCGTCTTCGCGGTCGTACGCCCACAGGCCGTTCTGGTCGTTCTCGACGTGAATCTCGACGCGGGCGACCAGGCGACCGGCTTCGGCCAGGTCGCGGGGCACCAGCGCGGTGACCAGCTCGGGCTGGTATCCCGCCGGCGTCGCCTTGCTGACCGTATCGAGGTCGTTCGTCTCGGCAAACGTGTAGACGTCGGCGTGGTCGTGCTCGGCCTCGAACTCGACGAGGTCGGAGCGCGGAGGGTAGACGCTGGTCTCGTCGGAGTAGCGGCCCTTGTCTGACTGGAAGACCGCCGGCGAGGGGCAGGTCATCGTGTCGGTGGAAATCGTGTCGTGCTCACCCTGCGTCAGCGGGCGGCAGAAATAGGGCTCGGGCGAGCTCGAGTTCTCGTGCCAGCCGAGGGACTCGGCGTCGCCGGGCTGGTCGTCGTGAAAGACGAGCTTGGGGTAGGTCACCTCGCGGGCGTGGGCCCACAGCGGGAGCACGCCCGGGCGCGGTCCGTAGGGGAAGCGCCAGCTCGAAAGGAAGTCCCAGCGCCCCGGTCGGTTGCCGATGCCGAGCGTGCCGGTGGCCTGGGTCACGAAGACGTCTTGAACGAAGTTGCCGTCGGTGTCTTCGAGCCAGATCGCGATCTGGGCGTTCGGGACCGGCTGGAAGTGGAACTCGACGAGGACGTCGTCGTCGGCGGCACTGGCCGAGGACGGCGTCAGCGCCACGAGGGCGGCTGCCGCCAAGGTCGCCGAAGCCAAGGTCGTTCCCCGTCGAACGCGCATGGCGGGAGTATAACGATGTCCAGACCCGAAGACCTGCCAAATGCCCGTTTTGACCCCGGTTTCTCGGGGGCAGAGGCGGGGCGAGCGCCGTGTGCGTTCATGATTGTTCAGGGTTTGTTCGCGAGCGTGACAGTTGGTCCCAGGGTCGCAGGACGTCGTCGCACATGCTGCTACGCTCCGCTCGATGCGTCTTCGCCGATGGGGCGTGGGGCTCGGGGCCTTGGCCTTGGGTTGTTCGCCCGAGCCGCTGCCGACCACGCCAGCCGCCCCGGTTGCCGTCACGCTGCCGGACAGTCCCGCCTCGCCCACGCACGGGCTTCCGATCGTGGCGTGGAGAGCGCCGTGGTCGCCGCCGCGGCACGTTGCGGGCGATCTGCAGTCGCTCGCGGAGGCACTGCGCGGCGCCGGCACGATCCAGGCAACCGTGGCGACGCGGCTGACCGCGCCTGATCGCGTCGAGCCGGTCCGCGTCGCGCTGACCCAGCTCGAGCCCGCCGCGCGGTGGTCGGTCGCCGCGGGCGCATGGGCGGAGCGGGTGGCTGGCGGCGCGCTGCCGCTGTCGCGCGTGCAGGGGGAGGGCGCGCCTCGATACGACGGCGCCTCGGTCCGGCCCCGGACGCCGGTCTCCACGACCACGCTCGTGCTCGACGACGCCGACGTGGACGTGCAGCGGTGGCGTGCCATGCCGGCAGGCGCCGCGGGGAGCTGTGACGCGCTGGTCGACACGCTCGCGGTGAGCCAGGAGCAGTCGCTCGCGTATCTGGAGACCTTTCTCGATCACGTCGACACGGTGCTTGCCCGTCGGTACCGGGCGGGCCTGCTCGCCGAGCTCGACGGGCTGCAGCAGGTGCTCGCGCCGTACGCCGAACCCAAGCCGCCCGCGGACGCGAGCCCGGCGAGGATCCGGGCCCACGCATGCGGGCACGCCCAGTACGAGCGCTTGAATGCCGCAGCAACCTGTACGGCGGACGCCTGTCTCGTGGGGCCACGGATCGTGCTGCAGGCGGGCGCACGCATCGGCATGCCCGCGCCGGCCTGGGCGCCCGACGACTGTGACGCGGCAAGCCGAGAGGTGGCCGACGTCCTCGAGTCGATTGCGGTGGAGGCGGTGGCGCAGACGCTGCCCGAGCTCGACCCGCGCTGGGTGACGCTCGCGGACCGGCTCGGGGCGCTGACCGAGGTCTACGACGCCATCGAGGACGTGTGCACGCCACGTCGCCGTCGGTTCGCGCCGGCCGACCTCGACGACGCCGCGGAGCGGCTGGCTCGGATCGGTCGCGCCTTGGGGAGCGACGTGCTCGACGAGGCGGGTCGCTGGGAAGTGCGGCCCACGACGGGGTTCGTTCCGGGCATGGGCGCCGTGACCGAGCTTGCGGCGTTCTCTGCGGCCGAAGGCGCGGCGGCTCGAACCGCGCGCTCCGAAGCGCGTGGCCTGCGACGCTTCATGCTGTCGCGCTCGCTGTGTCGCTCCGGCTTCGGCGACCGCCCGCTGGCCGTTGTCGTGTTCACGCCCGGGGCCGAGTCGGCGAGCTTCTTCGGTTACCTCTACGAGGAGGAGCTGTTCTGCGCCGGGCTGCCGCTCGAGGTGGCCTCATCCGCCGCGACCTCGGTGTCGACCGGTCCGGCGCCCGCGGCCCCCGCATCCGCGCCACCGCCGATGCCAGCCCCTCCGCCACCGCGTGCGCGCTGAACGAGTCGCCAGACCAGCGCGCCGGCGAGCGCATAGGTCTCCAACGCGAGGATGATGAGAAGCAGGTCGTACGGCGCACGATGCCGGATGCCTCCGAAGAACAGGGCGGCAAGCAGGATCAGCGCGATCGGCTGGAGTGCGATCAAGCCCATCCGCGCGCCGCGTCGGCCGGGCACGAAGATCCACAGCAGACCCAGCAGCGAGGGCACCATGATCCATTCGCGATGCATGGCGGTCCACCACGTCGCGATGCTGCGCCAGGCGCCTCGCCCGGAGTCCGGCCACGGGATGTTGTGAAACCACAGCAGGCTGAGGTTGTCCCAGGAGTACCGGAGCTGGCCGCCGAGCTTCGTCTTCTTGTAGCAGCGGCGGATGTACTCGTGGTGCTGCGCCTTATCGCCGATGTAGCCGCGGTAGCTGAACGTGTCGCCAAATGCCGGATTCATCGAGAGCGGCGGCTGGACTCGTTCCCGGCGCGCCTTGTCCTGCGCGTTGACGACCTGTAGCAGCGGCGGCGGACGGAAG
Source organism: Myxococcota bacterium (assembly GCA_039024335.1). Classification (GTDB taxonomy): domain Bacteria; phylum Myxococcota_A; class Polyangia; order Nannocystales; family Nannocystaceae; genus CAJXVA01. Next base: position 4,555 of record JBCCQM010000236.1, read on the forward strand.
TGCACCTTGCCGTGGCCCTTGCCGTCGGGCAGGGACTCGATCTTGGAGTTGTGACACCGCCCGAACACCAGGTTGAAGCTGCCGTTCTCGGAGATGAGCCCATACCGCCCGGTGTTGTGATGCAGGTGGACGGACGCGGCGATCAGGCAGACCGCGAGCGGGACCGCCGAGAGCATCAGGTGTGAGAACCGGATCTTCGACAGCGTCTTGCGGCGCACGATCCAAAACAGCCCGACGAGCGCTGCCGACAGGAGCAGCTGTGGACGGAACAGCGCCCCCACGCCGGCGAAGACGCCCAGCGCAAGCGCGTCGCGGCGGCGGCCGTGGTCGGCCATCCGCAGCACGCTGAGCATCGCACCCATCAAGAAGAAGGTGTAGGGGGGCTCGGAGAGGATGTACCCGGCGAGTGAAAAGTGCGGGTAGTAGAAGATGCCCAGCAGGCCGACGGCGGGCGGGACCACGGCGAATCCGCTGACGCGGCGGGCCACGGCGTAGGCCATCGCAACCGTCGTCGCGCCGATCAGCGCGTACCAGATGCTGATCGCCGTATCGGCGGCTTCACCGAAGAGCAGCTTGATCGCTGCGACCATCCAGTGGGTGCCGAACGGGAAGAACGCCGAGTACTCGTGCGGGGCGGGGAACTCGTCGATGAGACGCTCCGCTCGCGCGACGTAGCCGTGCATGTCCGAGTACACGTAGTCGCCCAGCGGATGGACCTCGAGGTTCCAGTGCAGCCGCACCGCGAGCGCACCCACGAAGATGCACAGCAGCCAGCGTTCGACCCAGAGCCACGTCAGCAGGCGGCTGCGGATCGACCGTGACGGTGCGTCGTCGAAGGCGGTCGTGGGAGGAGACGGAGTCAAGGCTAAGCGGAGGGGCTAGTGGTATCGCGCCCGGCCCGGGCGCGCCAGTGGGGACGCGCAGGGGTATCATGCTGCGATGGCGAGATGGCAGTTGGGGCTTGGCTTGGCGCTTGCGATTGGGTGTGGGGACGATGCGCCCAGCACGCCCGACACCGACGGTGGCACGACCGGGGGCGATACCGTGACGACCACCGGCGGTGCGCAGACCACCGGCGGGGCGGAGACGGACGTCGCCGATGGCTCGTCCTCCAGCGGCGCTCCCCTGGCGTTTTGTGAGGGGTCCACCGCGCTGATCTACGACCCCGCGGCCAAGGGGCTCGATGCGTTTCCCGACGACGTGTTCACCATCGAGGCCGACACGGCGACGGGGCGCGCGCTGAGCCTGCAGGTCGGAGACAACGTCGAGCTGTCGGGCACGATCGGCCTGTTCGCCCGGGTCTTCGAGCAGGCGAACACCCTTGACGGGTTCGGCACCACCGCCGGCTTCTACTTCCGCTTCGACGGGCCGCTGGATGCCGCCACGCTGCCCACCACCGACGTCGCCGACCCGATGGACGGCGTGGTGATGGTCGACCTCGATGCACAGCCGCCGGCCTTCGTCGCCATCGAGGCCGACCTCGTCGCTGAGAACCCGGGGGAGTCTACGACGACGCTCGTGCTCGAGCCGCTCGTCCCGCTGCAGCCCGGCCACCGCTACGGCGTGGGGCTGACCCAGCGCGTCCGCGATGCCGACGGGGGCTGCATCACGCCTTCCCCCGCGATGCTGGCCGCGCTCCAGGGCGACGCAGAACCTCCCGTCGACACGGTTCAGTCGGGGGTGGACGCGCTCATCGCAGCGCTGGTCGACGCGGGCACGGTGCGCGGCGCCGAGGACCTCAGCGCGGCGGTGGTGTTCACGACGCAGACGACGGTCGACGAGGCCGCCGCCATCGCGACGGAGATCCGAAGCACGGCCGCACCCACGTTCACGCCCGACGAGCCCGGCTGCGAGGAACCCGAAGAGGGGGCGATGATGCAGGTGTGTCGCGGCGTCCTCGACGTGCTCGACTACACCGGCGAGGACGAGGCGCTCGCGCCCGACCTCGTGGCGCCGGGGAGCTACGAGCTGCCGATGGTCGCCTTCGTGCCCACGCAGGGGGAGGGGCCGTTCCCCACGATCGTGTATGGGCACGGGCTGGGGGGCTCGCGGGACCAGGCCGCGCTGCTCGCCGACCTGTTCGGACCCGAGGGCTACGCGATCGTCGCCGTGGACGCACCCAAGCACGGGGCGCATCCGGACGGCGGTGACGACTCGGTGCTCGACTTCTTCGGGCTCTCGCTCGACTTCTCCGACCCGCTCGACGCGCTCAAGCTGCGCGACAACTTTCGCCAGGGCTCGTTCGACCGATTGCAGCTCGTCGAGGCGCTCAAGGCGGGCATCGACGTGGACGGGGACGGGCAGACCGACGTCGATGCGGCGAACCTGCACTACCTCGGCGTCAGCCTCGGCGGAATCATGGGCCCGGGCGTGGTCGCGTTCGCCCCCGAGTTCAAGACCGCGACGTTCGTGGTGCCCGGGGCCCGCTCGACCGCGATCGTGCGCGACGGCGAGAGCTTTTCCTCGCTGCTCGACTTGTTCGCCTCCGCCGCCACCGACGGCGAGCTTGCGCGGTTCTTTCCCGTCGTGCAGTCGGTGATCGATCGCGGGGATGCCGGCGTGTACGGCGTCCACGTGTTGCCCGGCACGCGGCTGCCGGGGTTCGATGATGCGGCGCCTTCGGTGCTGGGGCAGATGGTGATCGGGGACGACACGGTGCCCAACAGCACCAACCGCTTCTTCACCCGCGCGATGGGGCTGCCGCACGTCGGCGAGGTCCTCCAGCCCATTGGCGTCGTCCCGCAGCAAGCTGAACTTCCCACAGCCGCCAACCTCGATGACGAGCACACCGCGGGCATGTTCCAGTTCGACATCGTCGAAGGCGGGGGCCCCGCGACGCATTCCGGCATCGCCGTGTCCGACGTCGGGCAGCTGCAGATGCGCACGTTCGTGGTGAGCAGCGAGCGAGGCGTGCCCGAAATCCTCGACCCTTACGTCGAGCTGGGCGTCGAGTAGCGGCGCCGGCGATTCGCACGCTATCGTCGCCGAGATGCGAACGCGGTGGTGGTGTGTGGTGGCGATGCTCGCGGTCGGGTGCGGCGACGACGGTCCTGCAGCGCAGGGCTGGGACACCGACTTCGGCGAGGACGGGTCCACGGCTGCCGATGGCTCCACGGGGGGACCGGGCAGCGGCCCGGGGACGGGAACGACCTCCTCGGACTCGACTCCGCCCACCGACACCGAGAGCGGCGCCGACGAGAGCTCGACCGGGGATGCTCCGCCGGACGATCCCGGAGACCCGTTCGAGCCGCTGCCCGAGCCAGCACCGCTGCCGGATGCCGAGGTCGCCGCGCTGCAGAGTACGCTCGACGGCATCCTCGACGGCGGGTCGCTCGGCTCCGCCACGGTCGGCGCTCTCGTGGTGGATCTGGAGACCGAGCAGGTCCTGTACGAGCGCAACCCGGACCAGGTCCTCGTGCCCGCCTCGAACACGAAGATGTTCACCACGGCCGCGGCGATCGACATCCTCGGTGCGGACGCGCGGGTGGAGACCGAGGTCCTCGCCGACGCCATGCCCGACGCGGGCGGCACGGTCAGCGGCAACCTGTATCTGATGGGACGTCTGGACGTGTCGTGGTCGACCGATTTCTACGGCACCTCGCGCGACCCGCTGGACCGGATTGCCGAAGGGCTCTACGACGCCGGCGTGCGCTCGGTGAGTGGCGATGTGGTCGCGCACGGCGAGTTCATGTACGGCGGCGCGTCGCTGGGCGAGTACAACGCGGTCAACTACCGCGCCACCGCCGTGCAGCAGTTCCGCAACGCGCTGACCGGGGCTGGCATCTCGGTCGGTGGATCCACGGCGACCAACCCAAGCTTCGACGCGCCCGCCGGCGCGGTCTCGCTGCTGCGCTGGCGGTCTCCGCCGATGAGCTCGCTCAGCGTGCCGGTCAACGTTCGCAGCCACAACGAGTTTGCCGACATGATGCTGCGCCATCTCGGCCTCGCGACCGATGGCATCGCCACGTACGAGGCCGGCGGCGCGCAGATCGTCGACTGGATGGCCTCGCTGCCCACCGACAACGCGGGGGCCTCGTGGAACGACGGCTCGGGCCTCAACCACAGCAACCGGACGTCGGCGAGGAACATCGTCGACCTCATGCGGTTCATGGAGGGCACCGCGGCGGCGGACCGCTGGATGCGTTCGATGGCGATCGCGGGCGTGCGGGGTACGCTGGCTGGCCGCATGGGCGGCCCGACCACGCTCGGGCGATTTTGGGGCAAGACCGGCACGCTGCCCTCGATCGGGGTGGTGTCCCTCAGTGGCATCCTTTTCCACCGCGATGACGGACGGCGGTACGCGGTCTCCCTGCTGTTCAACGGCGCGCCCAACGTGACCTCGGCGCGGGTCGTGCAGAACGACTTCGTCACGGCCGTCGCGGCCAACCATCACGGCGTCGCGGGACGGCCGGTCGCGCCCCAGCTGCTCAGCGCTCGGGGGGCGGCCTCCGACGTCGTGGAGCTGGCCTGGACGGAGTCGAGCGGCGTCGATGGCTACGCGGTTTGGGTGAGCCCCGACGGTGCGTCGTGGGACCCCGCGGACGCTCGCCGCGTCGACGACACCACCTTTCGCGCCGGAGACCTGCCGTACTCGCCCGCGTTCGTGCGCGTCAGCGCGTTCGTCGAGCAGGCAGGGGCCGTTCACTCCATCCCATCGACGGTGTTTGCGTCGACCGCCGACGTGGGCGTCGCGAGCGTGTTGGTCGTGGACGGCAATGAGCGGTGGCAGGACCAGCCCGCGGCTGAAAATCCCCGCGCCGAGGCGCACGGCTTCATCGCGCGGTATGCCGACGCCATGCCACAGACCGCGTTCGACACGGTCGCTGCCCGCGACGTTGCGGACGAGGTCGTCGACCTGGCGGACTACGACGCAGTGCTGTGGATGCTCGGGGAAGAGAGCGACGCCAACCTCAGCTTCGACGCGCTCGAGCAGGCGGTCGTAGCGGGGTACGTCGAGGCCGGAGGCGCGCTGTTCGTCTCCGGGGCGGAGTGGGCCTACGACCTCGGCGCGGTCGGGACGCCCGAAGATGCCGCGTTCCTCAGCGACGTCCTGCACGCCGGCTACGCGGGCGACGACGCGGCGACGTGGTGGATGCACGACGGCAGCGGCCCGTTCGCCGATGCGCAGCCCCTGGGCTTCAACACCCGCGATGCCATCGTCGTGGACTTTCCCGACCAGCTCTCGCCCGCCGGCGGGGGCGAGGCGGTCCTTGGCTACAGCGGCGGGGCCGGCGGCACGGCAGCCGTCGCGTGGAGCGGAACCGGCCGCACGCTGGTCATGGGCGTGCCGTTCGAGTCGATTGAAGGGCTCGATGACCGCCAGTGGGTCATGGCGCGGGTGCTCGACTTTCTCCAGTAACCTCTCGGGGCTCCGCGGCGTGCGCCCGGGGTGACATCGACGCGGTGCCGAGCGTCGTTGCGCGGCGCGTCGTCGGGCTGATATCCCCGGCGTCATGTTCCGCGTGCGTCCGCTGTTGGGTCTCGCTCTTCTCACCGCCGTCTCGACCGGGTGGGGGTGCCGCACGGGAACCGATACGGCACCACCGACCTCGCCCGTCTCGCCGGGCAAGCAGGCGCAGGTGGACACGCCGCCGGCTTCGGCGGCGTCCATCCTGACTGCCTCGGATCTGCCGACACCCTTGTCCACTCCGCTGGCGGAGGACGCGATGGGCGTCAGCATCCATCGGCTCAGCAACGGCATGACGGTCTACGTCAGCACCGATCGCCAAAAGCCGCGCATCACCGCGTGGGTCGGGGTGCGGGCGGGAAGCCGGATGGACCCCGCGCGTTCGACCGGACTCGCGCACTACCTCGAGCACATGCTTTTCAAGGGTACCGACGAGTTCGGCACGCTCGACATGGCCGCCGAGCAGCCGCACATCGACGCGGTCGCGGACCTGTACGACCAGCTTCGCGAGACGCAGGAGCCCGCGGCGCGGGCGGCAATCCTGGCGGAGATCGACGCGCAGACGCAGGCGCAGGCCAAGTACGCTATCCCGAACGAGATCGATCGCATGTACGCGAGCCTGGGGGTCGAGGGCGTCAACGCGTTCACGAGCGACGAGCAGACGGTGTACATCGGCGACCTGCCGAGCAACCGCCTCGCGCAGTGGGCCGCGATCGAGGCCGAGCGCTACACCGACCCGGTCTTCCGCCTGTTCCTGCCCGAGCTCGAGGCGGTCTATGAGGAGAAGAACCTCTCCTTGGACCGGCCGACGACGCGAGTCTGGGACGCGATGCTCGGCAATCTCTACCCTGAGCATCCCTACGGCACCCAGACGACCATCGGGTCGGTCGAGCACCTCAAGACGCCCGCGTATGCGGACATGGCCGAGTACTTCGAGCGCTGGTACGCGCCGAACAACATGGCGATTGTGCTCGCGGGGGATGTCGATGCGAAGACGGCCGTGCCGGTGCTCGAAGCTGCGTTCGGACACCTGCAGCCCAAGCCGGTGCCTACGCCCGAGCCCGGCGCGCTCCCGCCTGTGAAGGGGCGACGTCTGGCAGAGGTCGTGGGCGACGGGGAGCCGTCGGTTCGACTCGCGTGGCACTCGGCGCCCGCGGGCCACGAGGACGAGGCGGCGTTGATCGTGCTCGACCGGGTGCTCGACGACGCCAGCGTCGGGCTGCTCAACACGCGACTCGAGCTGACGCAGAAGGTGCCGTGGGCCTCGTCGGGGAACAACGCGCTGATCGAGTCGGGCTACTTTCTCGCGCTCGCGCAGGCCCGCGAGGGGCAGTCGCTCGACGAGGTCGAGGCGATGCTTCGGGGCGTGCTCGACGAGCTCAAGTCCGGGGCATTCACGGAAGAGGACGTTGCGGCGGCCAAGCTGCACTGGAGCATCGATCGCAAGCAGTCGCTCGAAAGCGCCGACAGCCGGGCCTCTCGCATGATGGATGCGTTCATCGAGCACCGCGCGTGGTCCGACGTGGTGGCGCTGGAGTCGAAGGTGGCCGCCGTCACGCGCGAGGACGTCATGCGCGTCGCGAAGACCTATCTGGGCGACGACTACGTCGCGGTGTTCAAGCGCAAGGGTTCGATGGACGTACCCAAGCTGACCAAGCCCAGCATCACGCCGGTGCCGATCGACGCGGGGCGACAGAGCACGTTCGCGGCCGACATCGCGGCGATGCAGGTGGACCCGCTGCAGCCCGTGTGGGCGAAGGAAGGCACGCACTACGTTCGTCGCGAGCTGCCGAACGGAGAGCTCATCGCGGTTCGCAACGATCGCAACGACCTGTTCCGGGTGTCGATCGAGATCGAGCGGGGCTACCGCAAGGCGCCGCTGCTGTGTCACGCGCTGGAGCTGTTCGAGCTCAGCGGGCGGGGCGACACGTCGGCCGAGGCACTGCAAAAGGAGCTGTACGCGCTGGGCTCATCGGTGTGGACCTCGTGCGACGCCGAGAACAGCTCGGTCGAAATCGCGGGCGTCGACAAAAACCTCGAGGCCACGATTG
>JBCCQM010000237.1:0-11933 GCA_039024335.1 Myxococcota bacterium
CAGAAACAGCGCTCGGGTTCGAATCGCAACAAAAGGCTTCGTCCTGTGCGGCACCATGGGCCGGGATGTAGGCGTGCTTGCGTCGGCGCGCGCGAGTCGATCCAGATGCGCAAAATGCGCAAAAGGCTCGTTTCGGCCAAAGCACCCCAAACAAGGGCATCCCAAACGCGAGCAAGCACCAACCACTTGAGTCTCCGCCGACCTCGACACTCCGAGACGCGCACAACGCACCACATGTCTGCGAGCTTGGGTTCGGTGTCGCAGGACGAATCGTGACCCCGTTTCAGCCCAAAGCGTCTCGACCAGACGCGTCAGCTTCAAACCGCGACCCCAACATCACGCCCTCAGTAGACGAACGTGCTCGGAGGACAGGACTCGAAGCCGCCGGCCTCGGAGCGCCTCTCGAACACCATCAACCCCTTCGCTGACGTCGCCCCAGAGAGCGACACCCAGTCCATCAGCGACTTCCGGATCCTCAGCGTTCGGCTCAGCCCTTCGACCGCCCTTCGATCGGGAAGCTCTCCCCTTCCGAGAGCACATCATCCAGCGTCCACGCTGAGATGCTCTCGTGAAGCGTGAACAAGTCGCTCGTGACACGCGCGCGCACGGTTTCGATCTTCAATCCCTCGAAGACCAGGTGACGGCGCGAGTGTCTCGTTACGCATCCAGCATCCACCCGATCGACGAACGCACCACCTCCGAGTTCGTACGACACCCGTGGAGAGAGTCTCTGAAGCCGTCGCCCCTGCGGATCCAAGCCCATCCCGCACTGAATCCATCGCGACAGGTCTCCCGCCCTTTGGGTCAACCGAATCGTCGGGTACCGGCCCATGGCGCGGGGCTCCGCGGTCTCGTAGCCCGACGCCGACGCAAATGCCTCGAACACCGACCGCAAGCCCTCGAGTTCGCCCCAGAGGTTCAACATCTCGTCCTCGTTCATCTCGTCCAGCCTTGTCCGGGAAGAAAAGCAGGCCACGCCAGAAGCCCCGGTCGTCTATACAGCTGGTAGCGCCCGGAACTATTCCATGAGTTGGTCGGACCTTGGCGGGCCACCAATGTGCGCACCTTCGACAAGGGAGTGTGCCCCATCAGCCCCTGACGACAGAGCGATGAGTCGCTCGCCGAGCTTCTTCGCTTCGACCGCGTGGAGTGTGAATACGCCTGACAGTTCTCCCTCGGGCAAGCGCATCGCCAACGTTACGTAGCCCCGCTCCTTGAGGAGATGGACCATACAAACGTCGGCGGTCAACGAGGGAAGGTCTGCGAGATGCTCAGGTCTTTGCGCCAAGACGTTTCCAAGTGAAAGAGTGCAGAAGAGACCCGGACTTCGATACCACAGCTCACGGATGGTTGGCGTCAATATCGACGCAGCTCTTCCTCGAGCCAGGTCAGTAGCTCCAGCGGCTCGACGATGGGCCCCTTCCCCCCGGGCGTCGGGAAGACCGAAACCCGGACGCCCTCGTGGTCGAGGTGCAACAGCACGTCATCGACCAGGTCATCCAGTGAAACGCATTAAGGCCGATAAGCCGACCACGCTCCACGGCGGCACGCATCTGCGAAGTCCTCGGCAGACCACATCCGAATGGCAACGCGGCCGTCATAGTCCGCGAGGGTCGCCCAGCCGTCGTCGTCGAGAACCCACACGTGCTCCCAGTCCGCGACCCGCTTGATGAAATACGACGTCCGAGCGCTGGCATCGAGCGCGAGGACGCTTTGAAGTTCCTTCTCGTGAACGCGCTGCGTCGTCACCGAAGGTCCTCCCCACCAGCCGGTCGGGACTACGAAGGCTCGGGTCAGCGATGGCTCGGTCGTACCGACCATTCGCGGGCGCTGGGTCTCTTCGATGCTGGCCGCGACGACGGCGGCGGTAGACGGCGCCGTCCAGACCCCCACCGCCAACTCCGACGACGAAGCTTGCTGGGCCACCATCGACCCCAACGTCGGCACCTGGGTCACCTTCGACTTCGACCTCATCGACTTCGCGGCGCCAATCTGTAGCTCCACGTCGTCTTCGGGAGCGACGACGCCCAAGAGAGCGGCGGCTGGTACATCGACGACGTCAGGATTCTCGGCGCGGGCTGAGGGAGGCGGTGGGGCGGCACTCCTACCCCCCGTGGGTGCCCGTTGTGACACGTCGAGTTCCGCGCTGGACGCTGCCAGTTTGGGGCCAGGCTAGTGCCTTCCCTCCGCCGCAGGCTGCCCCACGACGCCATCCCGTGAACTCGCCGAATACGCGGCACGGGAACATGCCGAGCCGTGTTGGGAGACGGCCCGAGATGTACATCCAGGTCCTCAACTTCGGTCCGAGCCCTTCGGGACGTCTACCGCGGCAACCTCGGCAGTGATCCGCTGGGCCTTCCGTTCCCAGTCGTACGACTTTCGGCTCACCATCCCGCTGACAACTCCACGAGAAATCCAAACCGCTTCGCCATAGCCTTGCGGCGCTTCGACGAGTTCAAGTTCAGATACGACGGTCGGCCCGAGTGTGGTGGGGTCGACGAGGATCAAACCTACGCTCGGGAACTCTCCGAGGACCTCGCTAAGCTTCCGCAACACCACAATCGCGTCGGCGCTCCAAGGTGGCACGAACAACACGATGGCCTTCTCCACCTCGGAGACACTGAGCCTGTCGCCCACCACCTCCTGCACTTGGCCAGGGGGGAGACGAATGTACTTCTTCACCGAGGCGAGGACACTCATGGCATCGGCCGGGTAAAGGTTGAAAATCGGAGGCTGACGCCCGTCCCACGCGAGGGCGTCCTGGCTAGAAACGGGACGTGGTCATCGACCACCTTGTCGAGGCTCTTCTGCCGCCTCGCGTCGGAGGCAGCGGCGTAAGGAGGCACTCGGACCTTCGTCATGGTTGGCAGTCCCAGCGGAAATTCTATCCCTCGCGAGCGCGTTGTTCCCATCTGCTGTTGATTCGGAGCGGCTGCAGCTACGCGTCCAAGATCATCGTCGCCTTGTGGATGCCTCGTTGCTCTACGAAACGGAGTAGGCGAACACGCACTTGGTCCCCCGGGCTGTAGGCAGCCTTGAGGTCCGGGATGGGCTCCTTGGACACGTCCGGGATGAGAACGACGGCATCCCCCTCGGGCGTCTTCACATACAGACCGTAGTGCTCCACCCGAGTGACTTCGCCATCCACCGGTCCGTTGCCTTCCATGCCTTCATCCAATGGTAGCGAGCGCGGTCATGTCCGCCACCCAGAAGCGCTCCCAACAACGTCACCGAAGGTCCTCCCACCAGCCGGTCGGGACCACGAAGGCGCGGGTCAGCGATGGCTCGGTCGTACCGACCATCCGCGGGCGCTGGGTCTCTTCGATGCTGGCCGCGAGGGCGGCAGCGGTCGACGGCGCCGCGCTTCGGACGTGCTCGGGGCTGAGCCACCACGGGCGGTCGATCACGGACCAGGGCGCGTCGGCGAAGGTGTCGGCGAACGCGTCGGCGTACCACCAGCGGCCGTGCTCGGCGTCTTCGCGAGCGCCGTCGGGTAAGCGAGGGTCGTCCGCGGGCGAGAAGAGAGCCCCCAGCAGGAGGACTTCGCTGCGGTCCGGGGTCGGCAGGTCATCGGGCCAGGCGTCGAGCCGCTCGGCGAGTGCGGGCAAGCAAAGCTGGTGGCTCGCCAGACGCGCGAGCTTGCGGTTCAGCTGGTCGCGCTTGCTCGGACCGATCCACCGGGCGGGGTCGGTGCCCTGCCCGACGGCGAGGTAGTACTTCACGGCGACCTCGCGGTGAACGACGAGACCCTCGTGGCGGTAGAGCGCATCGAGCTCGCCCAGGGTCCGGCCATCGCCGCGCAGGGCTCGGTTCGCAGCCAGCACCTCGACACCTGGCGACGCCTCCAGACCGGCAAGGTGAACCTGCTCGAAGCGTCGCCCGACCTGACGCCGAAACGTCGGCTCCTCGACGTCTTCGGGCAGGCCCAGCGTCGTCCACGCCGCGGCGTTCCTCCGCTGCGCCGACCAGTACGCCCCGGACATCAGCGGCACCGCGTCACGCAGCCATCGGAGATCGTTGCGCATCCGCGACGCGTCGCCCACGAGTCCACCGTACCGCGCACCCCCTGCTACTGTCTGCGGCCTCGGAGTCGCCGCATGCAACGTTCGCCCCTTTGGATCGCCATGGCCGTGAGCCTCGGCGCCTGCACCATCTCCACCAACACCGACACCTCGACCGCGGCGCCCACCGCTGCGACCACCCCCGCCGACGGAGCCGCCGTGACCGACAACCCCCTGCTCGCCGACTGGACCGGACCTCACGGGGGCGTGCCCGCCTTCGACACGATGAAGCTGGCGGACCTCGAGCCGGCGCTTCGGGCGGCGATCGACGAGCACCTGGCCGAGCTCGACGCCATCGCGAAGAACGAAGAGCCCGCAACGTTCGAGAACACGATCGTCGCGATGCAAAAGGCCGGCAGCACCATGGAGCGGGTGCAGGTGTACGAGGGCATCTGGTCGAGCAACGTGTCCACCCCCGAGTTCCGCGAGCTCTCCGCGAAGCTCGCGCCGGTGACCTCGGCGTACTACACGTCGATCACCCAGAACGAGGCGCTGTTCGCTCGCATCGCTGCGGTGCACGACGGCCCCGAGATGGCGAAGCTGACGGCGCCCGAGCAGCGCCTGGTCAAGCTCAACTACGACCGCTTCGCCCGCCAGGGTGCGACGCTGTCGGGCGACGCCAAGGCTCGCTACGCGCAGATTCAGGGCCGCCTCGCCGAGCTGCACGACAAGTTCGGCAACAACGTGCTCGCTGACGAAGAGGGCTACACGCTCGAGCTGAACGCAGAGCAGCTCGGTGGACTACCCGACTCGTACAAGGCCGCGATCAAGCACCCCGAAAAAGACGGCGTCTGGGTCGTGACCAACACGCGGTCGTCGATGGACCCCTTCCTCACCTACTCCACCGAGCGCGCGCTCCGGGAGAAGGTCTGGCGCAACTACTACAGCCGCGGCGACAACGGCGACGCGCACGACAACAACGCGATCATCGCCGAGATCCTCGCGCTTCGGCACGAGCGCTCCACCCTGCTCGGCTACGAGAACTACGCCAGCTGGCGCCTCGAAGACCGCATGGCGAAGAAGCCCGCCAACGCGATGGCGCTGATGGAGAAGGTCTGGCCCGCCGCGATCGCGACCGTGGGGAAAGAGGTCGCCGACATGCAGAAGGTCGCCGACAAGGAAAAGGCCGGCATCACGATCGAGCCCTGGGACTACCGCTTCTACGCGGACAAGGTTCGCCGCGAGAAGTACGCCCTCGACTCCGATGAGGTGAAGCAGTACCTGCAGCTCGACAAGCTGCGCGAGGCGATGTTCATGGTCGCCGGCGAGCTGTTCGGCTTTGCCTTCACGCCCGTGCCCGAGGGTTCTGTGCCCGTCTTCCACCCCGACGTGAAGGTCTGGGAGGTCACCGACAAGGCCAGCGGCAAGCACGTGGGCCTGTGGTACCTCGACCCGTTCGCGCGGCCGGGCAAGCGCAGCGGCGCCTGGGCATCGACCTACCGCTCGTCCCACACGTTCGACGGCGAGGTCACCGTGCTGGTTTCGAACAACTCGAACTTCATCAAGCCGCCGCCGGGCCAGCCCGTGCTGGTCTCGGCTGACGACGCCCAGACGTTCTTCCACGAGTTCGGCCACGCGCTGCACTCGCTGAGCAGCAACGTAAAGTACCCCGGCCTTGCCGGCGGCGTCCGGGACTACACCGAGTTCCAATCCCAGCTGCTCGAGCGCTGGCTGTTCACCGATAAGGTCATCGACGGCTACCTGGTCCACGCCGAGACCGGCAAGCCGATCCCGCCCGAGCTCGTCGCCAAGATCAAGAAGGCCGCGACCTTCAACCAGGGCTTCGGCACCACCGAGTACCTCGCCTCGGCGCTCATCGACCTCAAGCTGCACACCATCGACCCCAAGGGTCTCGACCCGGACGCGTTCGAGCGCGACACCCTCGAGGCGCTGGGCCTGCCCAAGGAAGTCGTGATGCGGCACCGCACCCCGCACTTCGGCCACGTCTTCTCGGGCGAGGGCTACGCCACCGGCTACTACGGCTACCTCTGGGCCGACGTCCTCACCGCCGACGCGGCCGAGGCCTTCGCCGAGGCGCCGGACGGCTTTTACGACACCACCGTCGCCGCCAAGCTCGTCGAGCACCTCTTCGCGCCCCGCAACGCCGTCGACCCCGCCGATGCCTACCGGGCCTTCCGAGGCCGCGACGCCGACGTCGAAGCCCTCATGCGCGACCGCGGCTTCGCCCCACCCAAGGGCAAGGCCAAGTCCAAGACCAAGTCGCGCGGCGCCGGCCGCATGAAGAAGTAGCCGCCTCCCGCCCACGCAAAAGCCCGCGCACCGAAGACGGTGGGCGGGCTTTCTCGTTGTGGGCGCAGAAGCGCTACTGGGCGGCGCGGCGGGGCTGGCTGGGCAAGACGAAGGGCAGGACGCCGGGCCGGGTGTCGGCCAGCTCGTCGGCGCCGGCGTCGGCATCGCGGGCGGCTCGATTGACCCGGGTCAAGACCCAAACGCCACGTTCCGGCCGGTACTGCGTTTCGAACTCGTCGTTCACGCCCTCAGGGTACGGCCCCAATGAAACACGCCCATGACGGTCCGATTTCAGTCGGTGTCATGGGCGCGTCATCGCCGGGAATGCCCGGTGCTCAGCCGAAGATCGTCTCGTAGACGTCTTCGTTGTAGCCGACGATCAGCGTTTTGCCGACCTTGAGCGTCGGTGCGCGAAGGTTGCCGGTCGGGCCGAGCATCGCGTTGACCGCGTCCTCGGATTGGAGGTCGGCGCCTTTGAACTCGGTCACCTTCTTGCCCTTCGCTACCACGAGGCGCGTGGCCTCCGCGATGAGCCCTTCGGCAACGTCACGGCCGAGCTTGCGGCTCGCCGGGATTTTCTCTTGGGCTTCGAGCCCGCCTGCGTCCATGAACTTGGACGCTCGCGTGCAGCTCGTTCAGCCGTTGCGGTGGTAGTGCCACTGAATCTTCTTGGCCATGCGTTCTCCTCTCGGGCCGCGCAGCCTGACACACCCCACCCCACCTGACGACCCCAAACCCCCTCAGCCCAAACCCAAGCCCACGCAAGCGCACCGAAGCCGGCTCCACCGCCGCAGGAACGAAACCCAGGGCCGCGGAGCCACCACGTCGCCCGAGGACAGGCGAGCAACGCGAGCCCAAGCCCCGAAAGGGGCGCCTCGGAAGGGAGGCCGAAGCCGGCTTCGCCGGCGCAGGACGGGAAACCGAGAGGTTTCCCCAAAAGACGAGGACGGGAAACCGAGAGGTTTCCCAAACGAATTAAACCCCGTCGCAGGCGCAGCCCCAGCTCTCGGGGAGCGACGGGCACGTCACCTGTGCCATCACCCGGTGCCCTTCGGCGTTCGGGTGGATGTAGTCGAAGCCGCGGAGCTCGGGCTTCATGAACCACTGCGGGACTTCGGCGGCCCGCTGCGCGTCGGCGGCGAGCGCCGCTTCGTAGGCCTCGGGGTCGAGGTCGGCGTGGGCTTTTTTCCAGGTGCGGTCCTTCTCCAGCAGTCGCCGCATGCGGTCGACATCTCGAAGCTCGGCCTCGGTGTCGCGCAGCGCCGAGTCGTACAGGTCGACGCCCACGTCCACGGTCTCGGCCAGGGTCCACGCACCCTCGGCGCCATCGGTGCGCTTGGCGGTGTAGCGGCCCAGGCTCACCTCGGGCGTGCCGCGGCCGGACACGTAGTCGACGACCTTCTGGGTCCAGTTCCGGCGCGTGAGGCCCTCGAGGTCCTTGAACTTGCTGCTGCGATCCTTGCCCCACGGCGTGGGGCTGAGCACGACGGTCTTCATGCCCTTGCCGTGCGCCAGCTCGACCAAGCCCTTGACGTAGTGGTTGGTCATCTCGGGCATGCCGATGCTGTTGAGCCCGGTTGCCATCAGCACCCAGGTCTCGATGCCCTCTTCGTCGAACTTGATGCGGCGGTTCTTGAGCACCTGCCCGCGGAAGCGCTGCTTCATCTGAAGCGCGCCGATGCCCGTCTTCGACAGGTTGCGGATCTCGACGTTCTCGCAGACGGCTCCGAGGCGCTTGTGGAACGAGTCGCCGTGGAACGCCCCGACTGAGCCGGCGATGACCGCGACCTTGACGGGCTTGTCGTCCTGCTTCCACGTCCAGCTTGGCGGCGGCTCCTCGCTCTCGGGGATGGGCGGAGTTGCGGCGAGCGCGGTGGCGAACCCGAGGGGGCCGAGCAGAGACAGAACCACGGAGGCAGTTTGATGCGCGGGCCCGCAGCCCGTCAACGTTTCGACGAACTCGGAGCGCGTCTGGACCTAGTGTTTTCCGTGAGAGCTCGCAGCCACGAAAATTGAATATCCGCGCGGGTCATTTCGCCGCGCGGCGATGCGCGACATAGCCCGCGACGATCGCGTCGTACATCCACCCGCCCAGCACTTCACGCCCGGCATGGTTGAGGTGCTTGCGGTCGGGGGCCGCGAGTGAGGGCCGCTTCTTTCGCCACGCCGCGAGGCTGCCTTTGCCGCCCATCGCCGTGAAGCTGTCGAAGAAGGCGCAGCCGGACTGCACGGCCGCCTGACGTTGCGCTTCGACCACGTCGTCGAGCACCGCGGTCACGTCGAAGTCGAGCGAGCGCGATCGGTCCGTCATCGCGGTGACCAAGCACGACGCCTCGGGCTTGCCCGCCTTGACCTTCTCGATCCCCTTCACGAACTCGGCGGTGTACTGCGCCCCGGTGAGCTTCTTGTTCGCCATGCGTCGGGTGTCGTTGCCGCCGAACGTGAACACGAGCAGCGCCGGGTCGCGATGCTTCACCTGGTCGGCAATGTGGGCGTCGTTCCACGCGTGCATGCGCTTGGTGAACGCGCCGAGCCAGCTGAACTGGTCCCACACCAGGCCCTGGTCGGTCTCCAGCACGACACCGAACGCCCGCGCCGTGCCGCCGCCGCCGGGCTGCACGGTGATCCGGTGCGGGCCCTTCTCCACGTCGATGGCGTGGTAGCGGTTCTCGAGCGCGTCCGCCTTGGTTTCGAGTACGACCGGCTCTTGGCCGTCGACGGTGACCTTGAGGCGACCGCCGCCCTTGCTGCCGGCGTACCAAACGTCGAAGTGGCTGACCTCGCCCCCGAGCGCGTCGTCACGGGTTGCGATGGTGGTCTTCGCCCCGCCGCGGCTCCAGAACGTCGCGCCGCCCAGGCCGTAGAAGCCGTCGCCCTTGCACAGGTAGCCGATGTAGCACTGCTCCCAGCCCTTGCCTTTGAGGCTGACCCAGCGGTGGATGTAGTTGGTCATGTACCGCTGCAGCAGCACGAGGCCGGCACCGCCGTCGCCGAAGCGGGTCTGGAACTTGCCGCGCAGGATCGACGGCAGGTCGTCCATGCCGATCATCGAGGCGCCCAGGTGCACCACGCGAACGACCCGCGCGTCGCCGTCGTCGAGCGCGGCGAGCTGGTCGTAGAAGTACGCGAGCGCCTCGGGGTTCTCGAGGGCGTGGTGCGGCGTGATGTCGT
Source organism: Myxococcota bacterium (assembly GCA_039024335.1). GTDB lineage: Bacteria > Myxococcota_A > Polyangia > Nannocystales > Nannocystaceae > CAJXVA01. Next base: position 9,483 of record JBCCQM010000237.1, read on the forward strand.
CTTCGGGGCGGGGCGTCCACGCGGGCTTGGCGGGCGTCGCGGGCTTGGCGGGCGCCTCGGCCACGGCAGCGGGCGGACTCGGCTCCGGCGTGGGCGCGGACTCAGCCGGCGCGGCCTCGGGCTCGGTCGACGGAGGCGGCTGCGATGTGGACGCCTCGGACGCCGAGGACGAGCAGGCCCCAAGCACGAGGCCGAACGCAACGAGAAGAGAGGTCGATCGCGTGTTCATTTCTTCAAGCGCCCGAGCAGCAGACCCAGCTCGTAGCGACGGCGGGCATCTTCATCATCCGGGTCTTCGGTGGTGACGGCGTCGTAGCCAAGCCGCGTGAGCGTGGGATTGCACGCTTGTGCAAGCAGGGCCTGCGTGGCCGTGGGCAGTTTCTTCCAGCGCGCGACGCTGCTGGCGTCGACGGTGCCGCGGGCATACGTCTTCCAGTCGCCGAAGCCGACGCCCTTCGACGAGCCCAACGCGGACTCGACGATGCCTTCGTGCCACGGCTCGCCGACGAACTCGAGCACGGTACGCAGCGTCGCTTCGGGGTCCTTCGTCAGGTCCTCGTAGCGGATGCTGAGCGCGCCCTCGTCGGCCTCGGCGAGGTCTTCGATCGCGGTCGCGGTATCGACCCAGGCCCGTGCATACGCCTCGAGCGGCTGCGGGTACCGGGTGACGTAGCGGTGCAGCTCCTCAACGTAGCCGCCGGTCTTCTCGACGAGGTCGGCCAGGCTGCAGGCGACGTCGAGGCCGTGCCGATGCAGGCAGATGAACTTGACGTGCCCTTGGCAGAGCTTGCGGATCGCGGCCACGTGAAACGCGTCGAACGCGGTCTTCTCCGCCCAGCGCCCCTTGCCGGCCTTGGCGGCGGCGTCCTCGAAGAACCCGAACGCGAACCGGCGCAGCCGCTCGAGCACCTCGGCCTCGTCGAAGCCCGCGTAGCCCAAGCCGAACAGCGCGCCGATGCGCAGGCCCTGGGCAAACGTCTCCTCGTGCAGGAAGCGCGCGGCCCCGCTGAGCACGTACGTCTCGGGCGGACACGCGATGTTCGGGTGCGCGTCGAGCAGCCGCCGCAGCAGCGTGGTACCCGACCGCGGCGTCCCGAGGACGACGATGCCCGCCGGCGCGCTCATGCGTCCGCTTGCTCGGCCGCGAAGGCGAGGATCCGGCCGACCGAGTCGAGGTTCTCGAGGGTGATGTCCTCGGGGCCCATCTTCGTGCCGGTGTGTTTCTCCAAGAAGACGAGCAAGTCGACCATCGCGAAGGAGTCGACCATCCCCGACGAGAACAGCTCGGTCTCGTCGTCGACGCTGCTCAGGTCGACCCGGGCCTTGTCTTCGAGGTACTGGATCAGTGCATCCCGCGTGAGGGCCATGACCGCGGACCCTACCAGGGCGACCCGCGTTCTCTGGAAAATGAGGCGATGCGTTTCACCACGGCCTCCCTGCCCCCGCGAAACCTGCGCGTTGAGCGGCATGCCGCCCCCATGAGCGCGGTCAACGGGCTACCCTGGTGGCACCTTCTGACCCCCTGCTGGGGCCGAGATCGATTTTTTTTTGCCCCGCGGCCAACGATCGGGCGCCCGGCGGCAATGCACGCGGGACCCTCCCATGACGACCTCCATCGATCATCTGGATCCCGCCGCCTACCTCGAGCAAGCCGCTTGGCTCCGCCGCCTCGCGGGGCGTCTCGTCCACCCCGACGACGCCGATGACCTCGTGCAAGAGACGTACGCGGCGTGGTCGGCCCGCCCGCCTCGGCATCAGGCATCGCCGCGCGGATGGATGGCACAGGTCGCTCGGAACCTGCGCGCCATGCAGGCGCGGGCGCGGGGTCGCCGGGCCGAGCGTGAGTCCCACGCACCGCAGCCGGCACCCTGGCTCGAGCCCGACGAGCTCGTCGCGCGTGCGCAGCGGCTCCGCGTCCTCAGTGAAGCCGTCGAGGCCCTCGATCCGACGCTGCGCGAGACGGTGCTGCGCCACTACTTCGAGGGCCAGTCCCTCGCCGAGATTGCGCGCCGCGAGGGGTGCCCGTCCGCAACCGTGCGCGGCCGACTCCGGACCGCGCTGGCGCGTCTTCGCGACGCGCTCGACGAGCAGCACGGCGGCCGCCGCGAGGATTGGCTCGCCGCCTTCGCTCCGCTGGTCACGCTTCCACCACCCGGAACCGCAGCACCCAGCGCGACCACCGGCATGCTCGCCAAGGCATGCGTCGCGGCAGGCACCATCGCGATCGCGGCGGGTTGCGCCACGATGGCCATGCGTGGGGGGTCCTCCGCGACCCCGGCCGCCGTGACCGACGCGCCCGTGGACGTCGTCCGGACGGCAGCCACGCCATCCCCCGCGGTCGCCGTCGCCGCGCCGACCGATCATGTCGTCGCGCCCCCGGAGGCGCCGGGCAACGCCGAGCAGCTTCGGGCTGCCGTCCTCGCGGCCCGTATCGCGCGGCTTCAGGCCGAA
>JBCCQM010000238.1:0-11883 GCA_039024335.1 Myxococcota bacterium
ACGTGGGCCGCCACTACAACTCGCTGGGCCGCGGTCACTCGTTCTCGTGGAAAGAAGGGTTCGTACTCGAAACGCCCGAGACCTCTCCGCACGCGCTGTACGAGCGGTTGTTTGCCGGCTTCAGCCCCGAGCCCGGCGATGGGCCCACGCCCGAGTCGCTGGTGGAACTCAAGGCGCTCGACGCCATCAAGGCCAGCGCGGATCGCTTGCGGTCTCGCGTGAGCAGCTACGACCAGCAGCGCATCGACCAGCACCTCGAGGGTCTCTTCGAAACCGAGCGCGTCCTCGAAGAGCTCGGCACGCTCACCTGCGAGGTGCCCAAGTCGCCCGCGGGCAACTACGACCCCGACGCCGCCTCCGTCGAGCCGCTCGTCGAGAAGAACTTCGTGTTCAGCAAGCTCATCTCGCAGGCCGTCGCGTGCGGCATGACCCGCTCGATCAACTACATGTTTTGCGGCATGCAGGCCGACCCCGTCATCGGTGACGTCGGCGCGACGGACGGACTCCACCTGCTCACGCACAACGACCAGACCGGGACGCAGGCGTCGCAGCCCGAGATGGTGCACGCGGTCGCAACCTTCATCATCGAGCGTCTCGCCGACCTCGTCTCCGAGCTGCGCTCGGTCCAGGTGGGTGACGGAAACCTCATGGACCACGGCTGCATCATGGTCGCGTCCGAGATGATGGATGGGCGCCGGCACAGCAACAACGACGGCACCCCCATCTTGCTGCTGGGCAAGGCGGGAGGCCGGCTCAAGACCGACGTGCACCATCGGCCCACCGAAGAGGCCAACCGGAACACGTCCAAGGTGCTGGTGACGGTCATGGAGGCGATGGGTCTCGACCAGACCAGCATCGAGGGCGGGCTCATGCAGAGCCCCAACGGCCCGATCGACGAGATTCTTCTGCCGGCCTGAGCACGCATGCGCGCGGCGCATGTCGGGTGTGCGCCGCCAGCCCTGGGTGCCGCCATGTCCACGCGCCATGCTGCTCATCGATATGGCCCTCCCAACTCCGCTCGACCGCAGCTCCGTCTCCGACCCTCGCGTGCAGCGCGTGCTGACCGCGATGGACGGCATCCTCGTGGACCACGACGAGGCTGCCGTCAAACGCGACTTCCATCCCGACTTCGTGCAGCACAACCCCTGGGCCAAGGACGGCGCGGCCCACGTCAAGGAGATGTGCGCCTTCGAGTTTGGGGTCCACGTGCAGCGCTACGTCGTGCAGGGTGATCTCGTCGCGTACCACGGCATCTACACGGCTCCGAACCCGCTCGGCGACCAGCCGCTTCACTGCGTGGACGTATAGCGTGTCCAGGGTGACCAGATCGTCGAGCACTGGGATGCGCTCTTGCCGATCCCGGCCGATGCAGTCGAGTCGTTCCTCTCCGGTGGCGGAGACGGAGGTGCGGACGCGGCACCGACGGTGGTTGCGCGCAACGCAGCGCGCGTCCGGGCGTTCCTCGAGAAGGCCGGCGAGGACGTTCTCGCGGGCGACGTTACCTGGCACCGACCCGCCGGCGGATCCGTGCAGGCGTTGCTCGACTGGCGGAGCAGCCGCGAGATTGAGATCCGTCGCACCATCGCGTCGGGAGACAGCGTCCTTGCGCAACTCGATACCCACCGTCAAGACCGCCGCCAGGTGACCTACGCCTGGTTCCGCCCTCACGACGACCGCATCACCGACGTTTGGATGGTGACGCAAGACTTCGTCGGCGAATCCGAGGCGGCCACGCGACATCCTCACTTCTAGCTAAGGTCGGGCATGGCATCGCGCGCGCTGTCGTCATTCGACCTGAATCTGTTGGTCCAGCTCGACCTCCTGCTCGAGGAGAGTTCGGTCTCGGCGGCTGCGGCTCGGGCCGGCATCACGCAGTCCGCGATGAGCCGGGCACTCGGACGGCTTCGCGACGCCTTCGACGACGAACTGCTCGTCCAGGTTGGCCGCGGCATGGAGCGCACGAGCGTGGCCGAGGGATTGGTCGGGCCACTTCGTGCGGTCTTGCGAGACATCGACCAGCAGCTCCTCTCGCCGCGGGCCTTCGACCCGAGCACCGCCGAGCTCGAGTTCCGCATCGCGGCGGTCGACTTCGCCGAAGTCCTGCTGTGTGGGCCGCTGTTGCAGCGACTACGAACGGAAGCACCCGGCATCACCCTGCACCTCACCGGTGCGCAGGAGGCATTCCGGGGCGGGCTCTCGCGAGGAGAGCTTGACCTCGCGCTGGGTGTCCTCTCGGGCGCGCGGGCGAGCATCAAGGGGCGCCGTCTCCTCTCGGACACGTTCTCCTGCGCGCTGCGAACCCAGCACCCGGCCGCGGCCGACGGAGCCCTGACCGTGGAGGCGATGCAGGCACACCCGCACGTGCTGGTCTCGCCCAGCGGCCGCGGCAATGGCCAGGTCGACGCCGCCCTTGCAGCGCTCGGCGGGTCTCGGCACGTCGCCGCGCGGGTCGGGAGCTTTTCGGTGGGCCTGCAGTTCGTCGCCGAGAACGATCTGCTCCTCACGGCGCCCACTCGAATCGCACGACGTTTCGCCGAACTCGACCCGCGACTGAAGGTCGTCCGCTGCCCACTCCAGCTGGAGTCGCTCACGCTCTCGATGCTTTGGCACGCGACCCGGCACGGCGACCCCGCGCACGCCTGGCTTCGATCGCAGCTTGTGGCGGAAGCCGAGCGCCTCGCGTAGCCCATGCGCGGCACGCATGGCGGCCATGCATACGGCGACATCGCCCGCGTAGCACCGTCACGCCACGCTACGGGCATGCGAGCGGTCATGTTGCACAGCTACGGCTTCGACGGACTCGTCGTCGAAGACCTCGACGATCTCACCCCGGGCGCGGGTGAGGTCGTCGTACGGACGCATCGAGCGTCGCTGAATCCCGTGGACGTAGAGACGGTGACGGGCGAGAATAAGCTGCTGCTGCCGCGGCGCCTACCGTTCGTTCCCGGCGTCGACGTGGCCGGCATCGTCGACGCGGTCGGCCCGGATGTCACGACCGTCGCCCGCGGAGACCGCGTCGTCGGCTACACCGGGGTCCCCACACCCGGAGCGTTTGCAACCCACGCGATGCTCCCCGTCGAAGCCCTCGCTCGCGTCCCGGATTCCGTATCTCTAGATGTTGCCGCTGCACTGTGTCTTGCGGGGCTGGCGGGCTGGCAAGCTCTCGAGGTCCTCCGCCTCGAGCCCCGCAGCAGCATTCTCGTGCACGGTGCCGCAGGTGCGGTCGGCAGCGTCGCGACCCAGCTCGCCATCAGCCGCGGCCACACCGTCCTCGCCAACGTGAACAGTCGCGATGTCGACACGGTTCGAGGCTGGGGCGCTGAAAAGGTCGTGGCCTACGACCAAGACCGCTTCGAAGACGCGCTCAGCTCCGTCGACGCCGCGATCGACACGGTCGGCGGCGACACCTTCAAGCGTTCGTTGTCGGTGGTCCGATCCGGCGGCGCGCTCGCGTCTCTCAAAGCCATCCCCCGCCCTGCCGCGCTGCGGAACGCAGGCTTCCACGTTCCGTGGCTGCTCGGACCCATCTTCAGCGTGATGGCCGCGCCGAAACGGAAGCGAGGGGTCCGCATCGAGCCCGTCATCACGCGCCCCAGCGGGGCCGCGCTGACCGAGGTCTTGGATCTCATTGCAACAGGTACGCTGCGGGCCCGCGTGGAGTCCGTGATCGAGCTCGATGAAGTGGGTCGTGCCCTTGCGGAGATGCAGGAGGGTACGCGACGCGGCAAGAGCGTCGTGTCGATGCAGTGACCGTTCTACGCCTCGGGGAACGGGGCTTCGCAGAACTCGAAGTCGTCGATCTCGACGAGGTGACTCGCAGCCGTCGTCTCGTCGTACGCGCCCCCCATCAGCTGGAGGTCGCAGGAGACGAAGTCGAACGGTGTGGGTGCGATGAACGCCGAGAGGAACGTGGAGCCGTCGGTGCTGTACGCGAAGTGAACCTGATCTCCAACGACGAAAATCTCCAGCCACAGCTCGGTCACAGGGGACAGCGCGATGAATTCGACGGCCACGCTGTTGATGCGCACCGAGAGTTCGGTCGAGCCGGTCAGCACCATCTCGGCGCTGTCGAGCCCGTCGGCGTCGAGCACTCGCAGGAGGAACTGACCAAAGTCGTCTTGCGGGGGCGCGACGAGGTGTGCGACGACGTACCCATCCCCGCTGAGGTCGACCTCCGGGTACACGATGGAGGCAAAGCCGTTGTGCCCGGTCGGGATGCTGAACCGCAACCGGTCCTCTGCCTCGCTCATGATGGGCGGGTCCAGCGGCAGCCACGTCCAGGGCGCCGTATCGACCTGCCCGTCGCTGAACTCTTCGACGAACTGCGGGCACTCGATCGCTGCACCGGTCGAGTCGTCCGTGGAGCTCGACGAGCTTGACGAACCCGTCGAGGTGCTCCCTCCTGATTCCATCGTTCCGCTCGACTCGGCACCGCCGGTCGTCGTTGCGGTGACCGTGGCCGCCTGGGTGGTCCCGGGCGCGGTCGTCGGCGGCGCGTTGGTCGTGGACGGTCCCGGCCCGCTGGTGGGGTCCGTGCAAGCCTCGCCGACACAGCCGGTCGTGTTGGAGGTACCCACGTCTTCCTCGACGCAGGCACCGGCGAGCCCAGGCGGTGCGCTGTCGGCATAGCGGAATCCGGACGGACACCCCGCGTCCGCGAAGCTGCAGTAGCCGTTGGGTTGGCACGCTCCGGCGGCGTCACCGTTGACGCACTGCCCATCGCTTTGGCACTGGAACACGTCGGAGGAAGTACATCCCCCCACAGTGACGCAGAGCGCCCCGATGATCCCCCAAACCGAACGCATGACCGGCCCCGAGAGTACCACCACGCCCGGGCCCTCGCGACACACCGACGGAGCGGCCTACTCTCCGGTGCCGAACCGCAGCACGTTGCCGTCGGGGTCGGAGACATGCATCTCTCGCATGTCCCACGGCATGTCCTTGGGAGGCATGCGAATCAGCGCGCCCCGCTCTGCAAACTCTTCGTGCAGCGTATCGACGTCGCGCGCGAACACCATCATCCAGGCGCCGGGTGTGCCCTGGCACCCCTCGCACAAGAAGATCGTTGCGTTGCCTCGCGTCACCGAGCCGAAGTCGGGCGGGTCGCCGTGCTCCCAGTCGACGCGGAAGCCGAGGGTGTCGCGGTAGTAGCGGAAGCTCGCCTGCAGGTCCCGAACGTTGAGGATGGGACGGGGACAGGACAGTTCGGCTTCTTCGTGACACGCGATGGCCGCCGCCCGCAGCGAGTCCGGCTCGGACGAGCACGCGCCGAGGAACATCACGCCCACAAACCACGCTGCGAACCCGCGCATGCGGCCACGGTAGCAGGCCGCGCACGAGCCCCGTGCTCTCTGTTATGGTGCGCCCGCCCATGAACACGACTGCGGAGATGGTTCGCGTGAAGGAAGCGATGGCCTGGATCGATGCGCCGCGCTGTGTGCAGCTCAAGGCCGTCACGAGCAAGGGCATGCCCGTAGAGCTCGACGCAGCCCAGACCCGCAAGCTCGCAGAACGCCTGCTGAAGCTCGCCGCGACGCTGGAGACGCTCCAGGCCGACGCCGAGGACTGAGGGCACCTCCCACGAGGTGCGGGCACCTGCTACAGTGCGCGCCGTGCTGAGCGTATCGCGCACCTTGAGCCTTGCAACGCTGTGCCTCGTCGCCGCTGGCTGCGACGACAAGCCTGCCGCGCCGCCCCCGGCCGCCGCCGACGGTGCCGGACGGAGCTACGACAGCGAGCCCGAGAAAAAGGCCGGCGCCGCTGCGGGCACCACCACGCCGCAGGACAAAGCTGCCAAGCCGCCCAAGCCGCGCGGCAAGCAGGTGCCGCCGCCGGCCGACGTCGCCGCCGCTCCGGCCGACGCCAAGAAGACCGACAGCGGCCTCGCCTACAAAGTGCTCGAGCCCGCGCCCGCCGGCGACGCCAAGTCGCCGGGCAAGAACGACAGCGTCAAGGTCGAGTACACCGGCTGGACTACCGACGGCGTCACCTTCGACACCACGCAGGGGCGCAACGCCAGCACCTTCAAGGTCGGCCAAGTCATCCCCGGCTGGACCGAAGGTCTGCAGCTGATGAAGGTCGGCGAGAAGACCCGGCTTTGGATCCCCGAAGACATCGCCTACAAGGGCCGCAAAGGCCGCCCCGCGGGCATGCTCGTCTTCGACGTCAAGATCCTCGAGGTCATCGAAGCGCCCAAGACCCCCGAAGACGTCGCCGCGCCGCCGGCCGACGCCAAGAAGACCGAGAAGGGCGTCTCCTACAAGTCGCTCGCTGCGGGCACCGGCAAGACCAACCCCGACCCGTGGGACAAGGTCAGCGTCCACTACTCGGGCTGGACCACCGACGGCAAGATGTTCGACAGCAGCATCACCCGCGGCAAGCCGGCCGAGTTTGCGCTCAACCGCGTCATCCCCGGCTGGACCGACGGCATCCCCAAGATGGTGGTCGGCGAGAAGATGCGCTTTTGGATCCCCGAAGACATGGCCTACAAGGGCAAGCCGGGTCCGCAGGGCATGCTCGTCTTCGACGTCGAGCTGCTCGAGATCGAGGAGCTGCCCGAGCCGCCTCCGCCGCCCGAGACACCCAAGGACGTCGCCGCCGCGCCCGCGGACGCAACCAAGACCGACAGCGGCCTCGCCTACAAGGTTCTCAAGAAGGGCACCGGCACCGACAAGCCCACCGCCGCCAGCACGGTCACGGTGAACTACTCGGGCTGGACCACCGACGGCAAGATGTTCGACAGCAGCATCACCCGCGGCAAGCCGGCCACCTTCCCGCTCGGCCGGGTCATCAAGGGCTGGACCGAGGGTCTGCAGCTGATGGTCGTGGGCGAGAAGACGCGCTTTTGGATTCCCAAAGAGCTCGCCTACAACGACCGCCCCGGGAAGCCCGCCGGCATGCTCGTCTTCGACGTCGAGCTGATCGAGATCAAGTAGCCGAGATCGCCCCCGGCGGTTTTTTCGCCCCGCTCCGAGCACGGCCGCTGACGGCCGATTCTCGGGCGGGGCGCTTCAATTTGGTGCGTCGCGACCCGGTGATCCGGCCGCGCCCGGTGATGTAGTCTCCCGAAGATTTGCGCAGGCGCCCATGGATCTGACGTTCGAAGAGTTTCGTGACAGCCTCTCCAGCCGCAGCCGGCGGGCCAAGGTTCTCAAACGCAACGACCGGCACTTCTTCGTGCTGATCTCGCAGCAGTTCAGCGCCGAGGAGCTCGAAAAGCTCTGCGATACGGCCACCGCGATCCGCCGCCTCGATCGCCACGTCGACGGTCGGGACTATCTGCGAAGCCTGCTGCGGGGCGTCCGCGTGATGAATCTGTTCGCCCAGCCGAGCACGCGAACGGCCGAGTCGTTCATGGCGGCGGCAGACAAGCTCGGCGCCACCAGCCGCCTCGTCTCCGACATTCGTACGTCGTCCTTCTCGAAGGGCGAGTCGGTCGAGGACAGCGTGCGCACGCTGTCGAGCTTCTTCGACGCCATCGTCGCTCGTCACCCCGACGACGACTTCGGCATTCGAGCCGCGTGGGCCCTCAGTCGGACACAGCGCACCATCCCCGTCATCTCGGCGGGCAGCGGCAAGAGCCAGCACGTCACCCAGTCGTTGCTCGACTTCTACACGCTTCGCTACTCGTTCCAAGACAACGGCGGCGTCGACGGCAAGACCGTGATGATCGTTGGCGACATCGCCCGCAACCGTGCCGGCCGCTCGCTCGCGTACCTGCTGACCAAGTTCAAGGACCCCAAGATCCACTTCGTCTCGCCGCCGGCATACCAGCCCGACGACGCCCTGCTCGAGTACATCAAGGGCCACGACATCGAAGTCCACGTTCACAACGCCATCGAGCCGCTCCTGCGCGAGCACGGCGAGGGCATCGACGCGATGTACATGACCCGCCTGCAGCAGGAGTGGGACGGCGGCACCGGCTCGCCCGAAAAGGGCAAGAAGCTCGGCACGGCCGACGACTTCGTCCTCAAGCCCGAGTACCGCAAGTACATCCGACCGGACTGCGTCTTGATGCACCCGCTGCCGCGCGTGAACGAGCTGCCCGACGACTGGGAAGACCACCCCGGGTTCGTCGTCTGGCGTCAGGTTCGCAACGGCATGTGGATGCGCGCCGCGGTGTTCGCCATGGTCTTCGGCGCCGACGCGGAAATCCGCGACCGGGGCCGTCGCCTCGGCCTCATGTAGCGGCGCCGGTGCTGCTCGAGCTGCTCGAGCCGCTCCCGGAGTCCGAGCCGCTGCTGCTGCTCGAACTGCTCGAGTCCCCCGCCGTGCCGGTGGGGGATTCGGTCGTCGTGGTGTCGGTGTCTCCACCCGAACTCGATGACGACCCACTACTCGAGCCGGTGCTCTGCGGCGCCGTCGTCATGGACGTGGTGGACGCATCCCCGGTCGTGGTGTCGCCCGCGTCGCCCATCGTGTCGGGGTCGGCCGTAGTGGGAAACACGAAGCCGGTGGACGTGGGTGCATCCGTCTCCATGAAGAACGGATTCTCCTCGGTACAGCCGCCGATCGCGACCACGCTCAACGCAAGAAGCCAGCCGCGCATCAGAACCTCACCTTCACGCCAGCGCTCGTGGGGCCGAGAATCGGCTGCACCGAAATCGTGTCTTCGTCCATCGTGTCCAGCACGCCTCTCTTCTGGTTCTTGTTGCGGCGGCTGTACGCGATCACGCCGGTGGTGATGCCCGTCAGCAAAGACGCGATGCCGAAACCCGTCAGCAGAGCGCCGGGCAGCAGCGTGTCGTAGCGGAAGCGGCAGTTGCCCGCAAAGTCCACGTTGTTCCCGCTGCAGTCGCTCTTGACCGGGCGCTCCTCGAGCACCAGCAGCGGAACGCCGGCGCCGACGAGCCCGATGCCCAGCATCGAGAACGTCCACCCGGTCGCGCGGAGTGCCTTCGTCTGCCGCTCGTCGTTCTCCACGAGGTCGAAGTTGAGAACCTTCGTTCCCCCCCGCGGTGCGCGAACGGTCTGGACCACGTCGTTGTGGTTGCGCATCGAGATTTCCAGGTCGCGCAGACCCGGCTCGACCTCGACCTCCAGCGGCGTCTTGCCCAGGCGCTCGCCGTCGAGCTTGACCGATGCCCCCTCAGGGTCGGTGCGAATGCTGAGCGTGGCCGGGCCAGACGTCTCGGACGACGCGGCCTCGCGGTCGCCGTAGGGGTTCGCGACGAACTCGAGCAGCGGCTCTTGAATCTGCTCGGCTTCGCCGACGAGCGACGCAACGACGTCGTCGTAGCTGCAGATCTCGCAGGTGGATTCTTCGCTGGTCTTGAGGTTGCCTGCAAAGTCGTACAGGCGCAGCGCAATGCCGTAGTCACGGTCGATCGTCGATAGCGCAGGCTGCACCACCCACTGCGCATCTGCGGACTCAGCGACCGTATGAATGCACTCATAGTTCGTGCAGTTCGCCCCGGGCGGTCGGCCGTCGACGAGCTCGTACTTCTTGCTCTTCAGCGCCGCCCGAATCTCGTCGCGAGCCTGCGCGCGGACTTCGCTGGGCACGTCTCCCTCGACGACCAACGGCATCAGTGCGACGCGGGTCTTCTTTGGCTTGGCGTTCACCCACGACGGCGCCACCGCGACCGCTGCCGCAACCATCAGGCCGGTCAGCGCTCGGCCGGTTCCCTTTCCCATCCGCACCATGATCGTTTCAGAGCGTAGCAACATCAGGGAAACTCGCGAAATTGCTGCGGCGGGGCCGGCCGACTCGTGAGACCCTAGACCTGCTTTGTCGTCCGACGGTCGCGGCCGCAAGCCACCTCCACCGCCACCACCGCCACCTCCTGGCGGCGGGCGAAGTCGTGGCGCGCGTCCACCCGCGCTTCCGCTCCGCGCAGCGGGCTTTGCGGAAGACCAGCGGACGGTCGCCCGGGCCGCGCCCCTGGCTGAGGAAGACCGTACGCTGCGGCGCCCGAACCCGCTGGTCGCCGCCCAGGCCGCGCCCAACCCAAACGCGCCGCGCTACCGGACCAAAGGCATGCGCTGGCGGCACCCGCTGGGCGAGGTGTTCGACGCGGTCGATGGGCAGACCGGCGACCGCGTCGTGCTGACCCTGCTGCATCCGGCGCGCAAGCTTGCCCAGGGCCACCTCGATGCAGCGCGGGCCACCGCGAACGTGCTCTCGGGCGTCGTGGATGCGGCGATCAACGGGGTCGTCGACATCGTCCCCTACCCCGACGGGCGCGTCGCCGTCGTCACCGAATACCTCAACGCCACCGCGCTGTCCGAGCAGCTCGGCCGTAAAGCGCTCCCGCCCGCGCGGGTCTTCGCGATCCTTCGCCAGGTGACGCGCGCGATCGGGCTGGCGCACCGGGCCGGCGTGGCTCACGGGGCGCTGTGCGTCGGCAGCGTGCTGCTCACCGGTGCCCAGGGCAAACCGGACACCGTCGTCCTGACCGACTTCGCAATGCAGGGGTTGGTCGGGGCCGACCTCGCCATCCCCGATACCGACGCCGGCTACCACCCGGTCACGCCCGAGCGCATCTTGGGCCTCACCCGAACGGAGCGGGAGGACCTCTACCTCGTCGGCTGTCTCGGGTACACGATGCTCACCGGCTCGCCGCCGTTCCGGACCGGCAACGCGCTCGCGGTTCAGCGCCGCCACGCGATCGAGGATCCGATGCCAATCCCCGAGCGCCTTCGCTCGAAGCGGCTCCCGCCCGCGGCACTCATCGAGGTGGTGCATCGCTGCCTGTCGAAAGAGGCCGAAGACCGCTTCGAGGACGCGAACGACCTCGAAGCGGAGCTGTGCCTCGCCCAGATCGATGCCGGCGTTCAAACACCCTGGGACGACCTGCCCATCCCTCGCGTGGATGAAGCGCGTCGCCAAACGATCCTTCGCGGCATGCAGAGCCGGCGTGCTGCAGCCCGCCCCTTAGGTGCGCCTGCGGCCGTCGACATCGCAGAGTCGCGTCCGATCACCGTGCAGGAAGCGGAGCAACTCGCGGCCGCCACCGAGGCCAAGGCTGGTCCGACGCCGGTGCACCGGCCGCGTCCGCCTGCGCCCCCGCCCGGCGTGCCGCAGCCGATCGGCGGCGCCGTGGGGACGCGCCCGCTGCAGATTCCTCGGCCGTCGCCACCGCGCCCAGCTCCAATGCCCAAGCAGAGCACGGCGCCGCTGAAGGTGAAGCCCGCCGGGACTCGCACCCCCGCGCCCCCGCCTGCCCCCGCACTGGGGCAGAGCTTTCCAGTCTCGCAGGCACCGGCCGACGATTCGCAGCCGATCCGCATCCCACCTCCACCGCCGGGAGGCTTCGAGGAGCAGGTCACGCTGCCGTCATCGCGCGCCTTCCCTCGACCGGCGCACATGAAGCCGGCGATCAAAGCGGAGATCAGCCCGGGCGTGCCAAAGCCCGTTCAGCCGGATGCGACCGCACCCGTGGTGAAGCGAGGGGTCGTTGGGCGCGGAGGGTTCACGCGACCCGAGCCCGCCAAGCCTCCGGTTCGGTACGCGCCCGCCGCATCGACCGCGTCCCCGGCTCCCACGCCGCCCGCACCCAAGGCCCCGGTCCCGGCGCCGAGCCCAGCGTCGCTGCAAACCCAGGTGACGCGTCGGCCCTCGGCGCCCTCCATCCCTGCCCCGCCCCTCGCCAAGCCTGCCGCGCCCTCCATCCCTGCTCCGCCACTCGCCAAGCCTGCCGCGCCCTCCATCCCTGCTCCGCCCCTCGCCAAGCCTGCCGCGCCCTCCATCCCTGCCCCGCCGCTCGCCAAGCCTGCCGCGCCCTCCATCCCTGCTCCGCCGCTCGCCGAGCCTGCCGCGCCCTCCATCCCTGCTCCGCCGCTCGCCGAGCCTGCCCCGCCGCCTATTCATGCGCCGCCTTCGTACGCGAAGCCCGCTGCGCCTGCACTGGCGGATCCCGCGGTTCCGACGCCCATCGCGAC
>JBCCQM010000239.1:0-11860 GCA_039024335.1 Myxococcota bacterium
ACAACTTCACGTTCGACAGCGGGCATACCGTCGGGCTGGTGCTTTTCAAGCAGGTGCAGGGCTGGCGAACCGCTCGCAGCGAGATGCTCGCTACCGACGGCGAGCTCACCGGAGAGCCGCTCAACGGCACGCAGTTCATTCCGACCCGCGGTGGGGTCAGCAACGCGATCTATGCCCACCCCAAGTTCCGATACGCGCTGTGGGAACAGCTCGAGATCTGGGGCGGCCCGCTGTTCGCTGCGGCGCCAGTCCCCGTGGTCGACCCATTCGTGACGCGCCTCAACGGCGGGACGCCCACCAACTCGGTCAGCGGTGACGGCGAGAAGCGCTACTACGGCACCGAGCTCGACCTCGGCGTTCGTGCTCGCTTCGACATCAACGACTTCTGGCTGCAGGCGGGGCTGCAGGGCGGGCTGCTTCTGCCCGGCCGCGGCATCGCCAACGACGTCGGCAACACCGACGGTCCCGTCGGCGCCGTCTGGTTCCGCACCGAAATCCGCTACTGACAGGGGCTGGTCGTGGGCGCGCTCGACCTGTCTTGGCGCTCCGGCCTGCTCCTCGCCGTCAGCACGCCCGCGCTCGCAGCCGGCATCGCGCTCGCCCTGCGCGACGTGGAGCGCAAGGCCGGACTGTTCCTGCTGGGCTTCATCGCCGCCGCGCTGCTGAGCGTCACCCCGCAGGTCATCGGCTTCAGCGGTTTTTATGGTCGCTGGCCCGGGCTGACGTTCGCGCCGTTTGCCGCCGAGCTCTACTTACCAGGGCTGTTCTTCGCGCACGCGTCCGCGCTGATGCGCGGGCACGCGACACGGCTGTGGCTGTGGCTGCTGCCGGGCTTCGTCCAGACGGCCTACTTCACGGCGGCGTTCTTGGGCTTCGAGGACTACCGGGCCAAGTGGGCGTACAACGATGCGGTCCACGAGCCGTACATCGTCCCGATCGAGACAGCGACGTCTCTCGGCCTCACCATCGCGGCGCTCATCGCCACAACGCGGTTGCTCGAGCGGTATCGGGCGTACCTCGACGCGACGGAATCCGTCGAAGCACTCTTCGATCCCCGCTGGATCGCCGCCTGCGTTCGCTGGGTCGTCGCGATCACCTTGCTGTGGGGTGGCCTGCAGCTGACCTCGCTGCTGATCGCCCCCGTCAGCTACGTCGACGGTTACGCGATCCACTTGGCGGTGATGACGCTCTTCTCGGGACTCGCCGTCGCGGCGCTGGCCGGCATCCGTGAGCCGTTCCCAAAGCTAGGCGCCGTCGCGCTCGACGAAGCTGTCCCGCCACCGGCCTCGGCGAACCCAGGGTCCGAGACGAAGCGCGAAAACACGCAGGCGGCCGCAGACGCCGGGCCAGGAGCATCCGGCGTCCCCACCACGGACCCCGGAACTCCGGCGACCGCCGATGCGGACCCAGGGTCCGACCGCGCGCGAAACTGGGCAGCCCTCGGAGCCCAGCTCGAGGCGCGGCTTCGTGACGAGTGCTGGTACACCGAGCCTCGATTGTCGATCCGCGACGTCGCCCGACGCATGGGCACGAACGAGACCTACGTCTCTCGCGCGCTCAACGACGGCTTGGGCGTCACCTTCAAGGCGTGCGTCCACGGGATGCGGGTCGAGCACGCAAAGCGCCAGCTCCGCGACAGCGACGAGCCGGTCCTGTCCGTGGGTCTGGACGCCGGCTTCTCTTCGAAGTCGACCTTCAATCGCGTCTTCCGGGATGTGGCGGGGCTGACGCCAACCGCGTATCGGACGTCCCAAGTTCGGGATTCCGGGTCCCAATCCCCAAACTGAGGCGCATCGGACCCTGGGTCCGAGCATGACCAAGGGGCTGGCGCGGCACGACGAACCCGCGCGGCCCCGCTTCCCGATGCTCCTGCTCACCGCCACCCTCACCTCCGTTCTGTCCCTGGGTCCGACGGCCGCACCGGCGAACGTCTCCGCCGAGATGCTCACTGTTGACGCGGTCCGCGCCGACGTCGCGGTTGCCCGCGAGGCCTACGAGCGCGTCCACCCTGGATACGACCGATACACCAAGCGCGCGACCCTGGACGCCGCCTGGGAAGACATCGTCGACGACGCCGAATCCGACGGCGGCATGACCCTGGGTACGTTCTACCTGCGGCTGCAGGCGACGCTCGCACTGATCCGGTGCAACCACACCAAGGCCGAGCTGTCCCCCGCGCAGGTCGAGCGGCGCGAGACCAACCCGCTCTACCTGCCTGCGGCCTGGGAAGTTGTCGACGGGCGCGCCTTCGTGCTCGCCGCCACCGACCCGGCCTTGCGGCCGCGCGACGAGCTCCTCGCGATCGACGGCGTGACGATCCCCGAGCTCATCACGCGCTATGGCGAACTCTCACCGATCGACGGCTTCACCGAGCACGCACGCGAGCGCGAGTACGGATCGTCGAGCGAGTTCCGCGGCGGCGTGCTGGAGCACTTCAGAATTGAAACCGAGAACGTCCCCGCCACCGCCGTGCTCACGGTCCAGACTGGCGACGCCCCGCCCCGAGAGGTGTCCGTCGACCGCGTCGACCTCGACGCGTGGAAAGAAGCCCAAGCGCTGGTCCAGCCCTTCCAACTCGACTTTCGCGACGCGGTCACCTTCGAACCTCTCGGCGACGACGCGGGCTACCTGCGTGTCGACACCTTCGTGAACTACCGAAACACGGTGCGACCGGACCGGATCTACGACCCGATCTTCAAGCAGCTGCGTCGTGACGATCGCTCGACCCTCATCCTCGATCTCCGCAACAACGGTGGCGGCTCGGCCGACGCGCTGAACCGGCTGTACGCGCACCTGATGCCGCGCGGTCGCGCCGCCCGGCTCGTCCGCGAGATTCGCATGGTGACGAACAACCTCGACGGTCTGCGCGACTACCTTTGGACGTGGTCGAAGCGCGCGCTGAACCCCAAGCGCTGGTGGTTCCGCACCAACGACGACGGCACGTACACGCTGCGGCCCATTCTCGCTACGACCACGCGCCGAATCCGGCCCGATCGGTGGGCCTTTCGAGGACGCATCATCGTGTTGACCAGTCATGCCAACGCGTCGGCCGTCTCCACGTTGATGGCCAAGCTCAGCGACCAGGACAACGTGACCGTCGTGGGCGAGCCCACCGGTGGCAGTGCCGAGGGCGTCACGGCCAACATCCTCTACTTCCTGCGCCTGCCCAACTCGAAGATCACCGGACGCCTCCCCGCCCAGCGCATCTACAACGACGTCGAGACGTTCACCCCAGGCATGGGCGTCTCCCCGGACGTGGAGATCCTGCGCACCGCCGACGACGTGCGAACCGGACGCGACCGCGCCCTCGAGCACGCCCTGTCGCTCGCCGGCCAGGCCCCCGATGCGCTGTCGCAATGACGGGAATGCTCGGGGTCTTCCGTCGGTCCACTCTGCATGGTCGGAGTTCTCGAGCTGGGGATCATCGCGTTGGTCATCGGGCTGAACGTGGCCTGGCTCGCAGCCCTGGTCGGCGCCGCCATGTTCGACCGAGAGGTGTGGTCCGCCGCCGGCCGAGACAAAACGACCTGGATCTTGTGCATCGCGCTCTTCGGAGCGCTCGCGGCCCCGATCTACCTGCTGTCCGTCCGTCGCCAGCTCCAAAGGGCCGCGGCACAGAACTAGCCGCAGAACGCCGCGTCGACGCAGGCGCCGTACGGCACCCCATCGAGGACTGCACAGCACCCGCTGGAGCAGTCCTCGTCGTTGGTGCACACCGAAGCGCAGCTCGCCTCGTCACCGGTCGCAACGCAGACGCTACCGCCGACGGGGTAGGCGGGATCGAAGAGGCAGCACGCGTCGCTTCGCGTGCAGGGTTCTTCGAACTCGATGCACACGCCGCCCTCCCCCTCGGCCAGGGGCTCGTCCTCAGGCGCCCGTTCCTCGAGGAGCGACGGGTCGAAATGGTTCGGATCGAAGCAACCGACCAGGGTGAAGGAGGCGAGGAGAAGGGAGGCACGAATGACGGCGGGGAGAAGCATGGCGAACTCGTCTTCGCCTTCAACGTAGGGACCGCGGCGTGACTCGACGGCTTAAGGTGCGCTTAAAGACCCTTGAAATCGGCTTGATGTGGCGGCCCATCGGCGTGCAACACTGCCGCCATGCTCGAACTCCACCGAACCCTCCCCTTCGTGCTCTCGCTGATCTGCGCGAGCGCGTGCGGCGACGACGGGTCCACAGAGAGTGATACGGAAGCTGCAGCGGCCGACTCCGCTGCCGATGGCGGAGAGCCGGCGGGCGCGAACTGTTCGTCGCGATGCGCGATGGTCTCGACGGCCTGCGGCGCACCGGCCGACGTCGCTGCGAGCGCCTGCGCCAACGTCTGCGGCGAGAGCCCGACCGAGTCTCAGCTCGAGTGCCTCGAGACCAGCAGCTGCGCCGAGCTGGCGGGCCTGCTTGCGGGCCAGTCGGTCTGCGGCATCGGCGATCCGGGCAACACCTCAAACACTTCGAACACCTCCAACGGCTCGGGCCCGTCCACCACGACCACCACCACGAGCACGACCGACAGCCCCGACACGTCGACCCCCGGCGGCATGCTGGGGGATCCCTGCGACTGTGGAAATCCGACGGTCTTGTGCGAAGGGACCGAGAACGGCTGCCAGTTCAGCTTCTCCGGCGAGTCGTACTCGTGCTTGGTCAACAGCGGTGACGTGTCCACCGGGGTGTGCACGCAGACCTGCGACCCCGACAATGACGAGTGCTCCGAGGGCGTCTGCAGCCCCGAGATCGACTATCTCCTCGGCAACACGTTCTACGTCTGCAAGTAGGCGGACCGCCGCACGCCACAGCGGCCCACTTCGAACCGCGGTCCAGGGATGAAACCCTGGCCGCGGTTCACTACGTGGATCGCAGCCGTGTCCCGCCTCGTTGCCGCCTCCATCCTTGTGCTGCTCGCCAGCTGCGACGCCAGCACCGAGCCCTCCGCCGACGAGTCCGGCAGCGCCGAGACCACCGGCACGCCGAGTACGGCGGCGGACGACCCAGACGATCCCAGCGCGATGACGACCGATCCCGACGATCCTTCCGACGGACCCGGGACATCGTCGACGCCCGACGCATCCAGCACCGGCGGCGCAGACGAGAGCAGCACCGGGACGCCGATCGACCTGTGTGCGGACGTGATCTGCGACGAGCCGCAGGTCTGCCTCGAAGGCGTGTGCGTCGAGCCCGAAGACTTGCCGCCACCGCCCCCGACGTTCTCCGACCCCTCCGCGGGATGTCCCGAGGGGACCGTCAACGCGAACGATCTGACCGACCCGATGCGCCCGCTGAACCTCTGCGTGCCGGCGTGCGACCTCACTGCGGGGACGATCTTCGACGCGTGCCCCCAACCCGAAAGCGGGACCGCCGTCGCCGCGTGCTTGTTCGGGCCCGATGAAAACGGCGGCACCTGCGACAACTACGGCGACGCGTGCGAGACCGAGGGTCAGTGGTGCATCCGTCCGCTTCTTCAGACCCACCTGTGCATCGTCGCGGACCTGTGCGTGCTCGACTGCTCGGATGAGCGCAGCTGTCCCGACGGGATGAGCTGCTCCGACGGACTCTGCGAGTTCACGGCGGGCTGACCCGGGCCCCTCCGGCCGCGGAACCGCGAAGGACCCGCCCAAGCTCACGCCCGGCGAGAGCGCCGCCGCCCGGCGGTGCGATATAAGCGCACGCTGAGCCGTCCGTCGGCTCGGAAGGGGATGATGCTCGTGTCGACACCACGCTCGTGGCTTTTGGGTCTGTCCATTCTCGGCGCCACTGGATGCAGCGCAGCCGAAGGCTTGCTGCCGGCGCCCGAGGCCGACGTCACCGTCAAGTTCGACTTCGACGCCCGCCCGCTTCCGGAAATCCCGCTGCCCAACGATATCGCGACGCGCCCTTCGGACGACGCACTGACCGGCATGCGACTCAACGCGTCGGTGATCGCCCCCACCAACATGGAGGCGCGCACCCGGACGCTCATCGACGGTCTCGACGGCTGGGGCCTGTATCAGCCGATCACGATCCCCTTCACCGACGACATCGACCCGATGTCCGTAGTGAACCGCCACCGTGACGCCGACTACGACACCACCGACGATGCGGTCTACCTGATCAACATCGATCGCGACTCCGACGAGTTCGGCCGCGTCCATCACCTCGACTTCGGCAACGGAAACTACCCCGTCATTCTCGAGCGCCGCGACAAGTACGGCAGCAACGATCCGCGCGGCGACTCGATGTCGCTGATGTTCGAAGAGACCGACGAGGACCTCAACGGCAACGGCCGCCTCGACCCCGGCGAGGACGAGAACCACAACGGCGTGCTCGACGACGGCGAGGACCGCAACGGCAACGGCGTGCTCGACCTACCCGAGGACACCGACGCCGATGGCGTACTCGACAAGCCCAACTACCTGCCGGGCCACTCCCCCGCGGCGGACGACCTCATCGGGCGCGCCGACGCGCTGATGACCTTCTACGAGAAGGAGACGCACACGCTCATCGCCCGCCCGATGACGCCGCTGCAAGAGCAGACGACCTACGCGGTGGTCGTCACGCGGCGCATCCGCGATGCCGACGGTGAACCGATCGGTTCGCCCTTCGCGTTCGTCAACCACGCCGCGCAGACCAAAACCCTCGAGCCACTGCTCGAAGTGCTGCCCGAGGGTCTCGACGAGACCGACATCGCGTTCGCGTTTCCGTACACGACGCAGTCGGTCACCTCGGACTGGATCGCCGTGCGCGAAGGCCTGTACGGACACGGCACGCAGTCCCATCTCGCTGAAGACTTCCCGGCCGAGCTGGCGCAGCTGTTCGAGCTCAAGGACGTCTCGAGCGGCTCGAAGTTCGACGGCCGCTCGCCGTTCGTCCTGCACCACGAGGACTGGCAGCCCGTGCTCACCCTGGCGGCGATCGCCCTGCTCGGCCTCGACGGCAACTCCGAGCAGGCCAAGTCGATGCTCGACAGCCACAACTACGTCGACTTCCACGCGATGGGCACGTACCAGTCGCCGCAGCTGTTCGACCGGTTCGACGAAGACGGGCAGCCGCTGAACCTCGACCTGCAGTCGTGGCCCAGCGACCTCCATCGCCAGCCGGTCAGCGCCCGCGCCGAAGAGGTTCCGTTCTGGGCGGTCATTCCCCGCAAGGAGGTCTCCGCACGCGGCGAAGGCAAGATGGCCCCCGTCGTGCTGCTCGGCCACGGCTACACGAGCAACCGCGTCGGCGAGATCATCGGCTTCTCGGGCTTCTTGTCGATGTTCGGCGTGGCGACCGTGTCGACCGACAACGTCAGCCATGGTCTCGGCCTCGCCGAAGCCGATATCGGCCAGCTTCGCGGACTGCTCGAAGGCAACGGCCTGGGCCCCAGTGCCGAAGCCGTCGAGTTCGTGCGCGGCGGATTCGTCGACGACGACGGCGACGGCGAGCCCGACCGGCACTTCCAGGACCTCGATCGCGACGGCGTCGTCGACAGCGGCGCGGACTTCTGGACCTCGTACCTGTTCCACACCCGCGACAACATGCGGCAGAGCTCGCTGGACTACATGCAGCTCATCCGCATCATTCGCAGCTGGGACGGCGTGAAGACCTGGCCGATGGACACCAACGGCAACGGTCTCGCAGACGATCTCGCGGGCGACTTCGACGGCGACGGCATCGTCGACATCGGCAGCGAGTCGCCGATCTACATGCTCGGCGCATCGCTCGGCGGCATCATGGCCACCACGCTCGGCGCGGTGGAGCCCGAGGTCGAGGCCATCGTCCCGATCGCGGGTGGCGGCCGCTTGGCGGACGTCGGCGCGCGCTCGCTGCAGGGCGGCGTGCCCGATGCCGTGATGATGCGCGTCATGGGCCCGACCTTCCAGGTCACCGTCAACGACGACGGCTCCGCCCGCGTCTTCACCCAGTTCACCGAGCTCAACAACCTCATCGACGTCCCCATCCGCACGCTCGTTCCGCCCGCGGCCGTCGATGCCGAAGGCCGCCCGGGCTCCGACGTGACGCTGCAGCCCGGCGACACCATGCTCGCGACCAACGTGGTCAACGGCGAGGTGGCGTGCGCCTACGTGCTGCCCGACGAGGCCGACAACGGCGTGTCCGGGCGCGCACGCGTGGCCCTGCCCTCCGACGCCGGCGACGCGGTCGAGCTCTCGTTCTACCGCGGCCCGGTGCTCGAGACCGGCAACGACGAGTGCGAGCTGGTCGAAGACCCGGGCGACCCGCTCATCGTCATCGACCAGATGCAGACGCCCTTCGACGCCGAAGGCAACCCGTACACGCTCGAGGGCGTGCCCATCCCCGGAGGTCCGCTCACCGCGCTGGCCGAGGGCCTGGGCCTCGACCGCAACAAGCCGGAGCTGCGCCGCTTCATGGGCTTGGGCCAGATGATCCTCGACCCGACCGACCCCGGTGTGGTCAGCCGCTACCTCGCGCAAGACAGCGTCGAGTACCCCAACGTGGGCGACGAGACCGGCGCCCGCTACCTCATCGTCACCACCATCGGCGACATGAACGTGCCGGCCCACTCGGGCGTGACGGTCGCGCGTGCCGCAGGCGCAGTCGACTACCTCAACGTCGACCCGCGCTGGGGCGTGCCGCCCAACCAGGTGCTCATCGACACCCACAACACCGAGGCGGTCAACACCCTCGGGCGTCACGTCTTCGGCACCACGCCCGAGACCGACGAAGAGCGCTCGCTGCTCGGACTCGACGGCAGCCTCGGCGTTCACGTGGACGTCGAGAACTTCTCCGAGGGCGACGACATCTGGGGCGACGACATCCCGCGCCTCGACGAGCCGCTGCGCTTGGTCAGCACCACCGACGCCTACGGCAATGACACGGGCGGCTACTCCGGCGCCGTCTTCCCGTACGCCATCCCGCAGGGCCAGCATGGGTTCGCCCTGCCCGGTCAGATGACCGACTGGGCCAAAGAGCTCTGCGACCCGGCCGAGCAGTCTTGCGCCGACGCGGACGTGGTCGGCCAGACCTACGACGTGGGCTGGGCGATGTTCCACATGCTGGGCACGTTCCTGCTCAACCCCGATCGCAACCCGCTCGACGCCCGCTGCTGGACCAAGGAAGCCTGCAACGACCTGCCGCCGACGCCGCCGCTGCGCGACCCGTCGACGCTTCCCTAGCAGCCCCCACCTGCGAGCGCCCCGGTCTATCGGCCGGGGCGTTTTCGTTGGTTCACAGCGAGGCGGGCTCGAACATCGCCGACTCGCACGACCAGCTACCGAAGAACACGAACTTGCGGCGACACGTCACATCGACCGGCCCGACGGTGGTCTTCCACTTGTAGTAGCGGCCGAACATGTCGCTGCGAATCTCTCGGGGGCGCTCTCCCTTGAGCAGGCAGCGCGAGTCCACGTCGCAGGCGACGGACTCGGCAATGTGCTCGGTGGACTCCGGGTCCGAGGTGTTCTGGTAGCCCTGGTAGGCGAGCAGAATACAGACGCCGAGGACGACGTACCCGAACAGAGCCTTGATGCTGTCCATCGCGGCTCGATCGTGGCACGCCGCAGCGACCGCGGTCAAAACGCGATAGCGTCAGGCGTGGACGAGCGGTACGCCGACCCCAGCATCACCGTCGCGCCCGAGTTCGAGGGTGCGCGCGACGCCGCCACCCCCACCGACAGGCTTCGCTCCATTCGACGCAGTGCGCATGCCTTTCGGGAGCGCTTTCTCAGCGGGCCGAAGGCGACGTTCTTCGCCTCGTTCGACGTGATCAAGGCGCCCTACCCGACCAAGTACGGACTGCGAGACGCGTGTACCCACCCCGCGCCGTTTCTGCACATCCTCAACCGGACCTTCATCGCGCAGTTCGAAACCGACGACGGTCTCAAGACCCTCATCGCCGAGCCGCTCGATCGCCTCGGCAACGCGCGCACGCCCTTCTTCGCCGACCTCGCGGCCAAGCTCGGCGGTCCACGAAGCCGCATTGCGAAGACCTTCTGGCCCAACCTCGCCGACACGGACTCGATCCTCGCGTCGGTCGGACTGCAGCCCGAAGACATCGACTACGTCACCTACGACCACCTGCATACGCAGAACGTGGCGGCGTGGCTTGGCGGCGAGCGGCCGTACTTTCCCAACGCCAAGCTGCTCGTCACCCCACAGGAGTGGGCGTCGGCCAAGGCCCCGCTGCCGTACGACGCCCGCTGGTACTGCCCCGACGGACTCGCAGGCGTGCCCGAGTCGAGGGTGCAGTTCTTCGAACACGACATCGAGCTCGGCGGCGCGGTGGCGATGCTTCGCACGCCGGGGCACACCGAGGGCAACCACTCGATCGCGGTCCACACCGACGAGGGCATCTTCGTCACCTCCGAGAACGGCGTGGCCGCCGACGCCTATGCGCCCGAGCACTCGCGCATCCCGGGCCTTCGCAAGTTCGCCAAGCGCACCGGCGCCGAGGTGATTCTCAATGGCAACACGCTCGAGCGCACCATCGACCAGTACCTTTCGATGGTGCTCGAAAAAGAGGTCGCAGGCCCCTCGAAGCGCAACCCGGACTTCCCCAACGTCGCGCCCAGCTCCGAAATGACCTCGCACCTGTTCTCGCCGGGGCTCTCGCCCACCTTCCATCTTGGTGCCGTCCGCTTCGGCACGCCCCGTCGCCCCCAGGCTCGATCGAACGCAGCATGAGCGCCGCCAAGGTCCTGATCACCGGCTGCGCCAGCGGCATTGGGCTCGCGCTCGCGGACCGGCTCGCCTGCGCCGGCGCCTCCGTCTTCGCCACCGACGTCGACGGGGAGACACTTCGCGAGGAGGCGCAGCGCCGCGCATGGCCCGACGACCGCATCCACACCGCAGCGCTCGACGTGCGCGACGAGACGCGCTGGGCCGCCGCCGAGAAGGCCGCCCGCGCCGCGATGGACGGGCTCGACACGCTGATCAACGTCGCCGGCGTCATCCGGCCCGCGTGGGTCCACGACCTCGGCCTCGACGACGCGCGCCTGCAGGTCGACGTGAACCTGATGGGCGTCATCACCGGCATGGGCGTCGTCACGCCGGGCTTCGTGCAGCAGCGCCGCGGGCACATCATCAACGTCGCCTCCATGGCCGCGCTCGCCCCCATCGAAGGCATCGCCGTCTACTCGGCCACCAAGTACGCCGTGCGCGGCTACTCGCTCGCCGCCGCTCAAGAGCTGCGCCGCAAGGGCGTCGACGTGACCGTCGTCTGCCCCGACGCCGTACGCACGCCGATGCTCGACATGCAGGAGTCCTACGAGGAGGCGAACATGACCTTCAGCGGTCCGCGCGAGCTCACCCCCGAGGAGGTCGCCGACGCCGTCGTCGAGGCGATGACCACCCGACCGCTCGAGCTCTACCTGCCCAAGCACCGCGGCTGGCTCGCCCGCGTCGTCGACGTCTTCCCCCGCTCCGCCGAAACGATCGGCGGCATCTTCCGCAAGAAGGGCGCCCAGCGAAGAAGCCAGCTGCTCGACCGCAAGCGAGACCGCTGAGCAACGCAGCTGCTCTCGACCCAGTCACTCGCCGAGCAGCTTCGCAAGTTCATCGTCTCCAGCCGATTGGAGCGCCGATGCAAGTCTCGCTTCGTGCTCCTCGAGCGAGGGCGCAGTCCCCTGGTCGAAGAGAAGGACCTCCTTCGCTTCTCGGAAGGATAGTTCGTACACCGTCCGAAGAAGTCCGATCCTCTCGATGGCGCTGAGACCTCGCGTTCTCGCGTGTTCGCAAGCCTGCTGCGCCGTCATGCCGCGCTCTCGAAGCTCAACGAAATGTGGATGGTCGTTCGCGCTCATGACGACGTGGTCATCCGGCTCATCGGCGTGCCCCCGCAGACAGCCTAACAAGGGGTGGCGCCCACGCCCGACTCCGTCGCACAGCCTCAGCTTGCGACCTGGGCGGCGATGGACCCACCGCCCAGCGC
>JBCCQM010000240.1:0-11837 GCA_039024335.1 Myxococcota bacterium
CCGGACTGCCGCTTTGCCCACGCGCGTGCGCTGCAGCGGCTGGGTCGAGGTGACGACGCGCGTGCGCTGCTGTCGGTCCGCGCGGAGGACCCGGCCCCGCGCCGGTGGGCATGCCGAGGGCTTCGCTGGCGGCTGGACGTGGATGCGGGAGAGGCTGCAGCGGCGGACGCGGAGGCGACCGCCTGCGGCGTGGATGCGCTCGCGCTCGAAGAGGCCGGCGCCGGCGGTGCGCTTGCACTGCTGTGGTCCGCCTACGCGGCGTGGTCGTGTGGCGCGACCGAGCGCGCCACGGCACGTCTGGCGGCAGGTCGGGTCTGGGCGGACGCCAGCCGAGACGCCGACGCCTCCTCGATCGCCGCCCGGCTCCTGCAGCTCGACGGCAACCTTGCGTACGGTCGGGGGTCGCTCACCGAAGCCGCCGCCCGTTTCGCGGCGGCCGCCGAGGCGTTCGCCCGAGCGGGAGAGCCCGTCGGCGGGCTGACGCTCCGCGGAACGGCGTGCGCGCTGGCGGGACCCACCTTGGATCTGCAGGCTGGCATCGCCCACGGCCGCGCGGCGCTGCGGGGACTGCTCGCGCACGGTCAAACGAGCGCGCTGGTGGAGGCCGCGATCAACCTCGTGCAGCTGCTCGCGCGGGTGGGTGGCGACGACGAGGCCCGGACCGTTGCGACGGCCGTGCGCGCGGCGGTCGGGCAGGGCGCCGTGGCGATCGATCGGGCGCGGCTGTGCCGACTCGATGCCGACGTTCTCGTACGCCCGGGCGCATCGACACACGACGCGCGGCGCAGGGCCGCGAAGGCCTATGCCGTGGCCGCGGCCGCGCTGGCCGAGGCCGGCCTCGAGGACGAAGCCCATGATGCCTCGGTCCGGGCCGCAACCTTCTTCACCATCGCGGGCGACTTCGACGCGGCGGCCGAGGTCCTCGTCGATGTGCCCGCCGCGCCGACGTCACCGGGACTGCACATCGCCGCGTGTACGGTCCGGGCTCAGCTCGCGGCGCGACGTGGGGACGCACCGGCGCTCGAGACCGCGGTCGCCTCGCTTCATACCGGTCCGCGCTGGAGCGCGCTGCGCGCAGCCGGACGTCTCGAGAGCGCGCTCGCCTACGACAAGACCCTTCTGCTCGCGGTCCGATCCCAGCCCGCCTCTTCCGCAACCACCCGGCGCGCCCTCGCGGCGCGTCTGCTCTCCACCGTGGAGTCCGTCATGCAAAAAACCAAGCCCATCGATCGTCCTGCCGCGCGCGCGGCTCTGCTCTCCGAAGGCGGCGATACCTCGGTGCTTCGGGACCTGCTCGAAGACCTCGAGGGGACCGACGCGCCCGCGCCCGCGCAGGCATCGGCTGCCGAACCCGCGTCGGGCGGCGACCGGTACGAACGGCTGCTGCGGATGTACCGACGGTTCGCCCGCGAGGACCGGCTCGAGCCGCTGCTCGAGCAGATCGTCGACGCGGTGATGGAGCTGACCGACGCGGAGCGCGGCGCGGTGGTCATCCGTCGGGTCGAGGTGGAAGACCTCTCCGTGACGCGCGCGCTCGCCGAGGGAAGCGGTGGGGCGTCGTACTCGCGTTCGGTCATCGAGCGCGTGCTCGCCTCGGGTGAGCCGGTGCTCAGCGTCGATGCGGCGGCCGACGACCGGTTCGACGACTCGCGGAGCATCAGTCACCTCAACTTGCGCTCCGTGCTCGCCGTCCCGCTTCGCTTTCGGGGCACGCTGCTCGGCGCCGCCTATGTCGACCACCGGCTGCGCCGCGGCAACTTCGGGGAGGACGACCTCGCCCACATGGAGGCGTTCGCCGACCTGGCCGCGCTCGCCGTGGCGCACGCGGCAGCGCTGACGTCGCTGGAGGACAAGACCACGCAGCTGACGGCTCAATCGGCCCAGCTCGCGGCGCTGCTCGAGCGACGCGAGGCGGAGGTTGTGGCGCTGCGGGAGGACGCGCGGCGCCAGGCCCCGGCTCGCGATGGCTACCGGGGCATCATCGGCAGCTCGGTTCGCATGCAGACCGTCTTTCGGATGATCGATCGGGTCGCCGACGCGGACGTGCCGGTGGTGGTCTACGGAGAGAGCGGCACCGGCAAGGAGCTGGTCGCCCGGGCGCTGCACGACGCGGGGGGCCGCGGGTCGGGCCCCTTCGTGGCGGAGAACTGCGGGGCCATTCCCGAGACCCTGCTCGAGAGCGTCCTGTTCGGCCACGCCAAGGGGGCGTTCACGGGCGCCCAAAAAGCCAAGGCCGGCCTGTTCGAAGCGGCCAATGGCGGCACGATCTTCTTGGACGAGGTGTCCGAGATGGGCATGCCGATGCAGACGAAGCTGCTTCGGGTTCTGCAGGAGGGCGAGGTTCGCAGGGTGGGGGAGACGGCCGCCCGAGCCGTCGACGTCCGGGTGGTCGCCGCGTGCAACCGCGACCTGGAGGAGATGGTCGCCGAGGGCACGTTCCGCCGCGACCTCTACTATCGGATCAACGTGGTCCGCATCGACCTGCCCCCGCTGCGGGAGCGCGTCGAGGACATCCGTGCGCTCATCGATCACTTCCTCGCCCGCCACGGCGGCACGCAGCTCGAGCTCGCGCCGTCGGTGGTTCGGGCGCTGACGGCCTACGCGTGGCCGGGCAACGTTCGCCAGCTCGAGAACGAGGTCCAGCGCTGGGTTGCGCTGTGCGAGGGTGGCGTCGCGCTCGAGGACCTGTCCGGACCGATCGCGGGGACCTCTGCCCCCGAGCCCTTCGATCCGGACGACCTGCGGATCCGTCCTCGCGTCGACCGCATGGAGCGAGAGCTCATCGCGCGGGCCCTGGAGCAGACCGGCAACAACCAGACCAAGGCGGCGGCGCTGCTGGGCCTGAGCCGGTACGGGCTGCAGAAGAAGCTGAAGCGGCTGGCCCAAGGATGAGTGCCAACCGTGTTTGCGCACCCCGGTGCCCGCATTGCCACTTCCGGTGGCAGCGGCGCCATCTGCACCTCGATATCGTTCATGAACGAGGGCGGTACGATGTTTGCTACTCTACCGGAGTCGAGTCGTCATGATGCGCCGTATCGCACCGCTGTTTCTGCTGCCCCTGCTTGCCGCGGCCTGCAACGATCATGAGCCGGTCCAGGCGTTCCGCAGCGCCGTCTTGATCGGCGACCGGGGGATCTCGATTCCGCTGCCGCCGCCGAGCGTGCTTCAGGCGCCGCAGCAAGAGGTCGAGGTCCAAGGCGCGGTTGAGGGAGTACTCCCGGCGGGTGCCGAGGTGCGGCTGGTCGACAACGAAGGTGGCGACGAGACGGCCGCCGAGGTCGGCGCCGAAGGCGGCTTTTCCGCCACGCTCGAAGTCAACCTGACGAACAGCTGCATCGAGGCGTGGACGGTCGACGAGGACGGCAACGCGGGCGAGCGTCGGTTCTTCTCCACGCGCGTCGAAGCGGACGATTCGATCCTGGTGGTCGACGGCTGCGAGTGAGCGCTGGGGGGCGACCCGGCCCGTTCCGCATGCTTCGAACCAGCGAAAAAGGCGCCTCGAAAGAGACGCCTTTTCTCGTTGGTTCCGGCCGGGGCTACTCGGACCGCTTCGCTTTGAAGGGGAAGTAGAAGCGAGCGCCGAGCTGGAAGGTGACGTTGTGGAAGACGTCGCGGTCGGAGCCGTTCACGCGGGGCGGAACGTCGTCGACCGTGGTGTTCAGGCCAGCGAGGTTGACCCGGTTGACGATGTCCTGAATCTCGAAGTTGATCGAGACCCACGGCACCCCAGCGAAGAGGTTGATGCCGCCACCGAAGCTACCGCCGACCTTTACGCCTTCGTCGGCAGAGACCGGGTGCAGAAGACACTCGGGGTTCTGTGCGTTGCCCAGCGCCGGATCCTGACAGAACGCCGCGTCGCTGAGGTCCTCCGAGAGGCCGTTGGCCTGCGAGGTGCTCTGGTCGTCGTAGTGCTTGGTGTAGTTCACCAAGCCGAGGCCACCGAACACGTAGATATCGTATTCGGTAAAGATCGCGGAGAACAGCCCGAGCTTGCCCGCGAACGGGGTGAAGACCGCGTCGACCGAGGCCTGCCACTGTGCCCGCACGAGGCCGGCACGGAAGTCGTGAAGCAGCGGCGCCGGGTTGTCGACGTTGCCGTTGTTTCGGCAGTTCGACAGGCCTTGGCAGACCGTTGCGTCGGGGTTGTCTTCGTTGACGGGCAGGTCGGGGTCGGTGGTGCCGGGCGCGTAGCCGGGAGGCAGACCACCGCCGTTGATCGCCTTGAGCAGCTTCGACTCCAGGGGCACGACGCCGTAACCGAAGGTGCCGCGCACGGCGATCCAGTCGGCAAAGTGGAAGGTCGCCTTCGCGCCGGCATAGCCCATGTGGACGAACGGCTGCGAGAGGCTCATGCCGACGTACGGCGTGAGCTGGAAGCGAAACTTTCGCAGCTGGATCTTCTTGCGAACGATGGGCTCGCCCTCGAGCGGACCCTTCTTCTTCGCGGCGTGCGCTTCGTTGGCGAAGGCACCTGCGCCAACACCCGTCGCCATGAAGGCGGCCAAGAACGTTGCGAGTTTGCGAGTGTTCATGTCGGTCCTCGTTCCTAGCGGGGCGTGGTGTAGTCGAAGGCGGTGGGAAGGAAGAAGCTGACGCCGAGGAAGAACGTCACGTTGAACGCGACCTCGAAGTCGGACTCAGCCTTCGCGTTGTCTGGGTTGACCAGGTCTGGGTTGTCCCCGTTTCCGGTCGACGCGAAGATGTCGGTGTCCGGACCGCGGTTGATCGGCTCCAGCTTGTCGGCGTAGACCCAGCTGCGCACGCCGAAGTTGAACGAGACCCAGTCGATCTTCGGCGCGTAGAAGCGTCCGACGAGACCGAAGTGTCCACCACCGGTGACGGTGCTGAACGGCTCGTGAAGCGCCTCGAAGCGGGGGATGACCTGCGTCTGAAGACCGCCGGCACCCACGACCAGCGAACCCTCCCAGTGGAGCAGCGCGCGGTTGAAGATCGCGATCTTTCCGTAGAACGGGTTGTAGGTGAAGTTGACGCTTCCCTGCCACAGCGTCCGGTTCGCGGTGAGCAGCAAGCCCTCCTGGAAACGGATGTTGTCGTAGCGGGGCGTCCGTGCACCGATGAGGCCCGTACCGGTCAGGCCGATGGCCATGCGGTTGTTGAGCCAGTAGTTGAAGTCGAGGCCGATCGTGTAGTGGCGAACGTACGGGTCGTTCACCGTGATGCCGAACTGCGGCATCAACTCGAAGCGCTTCTTTTTCAGCATCCGCTGACGCTGGACGACGCTGATGAGGCCCTTCTCGGCCTTGATCTGGTCTTCCTCCGTCCCGAGTTCCTCACTGCCACCCTCCTCGAGAGGCTCACCGGAGTCGGTGTCGTCGTCGAGGTCGAGGCCGATGTCGGCGCCAGCATCGACGGGGGCTTCGCCGCCGCCTTCTTCGGCGGGCGGCTCTTCGCCCTCGCCTTCGTCGATGATGACGAGATCTTCTTCATCCTCACCTTCGGGCTGTTCGACGCCGTTCCAGGTGGTGGTCCAAACCGAGCCGATGGTGCCCGGGTGAACCGAAGTGGAAGACGCCGTCGTCGATGCCAGAGCCGTGGACGGCATGGCGATCGCGAGGATGGGAATGAGGGCTGCGGAGGCCCCGGACAAGTTGCGACGCATAGTGCTCACCTCAACGTGTCGACTGCGGTCGGTGGTGGTCCTCAGATGCCCCGCGGAGGCACGTGTCCCGCATGGACGGCCGATGGTTCGGCGCGGCGGGTTCCGGGGGCGTTGATGTCGGGCGTGCGACCGAAGTGTGCGTTCGTGAACGCGGGTGCGGCTGCATAGTGGCCCAACTCGGGGAGATTGGGGACGGGTGGAGGCAGGTCGCGCCGACGGGGCGCCACCGGGAAGGCTCGCGGGACGAGCCGAAGGACATGGATAATCTAGAAGTCAGGGACGAAGCAGGGGCGCTTCGGCCGCAAGGTACCACGACATTCGGGCTGGCTGGCCGTGCGCAACCGCGCGCATCCAACCGCCCCGTTTTCTGGCCCAGTTCGCGGCAAAACTCTGGAGCCAGACCGGCGGCCAGCACCCGCACTGAACGTGCGGTTCGCGACCCCTGGGACGCATCTCGCGTGCAAGCCTCGACGTCGCGTGCAAAGCACAGATGCGGCGCGAAGCGCGACTGCGCAACGTTGGGCCGGGCACCATCGAGGTGGACGAGAGACGGACTCATGCTGAAAAGGGGCCCCAGGTAGGACACTGGGGCAATTTGGCGGGGGGACCGTAACACAGCGCTTTTTCGGCCACAACAGGACAATTCCGGGGTTCTGGGCACAACTGCGGCAGTTGACGATCCCGTGCGGCGGCGTACCGCTGCGCGCGAAGTTGCGCGACAATCCGCTGTGATTGTGGGGGCTTGCCGGCGCAGGAAACGTTGCTGGCGCCATGCACGCGCCTTGGCGCGCTCCTCCGGTTCTGTCGAAATCGCGCCGCGCGATCCGTGGTCGGTCACACGGCGTCTGGGGGCGGGGGTTCCCATCCGTCCTCGTCGGCGAAGAAGAGGGCGTCCACGAACGCCGAGGGCGCGAAATCGCGAAGGTCTTCGACACCTTCGCCGATGCCGATGTGCCGAATCGGCACGCCGAGCTCGTCGCAGATCCCGAGGACGACGCCACCCTTCGCGGTGCCGTCGAGCTTGGTCACGACGAGGCCGGTGAAGTCCATCGTCTCCTTGAAAAGCTTGGCTTGGGCCAGCGCGTTCTGGCCGATCGTCGCGTCGAGGACGAGGAACGTGTCGTGGGGGCCCAGGTCGTCTGCGGGTGCGTCCACGCCCTGCCGGACCGCCTTCGTCGCGGCGCGGCCGACCTTTTCCAGCTCGTCCATCAGCTCCTTGCGGGTGTGGAGGCGGCCCGCGGTGTCGCACAGGACCACGTCGAAGCCGTCGGCCCGGCCCCGCTTGATGCCATCGAAGATCACCGCGCTGGGGTCGGCTTTGTCCGCGCCGCGGTGAAGGCTGCAGCCCACGCGATCGGCCCAGACCTCGAGCTGCTCGACCGCCGCGGCCCGGAACGTGTCGGCCGCGACGAGCAGCACCGAACGCCCCGCTTCGACGTGACGCGCGGCGAGTTTGCCCAGCGTGGTGGTCTTTCCGACGCCGTTCACGCCGATCATCAGCAGGACGTACGGAGCCGGCTTCGGGGCGAAATCCTGGGCCGGAGCCTTCACGTCGACGATGTCGAGCGCGGCCTCGCGAATGACGGTCCAGACCGCGTCGGGGTCCGCGACGTCGTCCCGGTCCAGCACCTCCGTGACGCTGTCGAGCAGCTTCTGGGCCGTCGTCGTGCCGATGTCGGACGTGAACAACACCTCTTCGACCTGGTCCCGCAGGTCTTCATCGACCGCCGGTTTGCCGCGGAAGATCGAGGCGAGCTTGGCGACGAAGCCTCCGCGTGTCTTGGCGAGGCCGCGGCGGTAGCGTTCGCGGACCTGGTCGTCCGTGCCGGTCGGCGCCTTGGGACGCGCCACCGGGGCAGGAAGCGCCGCCGGAGCGTCCTCCGCCGCGTCGTCCTCGTCGGATTCCGGGTCCGGCGCGGGGGGCAGCGAGACGTCGATCGTGCCGGGAAGCGCGGGATCGCGGCGGCGAACGAACACGAAGCCGACGGCCGCGAGGACGGCGACGACGAGGGCGATGATCACGGGCGTGCTCATGGGCGCGGGGGGAGCTTCGCCGCGGCGACCGGGTCACCGCAAGCGGCTCGCGATCGCCCACGATCGGAAGCGGGGAGATCTGCGATCAGATCCCGGCTCCCCGGCAAAATCGACGTGTCGATCTCCGGGGGCCATCGCGGTGCGATCTCCAGATCTCACCGCAGAGGCGATCCACGACGCGATCTCGACAGATCCCGGGGATCGTGGCGCGAGGAGATCCGATCGTTCCCTCCCGCCGCCGGGGGTGCTAACCCCAAGGACCGCTGCCGCCATGCGTTTGAAGAAGGTCGAAGTTCAGGGCTTCAAGTCGTTCGCGGACCGTCAGGTCATCGTGGTCGATGATCACGTCACGGGCGTGATCGGTCCCAACGGCTGCGGAAAGTCGAACATCGTCGATGCCGTCCGCTGGGCGATGGGCGAGCAGAGCGCCAAGCACCTGCGGGGCACCGGGATGGCGGACGTCATCTTCGCGGGCTGCTCGACGCGGGGCCCCGGCGGCATGGCCGAGGTGACGCTCACGTTCGAGAACGACGGGGAAGCCCCCGCCGCGCACTTCGACGCTCGCGACATCGCGATCACGAGGCGGCTGTTTGCCGACGGCACCAGCGAATACCTCATCAACAAGGTGCCCGCCCGCTTGCGTGACATCACGGAGCTGTTGATGGGCACCGGCGCGGGTACCAAGGGCTACTCGATCATCGCCCAGGGCCAGGTCGGTCGGATCGTCAACTCCAAGCCGGAGGAGCGGCGGCACATCATCGATGAGGCCGCCGGGATCACGCGCTTCAAGGCCCAAAAGGCCGCCGCCGAGCGCAAGATGAACGCCACGCGGCAAAACCTGCTGCGGACCTCGGACGTGATCGCAGAGCTCGAGGCCCGACTGGGCACGCTGCGCCGCCAGGCCCAGAAGGCCGAGCGGTACAAGCGCTACAAGACCGAGCTTCGCGACCTCGACCTTTGGACGGCGGCGCACAAGTATCTCGAACTCGGCAGCACCGGCTCGGTGCTCGAGGGGCGCCGTGCCAACCTCGAGGTCGAGACCAACGACATCACTGCGGCGCTCGAGGCCCGTGAGGGGCAGATGGACACGGTCCGCGCAGAGCTCGGCGAGGTCGAAGCGAAGCTGGCCGACCATCAGCAGGCTGCGTTCGACCTCGAGAACCGGGTCCGGCTGCTCGATGCGGAGAACGAGTATCGGCAGCGCGAGCGCGACGGCTTGGTGCAGACCGGCGCGCAGGCGCGCGCAGAGTCCGAGGCCGCGGCCACCGGGCTCGCCGCCATCGACGACGAGCTGACGGCAGCCCAAGAGCAGAAGACCGCGCTGACCTCGCCCGACGGTGAGGGCTCGCTGGAGTCCCAGGTCGACGACCTTCAAACGCAGGCACGCGAGGCAGAGGAAGCGCTGGCAACCACCCGCGCCCGCATCGACGCGGCACGGCTCGAGGTGAGCGAGCGGCGAACCACCCTCGCGGGCGCGACGGCGCGCCGGCAGTC
Organism: Myxococcota bacterium; assembly: GCA_039024335.1. Taxonomy (GTDB): domain Bacteria; phylum Myxococcota_A; class Polyangia; order Nannocystales; family Nannocystaceae; genus CAJXVA01. The sequence continues at coordinate 9,149 of JBCCQM010000240.1, forward strand.
GCACGTCGAGGCGCGGACCCTCGCGGCGCAGCGACTCGACGGCCTCGAAAGCACGTTGGGTGAACAGCGAGCGTCGGCCGAGGAGGCCGCCGAGCTTCACGAACGCGCAGAGGCGGCGGTCGAGGGCGCGACGACGCTGCTCGAAGTGCTGTCGACCCGTCGCGGCGAGCTGGACCGCGCGCGGATCAGCCTGCGGGAGCAGGTCGCCTCCGCCGAGGTCGAGCTCGATACGAAGCGCGCCGAGGTGCATCGGCACCGCTCGCGGCTGCAGTCGCTCGAAGAGATCCAAAGCCGCTACCGGGGCTGTCAGAGCGGCGTGCAGCTGGTGATGGAGCACCGGCGCGAGCTCGCTCCGGAACTCCACGCGGGTGGAGACGTCTCGGGCGTGGAGGCGCCCGGCGCTTCGCAGGCGGTGTACGGGATCTTGGCGGATTACGTCGCGGCGCCCGAGCACTTGGAGACGGCGGTCAGCGCCGTGCTCGGCGACCGGCTGGAGGGCGTCGTCGTCGACGGTCCCGAGATCGGAGCCCGCGGCGTCGAGCTGCTCAAGCGGGAGCAGGAGGGCCGCACCACGTTCGTGCCCAAGCGCGGGCGCGCGCTGCCGTCCGAGGCAGAGACCGTGGTCGACCTCGTCGACGGCGTGCCCCTGGGGTGGCAAGCGCCCGACGACGGCAGCCCCGGCGTGAAGACCGAGTTCGGCACCAACCCGTTCGAGATTGTCGACCTCACCCAGGGTCTGGGCGAGGGCGACGCCGACGCAAGCCCTGGCGAAGGGGTGGGCGAAGGGCTGGGGATGGCGCCGGTCGTCCCGTTGATCGATCGTCCCGGCGTGCTCGGGCCGCTGGCCGACCTCGTGGAGGTCAGCGCCGAACTCGGTGCGCTCGGGCGCTCGCTGCTCGGGGACACGGTCGTCGTGGATTCGCTCGACCGCGCGCTGGCGCTGTGGGACGAGGGCATCACCGAGCGCCGTACGTTGGTCACCCTCGAGGGCGACCGCGTCGAGCCGACCGGCGTCGTCGTCGGCGGCTCGCCGACTGCGCTCAACGCCGCGCTGCTCCAGCAGAAGCGCGAAATCCGAGAGCTGCAGGAGATCCTCGCGTCGCTCGACGAGAGCTTCGAGTCGGCGCGCGGAAAACACCTCGGGTTGGCCCAGGAACTCGCCGAGGTCGAGGCCGCACGCGAGCAGTCCGAGAAGGACGTGCTCGAGGCGGAGACGACGCGCGTGCAGGCCGAGGCCGAGCGGGCGCAGTTGGCCACCGAGGTTCAGCGGCTCACCGAGGAGGTGGCGCGCAAGGCCGAGACCGTCGGTGCGCTTCGGACGGAGGTCGACCATCGCAGCCTGGAGATTGCCGCGCTCGACGAGGCGATTCGAGACGGTCGCGTGCGCGTGGTTGAGCTGGCCACCGAAGTCGACATGAGCGACGCGCAGGTCCAGCTCCTGGTCGGGCACCGCGACCAGCTCGCGGGGGCGTTGACCGAAGCCAAGGTCGAGCTCGCGCGCTGGCAGCAGCAGAGCGACGCGATCGAGGCGACGGTCGAGCGGCTTGCCCGGCAGGCGGAGTTCGACCGCCAGCGGGTCGCCCGACTCGATGCGTCGGCCGCGACCGCGCAGCAGCGCGTCGCCGAGCTCGATCAGGCAACCGAGGCCGCGAACGCGGAGCGGGCAACGCTCGCCGAGCGGCAGACCGACGCGGCGGCCACGATGCAGACCACGCGGGAGCGCTTCGAAGCGCTGCGGGCTCGCATCGACGACCTGACCACCTCCATGAAGACGCTTCGCGCGGACCTCGACGAGCGTCGAAGCCGCGTCGCAGAGGTCGAGCTGGGCGTTCAGGAGATCAACCTCGAGCGTCAGCATCTGCTGACGGACATTCGCGACCGGTTCGACCTCCTGCTGCCCGAGATTCTCATCGATTACCACGACCGCCCGCTGGCCGGCCGCGAAGAGAAAGAGCGCCAAAAGGAGCTCAAGCGCATCCTCTCGCGCATGGGCGAGGTCAACCTGACCGCGATCGACGAGTACGAAGAGGTCTCGAGCCGCTACGAGTACCTCACCACGCAGCGCGACGACCTCGAACAGGCGATCGACCAGCTTCAAGAGGCGATCGACAAGATCAACCGCACCACGAAGGACCTGTTCAAGACCACCTTCGATGCCGTCAACGAGCGGTTCACGCAGCTGTTCCCCCGGCTGTTCGGAGGCGGCAGCGCGAAGCTGAAGATGACCGACCCGACGGACCTGCTCGGCACCGGAGTCGAGATCGAGGCACGCCCTCCGGGCAAGCAGCCGCGAACGCTCGCGCTGCTCTCTGGTGGCGAACAGGCGCTCACGGCGGTCAGCCTCGTCTTCGCCATCTTCCTCATCAAGCCCAGCCCGTTCTGCATCCTCGACGAGGTCGATGCGCCGCTCGACGACGCGAACGTCGGTCGCTTCATCGGCCTGGTCCGCGAACTCGCCCACACCACGCAATTCATCTTCATCACCCACAACAAGGTGTCGATGGAGGGAGCTGACCGGCTGTACGGTGTGACGATGGAGCAGCGCGGGGTCTCGAAGCTGGTCTCGGTGAACCTGAAGAAGGCTGTTGAGCTCGCTTATAATTGAGGGCTCGCCCTGAGGGTGTGGGGCGGGTTGCTGCAGGCCCCCCCTTTGGGTGAGGGGGGCCTTTCGCAACCCTTCCGGGGTCCG
>JBCCQM010000241.1:0-11757 GCA_039024335.1 Myxococcota bacterium
AAGCGGGTCGCCGACTCGCCCAGTACGCCGAGGCGAGCCCCGAAGCCGCGGTAATTCGCCTCGAGGTTCGGGCGCCGCGAGCATCGAAGCGCCACTGGGTCTATCGATACGTGCGCAAGACCAACGTCATCATTCACGGCGATGCCGGCGACGACTCCGTCTATGTCTCGAATCCCATTCCCGGTGGGCTCGAGACGATGGCGGCCGGCAAGCTCACGCTGGGCAAGGCCGACGGCAACACCTGCTACGCTGGCAAGCGCAGCTTCGACAACGACTGCCCGTATCGCGACCCTGTCTACGACAAGCAACGCAAGGCCCGCCGCGAAGCCCGATGAGTCAGTCCGTGTCTGGCGACGCGCCTCCCGGGTCGCAGCCCTCGTAGAAGGAGAACGCGACGGTTGCGGGCGTGTCTGCGTCGCAGCCGGTGCCGACCGTCTGCAGGCTCACCTCGTCACAGTCCTCGAACCGAGCGTAGAACGTCAGCGATTCGCCGGCCCCTGCATACACCGCGCATCGTCCGGCTTGGCATACTGCGGGCATCCGGGGCCCGCCGGCGACGGTGTAGTCCATCATCGCAAACGCCGGGCCCCCTCCTTCGAGCTGCACCGTGGCCACTGCGGTTGGCGTATCGGGGCACTCGAGGTCCGCGGCTTCGGTGCTCTCTGCAGCGGCCGTTGCTTCATCACCGCCGACCGGTTCATCAAGCTCGTCCTCACCGCACCCCAGCGCGACTGCGAGCGCGGTCACAATCCATCCATATCGATAGTCCATGGTCTGACACTACGTGGTCGAACGGGTCGTGGCGAACGGTCGGTTGGCCAGGGACACCCCTTGCGTAGTTGTACGTAATCTGCGGTTTGCGCTGACTTCCGGCCCCGAAGAGGCGTCTGCGAAGCATGGCCACGCGGTTTGCTTCGGTTCTGGTTCCCGCCCTTCTTCTCTTCTCCGCGTGCTCGGTCGAGCTCGAGGGGTCCGATGCCTGTGAGACGGAGGGGTGCGATGTCGCGACGAGCGGGGCGGGCAGTACGTCCACCACGCAGACGCCCGGGGGCGAGACGACGGTGGCACCAACCACCGCAACGGACACGGGCGAGCCACAGCCTCCTTCGGCCGACGGGAGCACGGGGGGGAGCGAGTCGAGCAGCTCGGGCGAAGCATCCGGAAGCCCGTACGGTGTCCCGCCGGACTGTCTCGAGGATGAACTCGAGGCGTTCTTCGGCAACGGCCTCCAGGTCTGCGCGCCGCCGTGTGACAACGGCCAATGCCCGGACCCCGGCCTGACCGGGACGGTGCCGGCGTGCTCCATTCAGTTCCCCGACGACCCCGAGCCGACCCACTGCATCCTGCGGTGCACCGACGGCCTTGGCGAGTGTCCCGAAGGCACCGACTGCACGCCACTCAACGGCGACTGGGTGTGTCTCTCTGGCGGCGGTGCCGTCGACCCGACGGGCGACCCCACTGGCGACCCGACGGGCGCGACCGCCGACGGATGCGCCGAGGCCTGCTCGATCCTCATCGACTGCGAGTTCAGCGGCCCGATCAGCCTCTTGGACGAGGCGCAGTGCCTGGCCGCGTGCGAGGAAAACACGGCAAATCAGCCGGACTTCTGCGAGCCACGCCTGGAGAACTTCCTCAACTGCGCGGCCGACGAGCTGTGCTTCAACGCGGAGAGCAGCTGCACGATCAGCTCGTCGCAGTTTCAGATGTGTTTGCTGTAGCGCGGGCGGGCACCGTAGAGTGCCCCACCTCCGCGCATGTCTGGGTTGCTGCCAAGCTTCATGATCATCGGTGAGCGCAAGTGCGGCACGACGTCGCTCTATCGCTACCTCACCGAGCATCCCAGCGTGTTGCCGAGCACGGTCAAGGAGACGCACTTCTTCTCCCAGTCCTCGCGCGTGGTGAAGCGAGAATTCGACCGCTACCGCAGCTTCTTTCCCTCCGTCGACGACGCGCAGGTGAAGACCGAGGTGATGGACCTCGACGCCAATGACGAGATCGTCGTGAGCACCATGGCCAAGGCGGTCGAGCCCGGGCGCGACTACATCACGGGGGAGGCGTCGGCGAACGTGCTGATGACGGTGCCGCCGCGCCGCATCTACGATGTGCTGCCGAAGCTCAAGCTCATCGTGATGGTGCGTGACCCGGTCGCCCGAGCCTTCTCGCACCATGCCATGCACCTGCGGTTCAAGCGAGAGGGGCGGTGGCAGTTCAAGTTCGTCACAAGCTACCGCCGCGACTTCGAGCGTGAGCGTTGGGCATCGCGGCTGGGCCTGCGGGGGCCGTACCTGGGCCCCGGTCGCTACATCGAGAGCGTGCAGCGGTGGCTCGAGGTGTTTCCCCAGGCGCAGCTGTTCGTGGTCCGCACCGAAGACCTCGCGGACCCCGACGCGAAGCGAGCCGTGATGGCCTCGCTTTGCGAGTACCTGGAGCTGCCCGCGTTCGACTTCTCTGCGGTCACGTCGTCGAAGTTGAACGTTGCGTCCTCGGTCCCGCGGGATGCGGACACTGCGGTCTGGCTGCGCGACTACTTTGCCCCGTTCACGGCACAGTTGGAGTCGCTGCTGGGGCGTTCGATGGCGTGGGGCTGAGCTCGAACGCCGATACGTTGGATTCGAAGCCTGCGTAGAGCCAGGCGCCGCGGGTCTGCACGTGGACGTCATCGGTGCTGTACATCCAGCTGTCGTTCTGTGCGGGCAGGGTGCTGACCCACTGCGGGGCGCCGCTGCCTGGGTCGAGTGCCCACAGCTTCGTCGCGGCGTCCTCTTCGTTTCCCGGCGAGACCACGTATACGGCGGAGCCGACCGCGGTTGGGCCCCCCGCTGCCGTGGCGCTTTTCCAAGCCGGCGCACCGTCGCGCAGCAGCATCGTTTGGGTGCTGTCGTTCACGACGACGCCGCCTGCGAGCGAGGCCATGGGTTCGTGGGAGATGTCGCGGACGTGGGCGCGCCACACCACGCATCCGGCGGGCGGGCGGATGCAGCCCTCGCATTCGTCTTCGTCGCCGAATCGCATGTCGCCGCGGTGTGGCCATTGGCTCACGGCGATCGGGCGGGTGCCGCTGCACTGGGCCGGATCGACGCGCACGACCTCGTCATCGATCAACAGCAGAAGGTGGTCGTCGGCGAACTGAACCGCACCCAAGGAGTCGCGAGCGCCCAGGTTCACGGACGTCTTCCAGGCGTCGTCAAAGGCGCGAAGGTCGTAGCCCTCCCACAGCCACGTTCGGCCACCACGCACGAACAGGCGGGCATCGCTGTCGAGCATCTCGTCGTTCAGCTGACCGAGGAGGGTGATCGTTCCTTCGTCGTCGGCCCGGTAGAAGTGGGCATCTTCATCGCCGAGCACGAGGCCGCCGTCGGGGTGCGGCGCGAACGTGGCGATGCTCGGCGCGCTGTCGTACTCGGCGTCGAAGTCGGGTAGCTCTTTGCCGGTCAGCGCGAGCACGCGTCGAGGGGTCCCGGTCTCGGGATCGAGCAGCTCCAGCGAGCCCGAGGCGAGCACGCCAATGCCCTGGGCGCCGAGGTCGAGGACCTGTGCCGATACGAAGCGCTCCTGCTCCCACAGCTTCGCGCCATCGCGGACGGCGGTGAGCCAGTGCTTCGAGACGCCGCCGGCGGGGTCGTCATCGCTGCGGTACTCGTGCGTTCGCGCCAGCATCCAGCCGCCGTCGCGGGTGAGCAGCGGCGCGGGGTCTCCAGGGAAGGTGTACGTCCACGCCGCAGACGGCCCCGCTTCGACATCCGTCGGCGGCAGCGGCTCACCCATCGCTTCGGCGACGGCACGCTCGCACTCGTCGCGGTGCCCCGCAGCCCAAAGCGGCGAGTCCAGGCACTTCAGCGTGCGGTCGGGCCACGTCATGCAGCGTTCGCGCAGCTCGGCGACCACGCCCGTCAGCTCTGCCTTCGCCTCCGCTTGGCTCGCCTGCAGGGCCTTCGCGTCGTTCTCGGCCGCGAGCGAGAGCGCGCCTGTGACCGCGAGCGCCATGTTGCCGGTCTTCTTCGCGATCGCCTCGCAGCGGCTTGCCTTGCTGGCGTCGGACGTCGCGTCGGCGTCCTTCTGCGGGGCCCCCTTGCAGCTACACAGGAGCAGGGCGGCGGTGACCACGGTGCGCGAGCCAAACATCGACGCCTACACGACGGGCGGAGGCGCCGGTTGTTGCGCGCCCGACATTGACTTTGGTCAACGAGCAGCCGAGGGTCGAACCGATGCCCCTGTCTCGCTCGCTGTTGCTGTGTTCCGCCTTGCTCTTCGCCTGCGATGGCGGTGAAAAAGCCGCCGCCAAGCCCGAGCCGGCGAAGAAGGACGACGCGAAGGCCAAGTCCGACGCCAAGGCGAAGGAAACGAAGGCCGCTCCCGAGAAGGCGCCCGAGCCCAAGCCTGACGCAAAAGAGGAGAAGGTGCCCGAGCCAGCCAAACCGACCAAGGACGACGGCCCAGCCGCGCCCGTGTTCGATGCCGAGGGAGAGCTCGATACCTCGAAGGAGATGGTCGGCGAGCTGCACACCGGGATGAAGCCCGCCGAGGTCGAAACGATGCTGGGCAAGCCGGAGAAGACCGAGGGTCCGTTCGAAGAGGGCGCCACGGGCGAGTTCCTCACGACGTGGTCCTATCCGGCCAAGGGCGTGTCGCTGGACTTCTCCGCCGTCGACGACAAGGGCAAGGACATCGCGCTGCGAGGCATCTCCTGCGCCAAGAACTGCGCGTTCGGCCTGCCGTGGGGGCTGAAGATCGGCAGCACCGTGGCCGACGTCAAGAAGGTCTACGGAGAGAACTTCGACAAGAGCGCCACGCGCGAGGACCTGTTCATTGCGGGCTCGGTGTACGGCGGCTCGTTCTACACCTTCGAGGATGGAGCCGTCGTCGGCATCTTCATCGGGCCGGGCGCGGAGTGAGCGGCATGAAGCTCGTCATCTTCGGCGCTACCGGCATGATCGGCCACGGGGCGCTGCTCGAGGCGCTCGACAGCGACGAGGTCGAGCACGTGCTCAGCGTGGGTCGCAAGAAAGCCGAGGTCGAGCACGCCAAGCTCGAGCAGATCGAGCACGCCGACTTCGAGGACTTCTCCGCACTCGCGGACCGCTTCGCTGACCGCGATGGGTGCCTGTGGTGCCTCGGCACGTCATCGGCGGGGATGGACGAAGCCACCTACCGCCGCATCACGTTGGACTTCACGCTCGCTGCAGCGCGAGTCATGGTGGCGCAGAACCCTTCGATGCACGTCTGCTTCCTGTCGGGTGCGGGTGCACGCACCGACGGCAAGGGAGCCATGTGGGCTCGGGTGAAGGGCGAGGCCGAGACCGCAGTGCGGGAGCTTGGGTTCGCGGGCGTGACCGTCTTCCGGCCAGCCTCGATCAAGCCCCTGCGGGGTGCCAAGCCGCGCGGCGCGATGATGAAGATCACCTACGGCCTGACCAACGTCTTCGATCCCCTGATCCGCATGGCGGGGCTGGGAACGTCGACCGTGGAAGTCGGCCGCGCCATGGTGGCGGCCGTGGCAGGCCGCTCCGACGCCACGACCTTGGACTCCCCGGCGATCAACGTCTTGGCCGCCAAGCCGGCGTCCTCGTAGCCCCTGTCCGCAGCTACAGCCGTGGGTCGACGGGTTCGCTTTCGAGAGCGAGCACGCCGAAGACGCATTCGTGGACGCGCCACAGGGGCTCGCCGTCGGTGAAGCGGTGCAGCGCCTCCAGGCCCAGGGCGAACTCTCGCAGGGCAAGACTACGCTTGGTGGACAGGCCGCGCTGCCGCAGGCGCTCGAGGTTGGCGGGCGCCGTGTACTCGGGGCCGTAGATGATGCGCAGGTACTCGGGACCGCGGCACTTGAGCGCGGGCTGAATGAGGCCCTTGGGGCCACGGGCGATCCAGTGCTCAGGCTTGACGACCATGCCTTCACCACCGGCGCCGGTGAGCGTGGTCCACCAGTCGATCGCGGATTGACGCGCGTCCTCATCAGCCACGTCGACGACCCGGTAGGGAGTGGCGACGAAGATGTCGTCGGCCTTTGCAAGCGTGGCGAGCGTGTCCATGTGCCAGACGTGCGTGGCGTCGGTGTGCGTCTTGCCTTCGCTCGCCAGCAGGTGGAAGGGCGCGAGCTTGACGTCATCGATCGACGTGGCCGACCAGCAGTAGCGTCGCCATGCGGCCGAGAACTTCTCCACCATGGACTGCCGGCGGGCGAAGTCGGCCAGCAGCTCGCTCGTGCCGCGGGCCTGGGCCGCCTCGAGTGAGCGCACCACGTGGGCGAGCGCGGCTTGCCCGGCACACCCCACCGCCGCGTACTGGCGACGCAGCAGCTCTTGGGCCTTGAGGGACCAGGGCATGAGTTCGGCGTCGAGGCAAACCCAGCTCGAATCGAGTTGCTCCCACAGCCCCGCGGCCTCGAAGGCATCGGCGGTACGGCGGACCAGCTCGGCTTCGAGGGCGTCGTCGCTGAAGAAGGGACGCCCCGTCCGCGTGTAGACCACGCCTTGCTTGCCGTCGCGGGCCCCAAAGCGCGCCTGCGCAGCCCTGACGTCCTTGGCGACTACGAGCACCGCGCGCGACCCCATGTGCTTCTCCTCGCAGACGACGCGCTCGACCCCGCGAGACGCGAAGTACTCGAACGCCTCGTGTGGGCGCTCGAGCATGGGCACGTCGGCGGGTGCGGTGGCCGACGGTGCCATCGTGGGCGGCAGGTAGATCAGCCAGCGCGGGTCGACGGCAAAGCGGCTCATCACCTCCAGGGCGGCCACGGCGTTGCCCTCGCGGATGGTGATGTTGTGACGTAGTCGCGTGTCGACGATGCGCTTGCCCGTGACGTCGTTGATGTCGAGCACGTGTTCGGCGCGCGCCGGTGGTGCCGGGCGCTCCAGTGGCTTCGAAGGTGCGTAGTACTCGCGCGCGGCGTCGACGTGGACGAGCTCGCGCTCGGGATAGCGCAGGGCGGTGAGCGAGCCCCCGAATACGCAGCCGGTGTCGATGCAGATCGTGCCGTTGACCCACTCCGCGTCGGGCACGGGCGTGTGGCCGTAGACCACCATCGCGCGCCCGCGATACTCCGACGCCCAGTCGTACCGAACGGGCAATCCGAAGGTGTCGGTCTCGCCCGTGGTTTCGCCGTACAGGCAGAACGAGCGCACGCGACCCGAGGCGCGGCCTTGATAGGCCTCCTTGAGACCGGCATGTGCCACGACCAGGCGGCCCTCGTCGAAGACGAAGTGGCTCACGAGTCCGTCGATGAAGGCGGCGACCTCGTCGATAAAGCCCTCTGGCTCGGCGGCGAGCTGCTCCATCGTCTCGGCGAGTCCGTGGGTGAGCTTGGGCTTTTTGCCGCGGAGCTTTCGCAGGAGCTTGACCTCATGGTTGCCGGGCACGCACACGGCCGAGCCGTCGCGCACCATGGCCATCGCCAGGCGCAGCACGCCGGGCGAGTCCGGCCCGCGGTCGACCAAGTCGCCGAGGAACAGCGCGCGTCGGCCTTCGGGCGGCGTGACGATGGGGGCCTCTCGGGTGCCGCCAATGCCATAGCCGAGCGTGGTGAGCAGGGCTTTGAGCTCGTCGTAGCACCCGTGCACGTCGCCGATGATGTCGAACGGCCCGGCGTCGTCGCGGCGGTCGTTCCACAGCTTCTGTCGCTCGATGGTGACGTTCTCGATCGCTTCGGTCGAGTCGAGCGTGAACACGCGGGCAAAACCCTCGCGCTTGATTCCGCGTAGACCCTTCCGGAGCTGGCTGTGCTGCTGCTTGACCACCCGAGCACCGAAGGCACGGTCGGGGCGCGTCTCGTTGCGGGCGGCGGCGAGCTTGGGCGGCACGTCGAGCACGATGGCCACGGCCAAGCAGTCGTGCTCGCGGGCGAGCGCGAGCAGCCGCTTTCGGTCGTCGGGTCGCACGCTGGTGGCATCGACCACCGTCAGCCGTCCTCGCGAGAGTCGCTTGCCCGCGACGTACGCAAGCACGTCGAACGCATCGGTGGTGGCCCCCTGGTCGCTTTCATCGTCGGCGACCAGACCCCGGAACGCATCGGACGAGAGGATCTCGGTCGACTTGAAGTGGCTCCGGGCAAACGTGGATTTGCCCGCGCCGGACACTCCGACCAGCACGACCAGGGACAGCTCGGGAACTTGCAGGGTGGTCATCGCGTGAACACGCCCATCTGCGTCGGTGCGCCGAGCTGAGGATCTTCGTCCCCGATCGGTTCGAACGACACGGCGTAGCCATTGCGCTCCGCGACGCCTTGCGCCCAGCGCTCGAACTGGGCGCGCGTCCACTCGAAGCGGTGGTCGCGGTGCCGCATCGCGCCGGCGGGCAGGGACTCGAACTTCGCGTTGTACTCGACGTTGGGCGTGGTCACGACCACGCAGCCCGGTCGCGCGGCGTGAAAGAGCGTGTGCTCGACCGCCGTGAGGCGAGGCTTCTCGATGTGCTCGATAACCTCCACGGCGCACGCTCCATCGAAGTGCGACAGTCGCTCATCGCGATAGGTGAGTGAGCCCTGAAACAGGTCGAGGCGGGCTTTCTGTCGGTCGCCGAGGTTGTCGAAGTGGAGGCGAGCCTTGGTTCGCTCGAGCGCCGCCATCGACACGTCCATGCCCACGATGCGCTCGAAGGTGCTGTCGCGCAGCAGGGCGCGCAGAAGCTTGCCTTCGCCACAGCCCACGTCGACGACGCGGCGGACTCCGTTGCGACGCAGCGCCGTCACCACGGCTTCGATGCGTCGGTCGTTGAGCGACAGCGGTCGCTCCAGCGTTTCCTCTTCGCGCTCGTTCGACGCTTCGGTGGCGTCGGCGTCGGGTTCGTATTCGTCGGCGAGCCGCTCGAGTGCAGCCCGCGTGAGCGACCGGCGGTGCTTGAGGTAGCGCTCGGCGATGGCGTCACGTTCGGGGTGCGTGGCGAGCCAGCCTTCGCCCCGCGTGAGCAGCTTTTCGATCTCATCTTCCCCCACCCAGTAGTGCTTGGCGTCGTCGAGCACCGGGATCAGCACGGTGAGGTGCCGCAGGAACTCCTGCAGCCGCACGGTGCTGCGAAGCGTGAGCGTGGCGTAGACGCTGTCGCCCCACTCTGCGTAGTCGGCATCGAGCGGGTGCCGCTGCACCGTGACCTCGTACCCGAGCGGTTCGAACAGCGCGCGAACGAAGCGATCCCCACCACGCGTGGGCACGACGCTGAGCGTGGCCTCCAGTGGGAGCGCGCGCTCAACCAGCGCAGGGCGTTCTTTGCATCGGCCCGAAAGCGCCCCGCGATAGACCTTGCCGATCGCGACGCCGAGGAACGACGACGCCACGTAGGGGCGGTCGTTGGTGTACTGCGCGAGCCCCTCGATGCCGCGGGGACGCCGAACCAGGCCGACGGGGTCGACGTCGAGCAGCAGCGCCGCGGTGCACTGCTCGTCGGTCGCGACGGGGTAGTACACGTGCGCCTGCCCGAAGTTCAGCGGAAAGCTCTGCGTCCGCGCCGGATTCTTGCCCAGCAAGTAGCCAAGGTCGGTGGCGGGCGCGTGGGTGGTGGTGATCGTCAGCAGCACGAGGCGTCCTTCCTGAACGCGAGCCCGCAAGTATGAGGCGGTTCGCGGGGGCGTCCAGGAGGATTTTGGGCTCATCGCTCGTGTGGGAGGGTCTCCAGGCCTTCGAGCTTCAGCAGATGACGCTTTGCGGGCAGGCCTCCGCCGTAGCCCGTGAGGCGTCCGTCGTGTCCAATCACGCGGTGGCAGGGCACGATGATCGAGATCGGGTTGGCGCCGTTGGCCGCACCGACGGCACGGACGGCGCGGGGCCGCTGTACGCTGTGTGCGAGGTTGCGGTAGCTCGTCGTCGAGCCGTACGGAAGGTCGCTGAGGGCTTGCCACACGTCGCGCTGAAACGGCGTGCCGCTGGGCGCGAGGGGAAGGTCGAAGTCTCGCCGCGTGCCGGCGAAGTACGCGTCGAGCTGCTCGAGCGTTGCGCGGAGAACCGTCGTGGCCGCGGGTCCGTCATCGCTGCGGGGTCGGGTCTTGGCGCGCAGGGGTCGGCCGTCGTCGTCGGCGAAGAGCAGGTGCGTGAGGCCCTCGGACGAGGCGGCGAGCAAGAGCAGGCCGACGGGGCTGGGATGTTCGAGGCAGTTCATGGGTTGGGGCCTCCGTCGGCCATCGAGCGCCACAGCAGCATTGCGGCGTAGGCTCGCCACGGTCGCCAGGCCTCGGAGCGCCTGCGAAGTGCGGCCGCGGTGGGCGGGGGGTCGCTCGCGGCTTTGCGCAAGACGAGGTCGCCGCTGGGAAAGGCGTCGGGCTCGGCGAGCGCCCGCATGGCGACGTAGTTGGCGGTCCAGTCTCCGATGCCGGGCAGCGCGCGCAGCCGGTCGAGTGCGGTCTCGAGATCCGGTGCTGCGTCGAGCACGGGGTTGCCGTCCGCGACCGCTCGGGCAAAGCCGCGAATCGCTTGGGCGCGCGCCCGGGGCATGCCGTCGACTGTGGCTTCGGCGAGCGCGTCCGCGCTGGGGAAGAGGTGCGTGAGTCCGTCGCGAGGCTCGTCCAGCGGTTTCCCGAAGTTGACCGCGATGCGACCGATCAAGCGCGTCGCACCGACCACGGTGATCTGTTGACCGACGATGGCCCGCATCGAGACCTCGAACCGGTCCCAGCACCCGGGTACGCGCACGCCGGGAAGCCGGCGCGCCGCGCTTGCGAGTAGGGGATCGGCGCCGAGCTGCCGCACGATGGTGTCGACGTCGGCGTCGAGGTCGAACAGCCGGCGGACGCGGCGGGTGATCTCGGCGAGGTGGGGTGCCGCGTCTGCAGGGGCCCGAAGCACGAGCGCATCGGTGCCCCCGGGCGCGGGGCAGACCTCGAGCACGCCCGTCGACGCTCCCAACGCGAAGGTGCGGCGGTAGGTGTCGCCGTCGACCTGCTCGACGCCGGGAATGGCGCGCAGGGCAAGGAACTCGAGCAGTACCGCCCAGTCCAGGGGGGCCCGGTAGGGCAGGCGAAGGGCGATCGTGCCGTCGTCGCGAGGCGTGCGGGCGCGCTTGCGAATCTCGGACGGCGTGCGGTCGAAGGTGCTCCGGACCGCGGCGTTAAAGCGGCGAACGTTTCGATAGCCCGCCGCCAGCGCGACCTGGCTCATCGGCAGGGCGGTGCTCTCGATCAGGCGCTTGGCGAAGTGGACGCGTCGCGTGGCGGCGATGGCCGAAGGCGTCACGCCCAGCTGCTCGATGAACAACCGACGCAGATAGCGGCTGCCGACACCCAGGCGTGCCGCGAGTTCATCGAGCGCGCCATCGTCGAGCGCGCCGTCTTCGATCAGCCGCAGCGCCCGCGCAATGGTGGACGACGTGCCCTGCCACGCGGGCGTGCCGGGTGCCGCCTCTGGCCGGCAGCGCCGACACGGCCGAAACCCCTCGCTCTGCGCCGCCGCGGCTCGGCCGAAGAACACGCAGTTCTCCGCCTTGGGCGTGCGGGCGGGGCAGATCGGACGGCAGTAGATGCCGGTACTGGTGACCCCGGTGAAGAATCGACCGTCGAAGCGCGCGTCCCGAGCCTTGAGCGCCCGGTAGCAGATGTCGTGCGAGAGTTCGATGCTCCAGCTGTAGCAGTCACGACGCTACCTCGCTGGATGTTTCCGGACCTCGTCGTGCCGGCTCAGGCAGCGGGCGGCTGCAGGCCGACGATGCGGTAGCTCTCCGCGACGAGCTTCTTGGCGACCGCCATGTCGCGGGCGTGCGGGTTGGGCGACTCCATCGGCCAGCCGCCGTCTTTGCACTCCTTGTCGCGGTACAGGACGCTGCTCTGCGAGAAGTACCCGCCCG
>JBCCQM010000242.1:0-11731 GCA_039024335.1 Myxococcota bacterium
CCCCCACCCAAAGGGCGGCCGCCCGAACCCCGGCCGGCCCAAAGCCGCTCAAAGCACGAAAGCGAGCAGCCCGAAGGGATGCGCAGCGCAATAATAGAAGAGGCCAAGCGCAGGGGAAGCCCACCGAGGGGTTCGAAGGCACCCCCACCCAAAGGGCGGCCGCCCGAACCCCGGCCGGCCCAAGCGCTCAGAATAGAAGAGTCGGAAGCAGACCACCCCCCGGCCGGCCCAGGCCGTAGCTCAAAGCAAGAGAGCGAGCAGCCCGAAGGGATGCGCAGCGCTCAAAATAGAAGAGGCGGAAGCAGACCCGCCCCCGCCAAGGGGTTCGAAGGCCCCCCCACCCAAAGGGGGGCCGCCCGAACCCCGGCCGGCCCAACTGCAGCGAAGGCCTCACCTCTCCGCAAGCACAAACGCCATCAACGCCATCGCGGCCGCGTTCCGCTCGAGATGATCCGGGTCGACCTTGTCGATCGTGTCTGCGGGACTGTGGTGAAGGTCGAAGTAGTGGCTCGCGTCCGGGCGCACGGCCATCGACAGCACGCCGGCTTCCGTCAGCGGACTGATGTCGGCACCGCCCCACCCTTTGGTGATCTTCAGGTCGCCGAGGCCGCCGAAGATCTCCTGCCACGCTTGCAGGCGCTTCAGCGCCGCGGCGTCGTCCCCGGCCAGCGAAAAGCCCGTAGGCGCGCCCGAGCCCGAGTCGCTCTCGATGGCGCCGGCGTGCGGCTCGTCGCCGTGGGCCTTGAAGTACGCCTTGCCGCCACGCAGGCCGTTCTCTTCGTTGGTGAACAGCACGACGCGGATCGTTCGCTTGGGCACCAGGCCCGTCTCCTTGAGCAGCGCCGCGGCCTCCATCGCCATCATGCAGCCCGCGCCGTCGTCGCTGCTGCCGTCGCCCACGTCCCACGAATCGATGTGGCCGCCGATCACGACGACCTCCTCGGGCTTCTCGCGACCGACGATCTCCGCGATCGCGTTGCCGCTGGGCGCGTCGGGCAGCTGCTTGGCCCCCATCTTCAGCGCAACCTTCACCGGGCCGCGCTTCGCCATGCGCACGAGCAGCTCGGCGCCTTCGACGGTGACCGCGGCCGCGGGGATCTTCTTGACGCCCTCTTCGTAGCGCAGCGTGCCCGTGTGCGGGTTGTCGAGCGAGACCGCGGTGACCGAGCGAACGAGTACGCCCTTGGCCCCCTTTTTGGCCGCCTCGGACGCGCCGCGCGTCCGCGCCTGAACGGTCGGACCATAGTGCGTGTCGCCGGTGTCATGGTTGAACGGCGGCATCGCCTGGTTGATGAGCACGATCTTGCCTTTGACGGCGGCGTCGTCGAGCTTGGCGATCTCGTCGACGTGGTTCACCACCACGACCTCGCCCTGCATGGTCCCGCGCGTCCCCACGCTCATGCCGAGGCCGAGCATGGTCAGGTCGCGCTTCACCGGGCTGGTGATCGCAAGCGACTCCTTGCCCCGCACCCAGTGCGGCACCATGACCTTCTCCTTGCGCACGTTGTCGAGGCCGTCGGCCTTCATCGTGTCGAGCGTCCAGCCGATCGCGTCCTCGAGCGCCTTTGAGCCGCTGAGGCGGTGACCGTACGTATCGGACATCATCGCGAGGCGGTCCCAGGCGCGCGTCTTGCCCTTCGCGGCCGCGACGATCTTGCTGGCGGCGTCCTTGGCCCACTGTGGCGGAGGCGTTGCCGCGGCGTCCTCGTCACCGCCGCCGCCGCCCCCTCCGAAGCCGCCTTCGTCCTCGTAGTCTTCCTCGTCCTCGTCGTCGCCGAAGCCCTCATCATCCTCGTCGGCGGCGGCAGGCGTCGTGAGCTCGGCCGGGGCCGAGGGCGGAATCGCGGGCGCCGTGGTCTTTGCACAGCCGGCTGTGGCAAACAGGAAAACTCCAGCGATTGCGCGCACGTTCACGCCCGCAGGCTTACCGAACCGCGGCCCCGCGGGCAATCGGCGACTTTTTTCCGTTGCCTGTAAGGGGCTTGCGCGAGGGGGCGTTCCGGGCGGTGACTCCCATGAAGACCTCTTTCTCCTTGGCATGTGTATGCGCGCTGGTCGGCCTGGTCGGCTGCAAAAAGTCGGCTCCGACGAGCGCCCCCAGTGAGTATTTCGAAGAAAGCTACGCCGCCGACGAATACGACTACGGCGGCGACATGGACGACGCGATGGTCGAGGCCGAGGCGGCGCCGAGCATCGCGATGGAGCGCAGCAGCCGGGCCCGGCGCGAACGCGGCGGCCTGTTCAGAAAGGCCGACAAAGCCGTCCTGGGCTCCGCCCCACCCAGCGAGCCCGCACCCGAGCCTTCGGTCGCGCCCGCCGACGGCGCGACCAAGGCCGATGAGCGCCCGCCCGAAGTCGATGACGCCCGGCACATCATCTACACCGCCGGCATGCGCGTCGCCGTGTTCAACGTGGCCGACGCGCTCGCGACGGCCGAAGGCATGCCCGAGCGCTTCGGCGGCTACGTGCAGAGCATGAGCGACAGCGCCATCGTCCTGCGCCTGCCGTCCGCCTCGCTCCGTGAGGCGATGAAGTCGCTGGGCGGCTACGGCAACGTCGAGCAGAAGTGGCTGCGCTCCCAAGACGTCACCGCCGAGTTCACCGACCTGCAGTCGCGGCTCAAGGCGCTCACCGAGACGCAGACCCAGCTGCTCGCGCTGCTCGACGACGCCCGCACGGTCGAGGAGGCGCTGAAGGTCCGCCAGGCGCTCGACGAGGTCACCTCCGAGCTCGAGGTGCTCAAGGGCCGACTGCGCCAGCTCGACAACATGACCACGTACTCCACGCTCACGCTCGAGTTCTACGAGCGTGGCCCCCACAACCCCACGCCCTCCAGCAACGACCCCTTCCCCTGGGTGGACGGTCTCGGCGTCGAAGACACGGAGTGGAAATAGACATGAAACACTTGATCCCTGCCCTCGCCATCGCCCTGCTCTCCTCCGCCTGCGCCACGCACAAGCTCGAGCCGCCCGCCGGCTTCGCCCAGGTCGACCAGCACAACTACAGCACCACGATGATCGCCGCCGACCACGTCGGCTTGAACGTCAAAGCCTGGGACAACGTCAAAGGCGGCACGCTCTCCTTCTGGGGCGAAGACCTCGTCAACAAGCTCGGCGCCCGCGGCTACGCGCTGCAGAAGCAGTCGCCGGTGAAGTCCAAGAACGGCGTGGCCGGCACGCGCTTCGACTTTGCGTATACGGCCCCCGACGGCGCCGAGAAGTTCTACTCGGCCGTGCTGTACACCTCGGACGACTACCGCGTGGTGATGCAGGTGGCGGGCAACGCCGAGCTGAGCGCTCGGTACCAAGGGCAGCTCACCGACATCGCCTCGTCGATCAAGATCCGCGGCTGCAAGATGGGCAAGTCGCTCTGCAAGAGCGCTCAGCCATCGCAGCTGGCCACCAAGGCCCCGCAGGGCAAGCCCAAGCCCTCGGCCGTGGCGGACGCCCCCGGCGAGCCCCAGGAAGGCTGAGGTCCCCGCCCGTCGCCATCGCGCTCACTTTGGCGCGATGGTGGCCCTGAGCCGCTCGGACCCTTCGGAGACCGAAACCTCGACCCCGTAGCCCTTCGCTTCGAACGCCTTGCGCAGGCCCTCGAAGCGCGCGGCCTCGGAGACCAAACCCGACAGGTCCGACGGCGGCATCGCGAACGACCATCCGCGCGCGGTGCCCTGGACCGAGCTGGGATAGCGCATCTCGACCTGCTTCATCAGGCCCGTCACCTGCTCGAGGCCGTACACCACCGACGACTCGAAGGCCGTCCCCGCCAGCGCGTAGGGAAGGTCGCTGCGAACCGCGACGGGCAGCGTGGGGTCGTCTTCGCCCAGCTCGTCGAGCGTGGGCGAGAGCTGCGAGTTGGTCAGCAGGTTCGCCCACGCCTTGCCTTCGTCGGTCAGCTCGGCCTGAACCTCGAGCACTGCGCCCTGCTTGCCGAAGGGAGCCTGCACCGCGACCCGCTCGATCCGACGCGGCAGCAGTTCCCGCGGCGGCGCCACGGCTTTCCCGGCCAGCGGTGCCGCGGCCTCGACGACCGCATCCACCTCGGCCAGCCGCGTGACGTCGACCTCGATGAGGTTGCCCTTGGCGGGGTCGAACGTCAGCTTGCGCGTGGACGCGGGCTTGGCCAGCAGCGACCGGTAGCGCTCGACGTTGGCGTTGTCGATGAAGGCCAGCAGCGGCAGCTCCCGCGGACCGACCGCCGGGTACGCAAAGTGGTCCAGCACCAGGCGTGCGCCGAGCTCTCGCACGACGAGCAGGCCGCGCCCGCTGTCCTGGTGGGCCACCGCGACCACGCCGTCTTCGTCGAGCAGCGCTCGAATCAGCTCGCCGTTGTCGCGCAGCGGCACCGCCTGTCCACGAACATAGATCGTCGAGCCGCCCTCGTGCCGCGCGAGCAGGGTGCCCTGACGCTCGGTGAACCAGCCTTCGCGATCGGTCTTGCCGACCACGCGCCAGTGCAGCAGCGGCGGCCGGGTGTTGGCAACGGCGTCCAGCGCGGGCTCGAGCGCTGCGAGCACGGCCTCGCGGTCCTTCTCGGGGTCACACGTCGGCTGCGTGGGACGGTCGAGGCACTGGGGCACGAGGCCACGCATGCCCGCCCCGTTCACCACGTCACAAGCGCACGGGCCCGCCGCACGGATCGCTTCGGCGCCCGCCCGCTCGCGAACCTCGAGCAGGTTCGCCAGGGTTGCCGCGTCGGCCGTGACCGTCTCGGTCTCGGCCGGCGTCAGCATGGCGCACGCGACCGTGTCCCGCTGATAGCCCAAGTCGTTGAGCGCCATCGGATCCAGCGCCCGCGCGTACAGCCCCGTGGGAGGCGACGGCGCCGGCAGATCCAGCAGCACCGGCGGCATGCGGTCCCGGCCCGACGACGTGCAGTGGACCACGGCCGCCCTCGCGTCGATCCACTCCAGCGGCCCGGGGTCGGGTCCGCACGCAGCGGTCATGCCCAGCAGGGAGATCGCGGCCCAGCGCCTCACGGGCGGAGCATAGCAGCCCGCGCTTGGCGTAGGCTGTCGGGGGCATGCAGAGCCGACTTGCGATCGCGGGATCCCTGGCCGTCCCCGCCGCCGTGGCGTTCATCGTCGCTGGCGTGGCCCCCGAGGCGCTGGACCCCGCGTGGTGGCCGGCCGCGCTCGCGGGCGTGGTGGCGCTGGTGCTCGTCGCCGTGCTGCGCCGCAACCTCGTGATGCTGCTCGTCGCCGGAGGACTCGCCGCCCTGGGCGCGCAGTCGGCCGGACAAGCTCGACTGATGCTCGACGTGGCCACCGACGCCCAGACCGACGGGGCGTTTCCCTTCTTCGACCTCACCGCCGACCCGATGCCCGATCCGGCGCCCCCGTACGTCAGCGTGCAGGGGTATTACCGCGGCGGGTGGACGCTCGACGAGTACGCGGTCGAGCGCGGCGACATGCCGGATCAAAGCGCCCCCCCGGTCGCCACGCTGGTGCCGTTCACCGGGTCCAAAGCCGAGATCATCGAGCTCGACGCCGAGGGCTCGGCCGCCAACGGCTGGACCCCGCTGGCGCCGGGCACCGCGATCATCGTCGTCCGCGTCGCCCCGGGCACCGCGCTCGATCAACAGAGCGCCTCAGTCGTCCGCGGCAAAACCGAAGTCCTCGACCCCGAGATTCTCGGCACGCTCGTCTCGGTGGGGGGCGACGGAGCCGAGCAGGCGCGAGGCGTGCTCGTGGACACGCTGGCCATCCCCAAGCCGCAAGACGCGTGGCTGGAGCTGGGCCTGGCGCTCATCGCTCTGGGCATCGCGGTGGGCAGCGCCTGGGTCGCGAGCGCGCCGCGCGAAGAAATCTGAGAAAGTCTGCGTCCGTTCGACGGGCGCCCCGTAGAGAGGGACATGACGCTCGAAACGCCCCGCCTGCACGTCGCCCTGGCCGTCTCGGACCTCGAGGCTTCGGTCGGGTTCTACCAGACGCTCTTCGCTCAGGAGCCGGCCAAGATCCGCCCCGGGTACGCCAAGTTCTCCGTGGACAGCCCGCGCGTGAACCTCACCCTCAACGAGACCGACGCCGCTTCGCCGCCGCGGATGCCCGCGCACTACGGCGTCGAGGTCCCCACGCCCGCCGACGTGGTCGCGTTTCACCTCCGCGCCCAGAACGAGGGGCTGCACGCCCGGCTCGAAGGCGACGTGAGCTGCTGCTACGCGAAGATGGACAAGTTCTGGCTCGCCGACCCCGACGGTCACGCGTGGGAGGTATTCGCGATCACCGAAGCCGACATCGTCACCGAGTCGCCCGCGCAAAAAGCCGCCGCGGCTGCGGACGAAGCCTCTTGCTGCGAACCGACCTGCTGCGCATGACCCTGCACGACGTCCCCTGGCAGGCGCTCACCGCCGACCTCCGTCGCTACGTCGCCCGCCGGGTGCCGGTGGCGGAGGTGGACGACCTCGTGCAGGACGTGATCACCCGGGCGTTCGCCGCCCGCGACACGCTGCGCGACGACCTGCCGCTGCAGCCGTGGTTGTTCACCATCGCCCGCAACGCGATCACCGACCACTTGCGCGCGCGCAAGCCCAGCGCCACCGACGAGGCGGTCCCGCCCAGCGACGACACGCCCGAAGCCGATGCGATCGCCACCGAGTCCGAGATGCTCCGCACGCTCGTGGGTCGATGGCTCGAAGCCAGCGTGGCCACGCTGCCCGAGCCCCAGCGCGAGGCGGTGCACCGCGTGGACGTGCTGGGCCAGCGCCAAGCCGACGTGGCCGAATCGCTCGGCATTCCCTACTCCACCCTCAAGTCACGGGTGCAGCGGGGTCGCCTCGAGGTCCGCGAGCGCTTTTTGAACTGCTGCCACGTCGAGCTCGATCACCGCGGCACGCTCACGGGAATCGCCCCCCGCGACACGCCCGGCGGCGACTGCTGCTAACACGCGATCCCGAGCGTGGGGCGGTTGACCTCCACCCACGACAGCACGCGCGCCGTTTCGTCCTGCACCTTGTTCCACGCGGCCTCCAGGCTGCCGGCGTCCTGCTCCGCGATCCCCTCCAGCTCCGCGCAGTGCTCGGAGAGCACCAGCGCCCCGATGCTGGCCGAGGCCGATCGAAAGCGGTGCGCGTGGAAGCGGACGCCCTTGCGATCGTCGGACGCGTAGGCCGCGTTGAGGCGCTCCAGCGCGCCATCCACGTCGCTCATGAACGTCTCGAGCACCTCGTCGAAGAACGACGAGGTCCCGTCGCTCAACTCCTCGAGCATCTCCCGCGTGTCTTGGTCGATTGGACTCCCACCCATGTCATCGCAGGACATCGTCAACCGCCCGGCGCGACTTGAAACCCGTGCGCGCTGCGACCGCCCCCCTACCAACCGTTGCCGCTAGCGATACGGATCGGTCGAGCCCGCGGGTTCGGGCAGCTGCAGCTGTCCCAGCGCGGGCTGGAGCGCGTCCCAGGCGAGCTGAGCCCGCGCCGCCGCCACGCGAACCTGCTGCGCGAGCGCGCCCCACACCACCGCCGCGAGCAGCCCGAACGCCACCCACGCATATGTGCCGCCCAGCCACCAGGCCCCGCCCGCCGCGAGCGCGGTCAGCCCCGCCGCCGAGGCGAGGTTGAGGACCGTCGCGGGCGCGGTCACCCGATGCAGCGCCAGGCGGGTGCCGGGGCCGGAACGCTCGGCTTCGATGCGCACCGCGGGCGGCAGGATTGCCGGGTCGCCTCCGGTGCGCTGTGGGTCCGGCGGCACCCACACCAGCAGCCCACCCGTGGTCCGCTCGACGTAGAGCCCGTCCGGTACGCTAATGCCGTCGCTGACCATCATCGAGCGCTCCTCGAACCCGTGGTCGGCCAGCAGCGCCTCGAACAGGTCTTCGACCGCGCCCTCGATCCACAGCGTCCGCGCCGGGGTCGGCGGAGGTGGAGACGCAGCCGAGGTCATGCCCGCAGCATAGCAACGCTGTGCGCAGTAAACTGGCGGGGTTGGTGGACTCGACCGACGACCTGGATCTCACCCTGCCGCCCGAGGGGCAAGCGCCGAGGCTCGACCTCGACGCGATCCGTCGTGGTTCGCAGGTGGGTCGTTATACGGTCGTCGAGCGGATCGGCGCGGGCGGCATGGGCGTGGTGTTCTCCGCCTGGGACCCGAAGCTCGACCGCCGCGTCGCCCTGAAGCTCGTAGGCGGACGGGGGACGGGCGAAGCCACCGCGGCCGCGCACGCTCAGCTGCAGGACGAAGCCAAGGCGCTCGCCAAGCTCTCGCATCCCAACGTGGTGACCGTCTACGACGTCGGCACCGTCAGCGGCGCGGTCTTCATCGCGATGGAGTACCTGCAGGGGCAGACGCTCAGCGCGTGGCGCAAGGCCGAGGGCCGCGACGCGCCGTGGGCCATCGTCGTGCAGCACTACCTCGACGCGGGCATGGGCCTTGCCGCCGCGCACGCCAAGGGCCTCGTGCATCGCGACTTCAAGCCGAACAACGTGATGCTCACCGAGGGCGGCGTGAAGGTGCTCGACTTCGGGCTCGCCCGCCCCAGCGCGGCCGTCGAGGGCGATCAGCCAGCGGGCACGCCCAAGTACATGGCGCCCGAGCAGCACCTCAGCCTCGGCGTCGACGCCCGCAGCGACCAGTTCTCCTTCTGCGTCGCGCTGTACGAGGCGCTCTACGAGCAGCATCCGTACGCGGCCGACACGATGATGGAGCTGCTCGTGAAGGTGCAAGAAGGCACCATCACCCCGCCGCCGCGCTCCAGCGTGCCACCGCGCGTCCGAGCGGCGATTCTGCGCGGGCTCAGCACCGTGCCCAACGAGCGCTTCGCCTCCATGGACGACCTGCTCGGCGAACTCGATCCGCGACGCGTTGCCGCCGTCCGCCGACGCATCGCGTTCGGACTCGCTGCCCTCGCGACCGTCGGAGGCGCCGTCGCGATCTCGACCTCCGGCCCCACGCCGTGTCGCGACCTCGATGCGCCCGTTCGCGCCGTGTGGAACGCCGACCGGCAGCAGGCCGTTCGCGATGTGCTCGAGGGTGTGGAGCCAGCCTTGCGCGCGCGCGCCGAAGCGACGTTCGACGCCTTTGCCGACGCCTGGGCAGTCCAGCGCACCGACGCCTGCGTCGCCGCCCGCATCGACGGCTCACAAACCGAAGCCGCCCTCGAGCTGCGCTACCACTGCCTCGACCGCCGCCTCGATACCGCGGCCTCCATCATCACCCCGCTCGCCGACGGCGTGCCCGAAGCGAAGACCAAGCTCGGCAAGGCGCTCGAAGACGTCCCCGACCTCGACCGCTGCGCGGACCTGGATGCGCTGCGGGCCGAGTACCCGCCGCCCGACGCCGACGTTCGCGACGAAGTCCGGGCCATTCTCGCCGAGCGCGACCGCCTCCATCACACCATGCAGAGCGGCGACGTGGGCGAAGTCCAGGCGGGCCTGGAGGCGCTGCTCGAGCGCGCCGACGCCGTCGGCTATCCCCCTGCCCGCGCCCGGATTCGTCGCACGCTGGGATCGATCGTCGCTTTTCGCGGCGACAGACCGGCGGGCATCGCGATGCTTGAAGAGGGCGCCGCCATTGCCATTGCCGCCGGGTCGCGGACCGATGCCGCGAGCAACTTGCTGGAGATCGCCCGCCTGCGCAGCTCGCTGCTCGGCGACACCGAGACCGCGCTCCTGCTCACGCGGCTGGCCGAAGCCACGCTCGAACCGCTCAAGCTAGAGAGACACGTCGAGCGTTCGCTGTATCGGTCGAGGACCGCGATCTACCGCACCGCCGACCGCTTGCCCGAAGCCGAAGAGAACGCGCGTGCCCGCGTCGCCTCCTTCGAAGCCGCCGGCGAACTGAATACCCCAAGCGGCATCGAGGCCCGCGCCGAACTCGGCCAGGTCCTGTCCGCACTCGAGAAGTGGGACCAGGCTGAGGCCGTCCTCTCTGCCGCCATCGACGAACAGACCGACGGCATTCGGTACGCCGCGCTCGGCAGGGCCCTCACCTTTCGCGCCCGCATGCGAAGCACCCGAGGCGACCTCGAGGGTGCCGTCGCTGACTTCGAAGATGCCTACGATGTCTTCGTCCAGCGATACGGGCCCAACCACTCCAACGCCTTGGGCCGCCTCGGCGACGTGGGCATCATCCTGGCCGGAGCCGGCCAACACGCCCGCGCGCGTGACAAATTCGCCGAGAGCATCGCGGGCTACGAAGGATTCGCGCCCGCCGGAAGCGGCAACCTGGCGCTCGCCACCATGCACGAGAACCACGCGTGGATGGACCTGCAGCTGGGCGCGATAGAAGGCGTGGAGACGTCACTCGATCGCGCCGTGAACTGGCGTCGAGGCCTGACCGGCGAGCGGGGTCGTGAGAGCACCTGGTCGCTCAGCTATCGCGGCCGCCTCGCCTTTGCCAAGGGGGAACTCGAGCAAGCCCGCGCCCACTACACCGTCGCCGCCGGCCGTACCCCAGAGGGCCGATACACCCTCGCCGCGCGCGTCGGCTTGGGCGAGGTCGAACTGGCCGAGGGCAAGCATGCGCGCGCCCGCGAGGTCTTCGCCGCCCTGCTCGACCACCCCAAATCCGACAGCGCCACCAAGGCCCGCGCCAACCTCGGCTTGGCCCGCCTCGAGCTGCTGCGAGACCAGCCCGACACCGCCCGGCTGCGCCTGTCCAACGCGCGCGAGCTGCTCGAGAAGGTGCCGGTCGAGCTCATCGCCCGCCGGGCCGCCGATGCCCTGGAACGCGACCTGGACGGCACCTGAGCCGCTTCTGCCGCCTTCGCTTGCGCCCCCGGGGGCCGCGACCCATACTCCCGCTTCGGTTCCGCGCCAAGCCCACGTCGAGCGCAGGACCGAGCCGCCGCCCCGGAGGGAATGGTTTCTCCGTGCCGGCACCGCAACAATCCTTCGGGGGTGCAACGGTTTCGACGGGGGTTACGAGAGCAGAGGCTGCGTGTCGCGGGGCCAAACCGCCGTGTCAAAAACGGATTGGAAACCACAGTTGCAAACGATAGCAACTACGGCCAACTGGCCGCTGTCGCCTAATTAGGCGTCACGACCCCGCTTGAGGAGCCCGAGTAGGGCGGGGTCGTCATCACACGGGCTAGCCGCGTCGAGTGCCTCGGCGCCGCGGCGAAACTTTGGGGCTCGGGTCGAAGATCGCCGGTCATCGGGCGTGCCAGACCCTAAACCCAAATACTGATGACTACGCACGTAGATGTCCTGCTTGAGGACTTCCGGACCCGGGTTCGACTCCCGGCGCCTCCACCAAGGATCGGGCAGTTAGGACAACCTAGCTGCCCGTTTCGCTTTCTCGCCCCGATCTTGTGCTGCTGATGTGCTGTCAGCTTGATCGAGGAGCGCCACCGCATCCCGCTTGATAGACGGGCACAGGTGCGAGTAGCGCATGGTCATGTCGATGGTCGCGTGGCCCATCAACTCCTGCACGGCCTTCAGCTGCGCCCCACGCATGACCAGGTGCGACGCGAACGTGTGGCGCAGGTCGTGCCAAGTGACGTTCTCTTTGGCGATCCCTGACAGCCTCACGGCCTTGCTGAGCTGCTTCTTGCCCTGGTGGCGCGTGAGCATCGAGCCGTCTGGGTTACAGAACACCAGCTTGTTCAGGTGCCGATGGCGCACCAAGGCGGCTACAGCAGTCTGACTGAGCGAGACCTCGCGGGCTCGGCCGTTCTTCGGCGTCCCCACCTTCCCCCGTGCGACCGACCGGCGGACGACAAGGCGGCCGACCTTGAGGTCGATGTCGCTCCACTCCAGCGCTCGCATCTCGCCGTGGCGCAGGCCGGTGTGC
>JBCCQM010000243.1:0-11725 GCA_039024335.1 Myxococcota bacterium
CCTTCTTGGCGTCGGCCTTCTTGGCGTCGTCCTTCTTGGCGTCGTCCTTCTTGGCGTCGGCCTTCTTGGCGTCGTCCTTCTTGGCGGGCTCGGACTCACAGGCGACGGCGAGGCCGAGGGACAGCAGCAGCGTCAGTCGAAGAGCGCTCATGACGCGGACTGTAGCAGCCCGTAGCCTGTGCTCGCGAACCAACGAAAAAGGCCGGCGCGGGCGGATGCCTGCGGCCGGCCTGGTGCGCTTGACGGCGCGGTGCCTCAGTTGGAGGACTCTTCCTTCTTTTTCTCGGGCTCCTGGTACCAGGCGAGCGGCTCGATCATGTCGTCGAGCTGGTCGAGCTCGACTTTGACGCCTTTGTCCGAGAACCACAGCTCGTTGTTGGTGAGCGGGTTGCGGCGCTGCGCGATGAAGAGGATGGGCTCCGCCTTGCGCGAGTAGCCGAGCTGAACGATCGCGTTCTCGATCCACTTGCCGTTCTCGCCGAAGGTGAACTCCTTCTTGAGGCGGTAGAAGCCTTCGTGCTTGAGCTTCACGAGCGACTCGCCCCAGCTGAGCGAGGTGTCGGGGATCTTCACGCCCGGCATCTGGAAGCGCCACTGGTTGTTGGTGTTGTTCACCGGAAGCAGCACGGATGCGGGTGCGAACTCGCCGTCGGTCCGGATCAGCACGAGCAGATCGGGCGCGATCTGGGCCTCGTGACCCGGCAGGTATTGCGTCGTCTTGTAGATTCCGGGCGAGTACTCGAACGCCATGAGGCCCGGACCGTAGCTCAGGAAAGCGCGCGAGGAAACCCGAGCCTGCCGTCCGTCGAACGCTCGGCCTGTTTGTGAGCTAGGGCACTAGAACGCGGCCCGCAGTTCGAACGCGAGTGCCCAGGGGCGGGGGATTTGTCGCCGCGCAAAGCGACGGTCGACGTCGTTCAGGCCTTCGAACGCTTCCCGCCAGCCTTGGCACTTGGGTTCGCCCTGGGGCGCCTCATCGTCGTAGCTGACGCAGATGTTGCCAGCCAGCGAGATCTGCTGATCGAACCGGGGCCCCACGGTCACGTGGCGGCTGACGAAGATCGGCAGGCCGACGCTGAAGTTCGCGCCGAAGTCTGCGTGGCGAAATTTGAAGTCGACCTGGTTCGAGCTGTCGAAGCTGACCTTGCTGACGTACGCGAAGTGGTTGAAGCCGAGTCCGAGGCCGAAGTACGGGTCGAGGCGGCCATCAAGTGCGGGGGCGAACCGGACGAACCCTCCCACGTGGCCGTAGCGAACCGCTCCCGACTCGTCGTCGGTGTAGATCAGCGCGGCGTCGTCCGATCGCGCGACGTTGAAGTTGGCGCCGCCGAGCGCACCGCTGACGCCGAACCCCCAGCGACCCCAGCGGCCACCGAGCTCGAAGCGGCCGGTTGCGCCGACGGAGATCACTGCACAGTTCGCAGTCCTACACGAGCTCGGCCCAAGACTCAGCGAGACGAAGCCGCCCTCGCGATCGTAGCCCGTGGCCTCGGCCTCAGCCGCCCCCTCGCTGCTCGCGCTGCTCGCCTGCAGCGGCGCGGGCTCGTCGTCATCGGCGGGGCTGTCGGGGAACGTCTCGACCGTAGGGGCAGGTTGGGTCTCGACGGCGGGTCCCGGTTCCGCTTCGGGCGGCGCGGGCTCTTCGGCGGCGGTCTCGGCCAGCGGTGACGCGTCGACATCCGAAGGCTGCGGGGCGGGAGTTTCGTCGGGTGTTTCGGGCGAGGGGTCAGCCGCCTCGGGTGTGGTTGCCGGCTCGGTGACGGGGGCGTTGGGCTCGCTCGCCTGGACCTCCTGGCCGGGCGCGGGCGCGAGCGTGAACCACGTGAACAGCAAAGCGTTCGCGATCTCCATGGTGCCCGCAGGCTACAGCGTGCTGTCCGTCTCTCCCAACGAGAACACGACCGAAGGTCACCTCGTCTGCGGGCACGAAAAAGCCCCCGCGGAGGCGGGGGCTTGAAGTCACAGCGGGAGACGTTCAGTCCCGCTTGGCCATCTTTTCGATTTCCCAGCTGCGGCCGATGCTGTCCTCGACCACGATGAACGGCTCCTCGGAGAAGACGTAGCGCTTCTTGCCGTACTTCTCTTCTTCCTTCGGCTCACCCCACGCCTTCTTCATGGCGTCCATGAGCTTTTGGTCGGCGCCCTTCTCGCTCTCGTGCGGGACGGTGAAGCGGACCGACTCGATGGTGCCGGTCTCTTTGTTGAAGCGCGGCCACACGGTGGTGGTGAAGGACTCGAGCTCGGTGGGGAGAAGCTTGATGTCGGTGCTGGCCTGGGCTTCGCCGAGCATGTCGATCTTGTCGCCGAACATCTTCTTCATCTCTTCGCGCTTCTTCTGCGCCTGCTCTTTGGTGAGCTTCTCGAGCACGTCGCCGTAGTGCTTGTTGAGTCCGGCGAGATCCATGCCGAGCAGGGGCTCGGTCTCGAAGCCGAACTTGGCCTTGTCGGTGCCGATCAGCTTTTCGAAGGGCATGTAGGCCGAGAACTCGAGGTCCTTCTTCTTGTCGTTGAAGCTCTCCTTGAGCTCGGCGCGCAGGCCGTTCTCCGGGTTGAACCACGCGAAGACGGGCTTGCCGAGGTCTTCGAGCTCGCGCGGCTCGCCCCACTTCTCGGTGAGCATCTTCTTGAGCTCGTCGCCCTGGGTCGGGATCGACAGGCGGACGCTGGTGAGCACTTTGGCGTCGCCACGCTCGGTCGAGAACGAACCGGCCGAGATGTCGCCCTCGTACGCGTCGAGGCTGACGAGCTTGGTGGTGATGCCTGCGAGGGCCTTCTCGGCGTCGGCTTCGGACGAGCCGAATTTCAGCGCGGCGAGCGGAGGCGGCATCTCGACGTTCTTGCCTGCGAACAGCTCGGCCTTGGGCTTCTTGGGCGCGGCTTTTTCTTCAGCCTTGGCTTCGCTGCCCTCGTCGGACTTCTTTTCTTCGCTGTCGCAGCCGGCGAGCAGCGCGAGGGACAGCGCGGAGGTGGTGAGGAGGAGTTGCGTCGCACGCAGCATGGTCGACGTTGTAGACGGGCTTCATGCTTCGCTGTCGCGCCGAGGCGTGAATCAATGCGTCTTTGGAGCATGAGCCCCATCACGTACTGACACTCAGGTACACGGGTGTGTGCAGCTGTCGGACGGTTGCGTGCGGAGCCTTGTCGGCGGGGAGGCGGTTGCGGTAGCCGTTTTGGCGGTGCCCTTGTTGGCGACGGCGATCGGAGTGGCGTTGGCGGGCGAGGTCCGCTGGACTGCGCCGCCGTCGTGTCCCGACCAGGCGGCGGTGCGCGCTCGGCTGGACGATGCTGGCGGCGTGGGCGAGCTCGAGGTCGATGCCGTCGCCACGCCTACCGAGGACGGTCGCTGGTCGCTGACCCTGGGCATCGCGTTCGACGGGGTTCGGAACGTGCGCACCCTCGACGCGGACGACTGCGAGGCCCTGGCCGAAGCCGCGGTGCTGCTGATTGGGCTGCAGCTCGACGCGGTGAGCCCAGGGTCCGAGCCGGAGCCGGCCCCTGAACCTGAACCCATACCCGAGCCCGAATCCGAGCCGAAGGTCGATGCGGAGCCCGAGCCCGAGCCCGAACCCACGGTCGAGCCCGAGCCCGAACCCACGGTCGGGCCCCGCCTGTCGGAGACGCCCGCGACCGAGCCCAGGGTCCGCGTTCCGCTCGCGGTCCAGGGCTGGCTCGTTGGCGTTGGCGTGGGCGTGAGCGTGGGGACGGTGTCGCTGCCCGGGGTGCCGGTCGAGCTTGCCGTGGGCTGGGCGTGGCCACGGCTTCGACTCGGCCTGCGCGGCCGCTACCACGCGGCACCGCGGGTCGAGTTCGGCGTCGGCCGGGATGCACGAGTGCACGCGGGCATGGCTGGACCCGAGGGTTGCCTCCGGCTGGGCGCCGGCCGCGTCGAAGTCCCGGTGTGTGGGCAGGTCTCCGTCGGCGGGACGCGGTCGAGCACCCGCGGTGCGGCGCGGGACCGCGGTGGACCCTGGGTCGAAACGGGCGCGGACGTCGGCGTGGCGTGGGCGTTTGCGCCGCGTATCTCGCTCTCGGGCCGGCTGGGCGTCGCGGTACCGCTCGTCGGCAGCCGCTACGTGGTCGATGACGTGGTCGTGTTCGAGCCGAGCCCGGTCGCCGGACGGGCCATGCTCGGCCTTGAATTCCACCGGCCGATCCAAAACCGCGGTCGGCCGGAGAAGTCCCCGTAGATGGCCGCGCCGCCCGACCTCCGCGCCTTCGAGCGCACCTACCGCGCTGAGGGGCCCTACGTCGCCGGCGTCCTCGACCGGTTGGCGGTGCCGCGCGAGGCGGTTCACGACGCCGTGCAGGACGTTTTCGTGGCGGCATACCGGCGCTGGCCCGACTTCGACCGCTCTCGTCCGGTACGGCCGTGGCTGACGGCCTTCGCGCATCGGGTCGCGTTTCGCTATCGGCGCAGCGCTGCCCGACGCCACCGCAAGCGCGCGGCGCTTCGCCACACCAGCATCGACCGTGCGCGTCCGCCGACCGATGCGCTCGACGCCCGGGACTTTCTCGGCCGCTTTCTCGCGCAGCTCGAGCCGGGCTTTCGCGACGCCTTCGTGCTCGCGGAGCTGCAGGGCTGGAGCGCAAATGAGATCGCCGACGAGCTGTCGATCTCCGCGCAGGCGGTGTACGGGCGCGTCCGGACCGTTCGAAAGCAGCTCAAGCAGGCGCTGGTGGACGATGAGGCGCCGCCCGCTCGCGCCGCTGGGCTGGTCCCTCCGTGGACGGTGATGCTCGAGCGCCTGTCCTCTGGGTCGGTGGTGACCCTGGGTACGTCTCTGTCGACCCTGGGTACGTTTGTTGCGACGCTTGCGGTCGGCACGGTGGGGTTGATCGGGGTTGGGGTCGCGACGCGCCCCGAGGCGGCCGTCGCAGCGGATCCCAGCCCCGCGTCCGCGGTCGAGCCCGTGACCCAGGGTCCGAAGTCTGCGCCAGCGTCGGCTGCACCCGTCGCGCCGGAGCGCGCGGTCGAGGCCCCGACGTCTGCGCCCACGGTCGAGCCCCCGCGTGGGCCCCGAGCGACGTCGAAGCCGACCGCCGCGCCGGCGCCAGCCGAAGATCCGCTGGCGCAGGAGACCGCGCTGCTCCGCGAAGCGAAGGCGGCCCGGACCTCTGGTGAGCTCCAGCGTGCCTTGGACCTGCTCGACGAGCACGCGAAGCGCTTCCCCGCGGGGCAGCTCGCCGACGGCCGGCGGCGGGCTCGGATCCGGGTGCTCTGCGATCTCGGTCGTACGGCGCAGGCGCGGGGCGAGGCCGCGGCGCTGGCCCGCACGCGCCCTGACGACCCGCTCGCGCGTCAGTCGCTGTCGATCTGCGCCGCGTCGATCCAAAACTCGGCGCGGGCGGAGAAGGAGAGGGCAGAACCATGACGCATACCCCTATCGCCACCGTCCTCGTCGCTTCCCTCTTGCTGCCCGGGTGCATCGCCACCAAAGACCTCGGCGTCGACACCGAGAGCGACACTGCCGGCGACGACGGCATGTCGAGCAGCCCCACCGCGAGCGGCTCCGAAACCATGGCCGCGGTCGACACCTCGGCCTCGTCGTCTCCGACGCAAGGCGGTGGCTCCACGACGACGCAGGAGACCGATGGCGAGAGTGACAGCGAGAGCGAAAGCCAAAGCGGGAGCGCAACGTCCAGCCCCACGGACAGCGACGGCGACACGACCGACGCGGTCACCGACAGCGACGGCGAGTCGTCGACGGGATTCAGCGAGACCGACGGCGGTGAGGCGCAGGTGCAGTGCGAGAACACCGGCGGCACGTGGGACATGATCTCGTGCGGCGACTACATCTGCGGCTTTGCGCCCGACTGCGATGCGGTCGTGCCCGGCTGCGACTGCGGCGTCGGGAACACGTTCGAAATGGGCGAGGGCTGTCTGCCGGATCCGACCTGCGAGCCGATCGAGTTCGCGTGCGGGCCCGACCTGGACTGCGATGCGCCGGCGGAGTACTGCGACGAACTGGTCCCGGGCGTGCCGGGCCCGAGCAGCTACATGTGCGTTGCCGTCCCGGACGCGTGCGAGGGCGACTACTCCTGCGAATGCCTGGAGGCCGCCGGGGTCACGGGCGGAGCGGACTGCGTACAGGGGGCCGACTTGGGGATCACGGTCACCCTCTTCGCCCCGTAGCCAACGGGCGCGGCGCCGCGTCGGGTTTCGCGAGGGCGCGTGAGGGGTTCGCGGTAGACTCGACGCGTTGGATGGTCCCAGTCACGACGCGCCGACGGTCACCACCGGCGGCGTCGCCACGGCTGCGGTGGGTAAATCGCCCGCCGCGGTCGAACTGACACCAGGCACGCGCGTCGGTCGATACACGATCATCGAGCTGATCGGGCGCGGTGGCATGGGAGCCGTTTACGCGGCGAACGACCCCTCGCTGAACCGACGCGTCGCGCTCAAGGTGCTTCGACCGCAGGCCGGCAACAAGGAGCGCGCGGCCATTCGGATGCTTCGCGAGGCGCAGGCGCTCGCCCAGCTCTCACACCCGAACGTGGTCCAGATCTTCGAGGTGAACACCACGGATGCGCCCGGCGAGACGCAGGTATTCCTGGCGATGGAGTTCGTCGACGGCCCCACGCTGCGGGGGTGGGCGACGCCGGACAAGACGTGGCGAGACGCGGTGGAAGTGTTCGTGCAGGCGGGGCGCGGCCTGGTGGCGGCGCACGAGCGCGGGCTCATCCATCGCGACTTCAAGCCCGGCAACGTGCTGGTCGGACTTGACGGCCGGGTTCGGGTCGCGGACTTCGGGCTGGCCAAGGTTGACGAGCACACCCGCTCCCGCAACCCCGACGACGCCGAGAGGACGACCTCGGCCGTGGATGCGCTCAACGCCGAAGTGACCGAGTTCGGGACCGTCATCGGCACGCCGTCGTACATGGCGCCCGAGCTGCACACGGGCGTGGTCGCCGACGAGTCCACCGACCAGTACGCGTTCTGCGTGACGCTGTACGAAGTGCTCTACGGGACGCGGCCGTTCGCGAACGAAGACCCCGACAGCCTCCGTCACGCCAAGTGGCACAAGGAGCTCCAGCCCGTCAAAACCGGGCGGAACGTTCCGCCCGCGCTGCGGCGAATCGTGCTTCGGGGCCTCTCCCCCGATGCCGACGACCGCTGGCCGTCGATGCCTGCGCTGCTCGAGGCTCTCACGGCGCTGCAGGGGCAGCGAAAGCGGCGGGTGCTCACCGCCGCGGTCTTCGGGGGCGTGCTCGTGAGCACGGGTGCGGTGTGGGCCAGTCAGAACGTCGAGGACCCCTGCGCGCGCGCGGACGAGGCGCTCGAAGACGTCTGGTCGCCCGAGCGTCGCGACGCGGTCGCGTCGGGTCTGCAGCCTCGCCCCGAGCT
This sequence comes from Myxococcota bacterium, assembly GCA_039024335.1. Classification (GTDB taxonomy): domain Bacteria; phylum Myxococcota_A; class Polyangia; order Nannocystales; family Nannocystaceae; genus CAJXVA01. The sequence continues at coordinate 7,346 of JBCCQM010000243.1, forward strand.
GGCGGGCGCGGTCGCGGTCACGCTCGACGCCTACGCGCAGGCGTGGTCGACGTCGCGCGTCGACGCCTGTTCGGCACACCAGGCCGGGCGCCAGTCGGCCGAGCTACTCGACCGCCGCATGGCCTGTCTCGATGAAGGCCTGCGCGCGCTGGATGCCGTGGCTCGCACGCTCTCGGAGGCCGATGCGGCGGTGGTCTTTCGGGCCTCGGCCGTGGTGGCTTCGTTGCCCGAGCTCGCGCGGTGCGATGACGCCGACGTGATGCTCGCCAGCGTTCCGCCGCCCGCCGTCGATCAGCGGGAGCTCGTCGATGCCCTGCGCGCAACGCTGGCGTTTGCGCGCGCGCAGCTCGACGCGGGGCGGTATGGCGCGGCGAGGGCCGAGGCCGCGGACGTGGTGGAGCGCGCCGGCGACTACGCACCCGTGCGGGCCGAGGCGCAGCTGTTGCTCGGGCGGGCGGAGCACTTGGGCAAGGCCACGCAGGAGAGCGCGGCAGCGCTGGAGGCCGCCTACACCACCGCGCTGGCGGCGGGCCACGACGTGGTCGCGCTGGAAGCCGCGTCGATGCTCACGATGGAGCTGGGGCACGTGCAGCGCAAGCCGGCGGCGGCCAAGCAGTGGACACCCACGGTGCGGGCGCTGCTGAACCGGCTCGACGCGTCCCCGATCATGCGGGCGCGCGCGCTGGAGTCTCTCGCGTCGAGCATTCGCGCCGACGAGCAGGAGGCCGCGAAGGCTCTGCTCGACGAGGCGCTGGCGATCCGCCGCGCGCGAACCGACGAGCCGCTCGCGCTGGCCAACGCGCTGAACATCTACGGCAATCTGCTGCACGACCTCGAAGCGTTCGACGAATCTGTTGCCGCGTTCGAGGAGACCCTCACGCTGCTCTCGGCGTCGTTGAGCGCGCCGCACCCTCGGCTTGCCTCCGTCTACAAGAACATGTCGATGATGCTGATCGATGCGCAGCGTCACGATGACGGCCTCGATGCGGCTCGCAAGGCGCACGAGAACTATCGAGATTCTCTGGGCCGTTCGCATGCCGCAACCGCGGAGGCGCTCGCTCACCTCGCGAGCACCGAGATGTACAGCGACCGCGAGGCTGCCGCGAAGCACTTCGCCGAAGCGATCCCGTTGCTCGCGGACGCGGAGGGGCTGGGCGCAGATGCGCAGCTGCGCCCGATGACCAACTACGGCTCGCTGCTGATGGAGCTCGGGCGTCACGACGAGGCGCACGAGGTGCTCACCGACGCCTACGCGCGGCAGAGTGAAGCGCTCGGCGCAGACTCGGATGTCGCCGTGTTCACGCTGATCGTGCTCGGTGCGCTCGAACAAGCGCGCGGAAACCTGCCCGCCGCGCGTCGCTACCTCGACGACGCGGTCACGCGGACGCGCGGGCGTGGTGAGGGCGACACGACCGAGATGCTTCACCCGCTTCGCATGCTCACGGAGATCGCCGCGGCCGAAGGAGACCGCGACGCGCAGATGCGTCACGTGCAGGCGGCGCTGGCCATCGCCGACGCGAAGCTTCAGGGCTCGCCGATGTCGGCATATCTCCACATGCTTCGTGCCGACGCCCACGAGGCCGCCGAGGACTGGCCCGCGGCCGTCGCCGATTACCGCATCGCGCTTCCCGTCGCGAAGAAGCCCGAAGACGTGGCCGACCTCAGCGAGCGCCTCGCCAAGGCGCTGCACGGTGACGACCCTGGGTCGACAGAGGCGCGCACGTTGATGCGGACGGCGGTGGGTCAGTACGACGAGGCGTCCATGCGCGAGAAAGCAGACGCCGCGCGGGCATGGCTCGCGGCGAACCCCTGAGCGGCGCCGCTACCCTCGCGGTGGCTGCGGCTCACGGCGGTGGTCGGTCGGACAAGTCGTCACCTTCATGATCGCTACGCCGTCGGGAGCTTCGAAGCCGCGCCAGGAGCTAGGGGGCGATCGGCCTGTCGGCTCGAAGCGTGCGTTCGAGTGTCGCGGTGGGCCACCGCGCGTCGCGGTTGCGTGAACTCTGCGGGAAGTCTCGGATCGGGACGGAGATGCGGGCTGATCTCGGGGCCCGACTTGCCGATAGGGGCGAGTGATGCTCTCTGCTCGGCACCGATCATGGTGGCTGTCGTTGGTGGTTCTTGGGGTGACTGGCTGTCCAGACCCCTGCCTCGACGACGGCCTGTTCCAGGACGACCCGGAAGGCTGCGCGGCGGTCGACGAGACCGACGACGCTTCGGGGTCCACCGCGGCAACCGCTTCGGACACCGACGCGGAGCCTGAGCCCTGCTTCAACGGCGTGAAGGACGACGACGAAGCAGACGTGGACTGCGGCGGCCTGTGTGCGGCCAAGTGCGAGGTAGGCGATGGCTGTGGCGGTGGCGCGGACTGCGAGACCGACATCTGCGAGGACGGCGTCTGCGTCCCGCCCTCGAGCTGCGACGACGGGGTGAAGGACGACGAGGAGACCGACCAGGACTGCGGTGGCGTGTGCGGGGCGACCTGCCCGATCGACGCCGAGTGCGAGGACTTCAACGACTGCCAGACGTATGTCTGCGACCCCGACGCGGGCCTGTGCGCGGACCCGACGTGCGACGACGGAGCGCCCAACGGCAGCGAAACCGACGTGGACTGCGGCGGTCCCGACTGCGACCCCTGTACCAACGGCGGTGACTGCTCGAGCGACGACGACTGCGCTTCGGGCACCTGCGACCCGGACGCGGGCATCTGCGTCGACCCCTCGTGCACCAACGGGACCCAAGATGCCGGAGAGACCGACGTGGATTGCGGTGGCGAGCTCTGTGCGCCGTGCGATGCGGGCGAGACGTGCGAGAGCGGCAGCGACTGTGCATCGGAGCTCTGCGAGGACGGGACCTGTGCGGCCGCAACGTGCGATGACGGCGTGCAGAACCAGGGCGAGACCGACGTAGACTGCGGGGGCGACAGCTGTGCTCCCTGTGCCGACGGCCAAGGCTGCGAGGTTGCAACGGACTGTGAGAGCGAGTCCTGCGACCCGGTGCACGGCGTCTGCGAGGCGGACCACTGTGCCAACGGCGTGGTCGATGCCGACGAGACCGACGTGGACTGCGGCGGCACGGCCTGTGCCCCCTGCGACGAGGGCGAAGGCTGCGAGTCGGCTGACGACTGCGCTTCGCAGAGCTGCGCAACGGGCACGTGTACGGCCCCCAGCTGCACCGACGGCGTGCGCAACGGCAACGAGTCCGACATGGACTGCGGCGGCGACGTCTGCGGTCCGTGCGACGACGGTCTCGACTGCTTGCTGAGCTCGGACTGCAGCTCGAGCGTGTGCCTCTCGGGCACCTGTGAGCCGCCCGCGTGCGACGACGGCGTACGCAACGGCGACGAGAGCGACGAGGACTGCGGTGGAGCCTGCGGGGCGACCTGCGAGACGGGCGAGACCTGCACCGAGTCGGCCGACTGCGTGTCGAACGTGTGCGACGACGCCACCGACACTTGTGCGGCCCCGGCCTGCGATGACGGCACGCGCAACGGCAGCGAAACCGACGTGGACTGCGGCGGCAGCGACTGCGATCCCTGCGAAGCGCCCGGTATGTGCGAAGGGCCCGACGACTGCGTCTCGGGTGTCTGCAGCGGCGGGACGTGCACGCCGGCCAGCTGCGATGACGGGGTGCTCAACGGCACCGAGACCGACCTGGACTGCGGTGGCGACGTGTGCGGCCCGTGTGACGATGGCGAGAGCTGCGAGGGCGGGAGTGACTGCACCAGCGGCGTTTGCACGGGCAACGTCTGCATCGCGCCGACGTGCGACGACGGCGTGCAGAACGGTGACGAGACCGACGAGGACTGCGGCGGCGACGTGTGTGGTCCCTGTGACGATGGCGAAGGCTGCGGCGCGGCCGAGGACTGCGTCTCCGGCGTGTGCGACGACGTGACCTCGGTCTGCGAGGCGGCGACGTGCGACGACGGCGTGCTCAACGGTACGGAGACCGACCTCGACTGTGGCGGTCCTTCGTGCGGCGGCTGCGAGACGGACGAGGACTGCAGCATCGATGACGACTGCATCTCGCTCGTGTGCGACGACGCAACCAACACCTGCAGCGCGCCGACGTGCGACGACGGGGTGCAGAACCAGGACGAGACCGACCTCGACTGCGGCGGTGACGTGTGCGGCCCGTGTGAAGACGGCGAGAGCTGCGTGGACGCACCCGACTGCGTGTCGATGGTTTGCCTCGGACTCGAGTGTCAGCCCTCGGCGTGTGACGACGGCGTTCAAAACGGCGACGAGACCGACGAGGACTGCGGCGGCTCGTGCCAGCCGTGTGATGACGGTGAGACCTGCGATGTCGCGGGCGACTGCATCTCGCTGGTCTGTGACGGTGGCACCAGCACCTGCACGGCCGCGACATGCAGCGACGGCG
>JBCCQM010000244.1:0-11709 GCA_039024335.1 Myxococcota bacterium
CGCCGACGAGCCGTCCGCGGATGCGCCGGGCCCTTGGTACGACCTCGAGGACGCGGTGTGGAGCCGGCTGGCGGTCACCGAAGCGGTCGACGAACCCGCGCCACCGCAAACAACAGCGCCTCGGCTTCGTCGACCGCTTCGGTGACCGCCAGCCGGCTCCACACCGCGTCCTCGAGGTCGTACCAAGGGCCCGGCGCATCCGCGGACGGCTCGTCGGCGGGCGGCTCGAGAAACGCAAGCGCGGCGAGATGCGCAGCCTCGACGGCCGCGTCCCCCTCGAGCAGCGCTGCCAGCGTTCGCGCCGCTTCCACGCCACCGATCCGCCCCTGGGCCCACGCGACGCGTGCCGACCCGCCCGTCGGCAGGGCGGACTCGTCTCGACGGAGCTCCAGCGGCTCGAGCTGCGGATCGCGAGCCGCGACCCCCCCGCCCCAGGCGGCGACCTGCGGCGAGGAAGCGCCCTTCGCCGGCTCCGCCTGTGGCGCGTCGTCGGCCGCCGGGGGCGCACCCTTCCCGCACCCGACCGGCAATCCCAAGAGCACGACCGCGAGGAGCCCGCTGCGCAGCATCAGAGCGGGACGGTAGATCACCGAGTGCGCTCGGTACACTTTTGGGCATGGCCAGCTTTACCGGCACCGTGCAGCACAACGACCTCGAAGGCGGGTTCTTCGAGCTCCGCACCGACGACGGCAAGACCTACCGACTCCAAGGCGGCTCCGGCTACACCGCAGGCGCGCGCGTGGTGGTTCACGGCGCGGTCGAGGCCGGCGGCTTCGGCATTCAGATGAGTGGCCCGGCGATCGCGGTCGACAAAGTCGAACCGGCCTGAGGGTCCGCAGAGCTGCGCGCGCGCGGCATCTTCGGAGCGTCGAAACCACCGTGCTAGCCTGCGATCTCGGTGGCGCGATGGATTGAACACGTCTCCGCGGTGGCTGCTGTCTTCGGCGGCCTCGCGCTGCTGCAGGGGTGCACGGGTACATGCGCGGACGACGGGTTCGCCCAACCCAGCCAGGATCCGGGCTGCCCCGCGGTGACAGGGCCGATATCGCAGGGTCAGACCACCGGTGGCACGGACGCCGACGCCGACACCAGCAGCGGCACTGCGTCGTCGAGCACCACGGCGGCCGAGGACGAGTCCAGCGGCACCGCTGACTCGACGAGCACGGGCCCCGAGCCCGCCGTCGCATACTGCGCAGATGAAGACGGTGACGGCTTCGGCACGGCCGAGAACTGTGCAGACGTTCCGCAGAGCGACGCGCCGCCGCCTGGTTGGGTGACCGACGACACCGACTGTGACGACGACGCGAGCGAGACCTTCCCCGGCGCTGCGCAAGCCGAGTCGGCCGAGGCCTGCATGAAAGACCTCGACGACGACGGCTACGGCGACGCCGCACCGCCCGAGGGCGTCGTCCCCGGACTCGACTGCGTCGACGCGCTCGCCGGCGTCTTTCCGGGTGCTGCCACCGCGGAGCCGGAGCTCTGCACGCTCGACACCGATGCCGACGGCTTCGGCGACGCCTTCCCCCCCGAGGGCGCCGAGGCGGGCACCGACTGCATCGACGACAACCCCGCGGCGTTTCCCGGCGCCGCGGAGCTCGACGACGCCGAGGCCTGCATGGAAGACCTCGACGAGGACGGCTACGGAGACTCCTTGCCTCCGCCAGGCGCCACGGCAGGAACCGACTGCAACGACGACGACATCAACGTCCCCGCCATCGACGCCTGCTTGAACTGGTGCCTCGACGCGGACGAGGACGAGTACGGCGACCCCGAGATCTGCGTGCTGGCTTTGCAACCGCCCGACGGCTACGTCGGCAACGCCGCCGACTGCGACGACGACGCTCCCGAGACCTTCCCCGGTGCCGCACCGCTCGACGACGCCGAAGCCTGCATGACCGACGCCGATGGCGACGACTACGGCGACGACGCACCCGCAGCCGGCGTGACCGCGGGCCAGGACTGTGATGATGCTGAAGCTCTCACCTTCGACGGCTGCTTCGACTGTCCGGCGGACGCGACTGCGTGCAGCGGCGACGACGTGCTTCAGTGCAACGCGACCGGCACGTTCGGCGTGCCCGTGGAAACCTGCGTCTTTGGCTGCGACGACGCGTCGGCGAGCTGCTGGTCCGCGCTCGAGGCGGAGGCGCCGGTTTGCTTTGAGCTCGTCGACGGCGGCTCGACCGACCTCAGCGTGATCGCGAGCGGTGGCGATGGAGCGTACGCCTACGCGTGGACGCCCAACGACAGCCTCACGCCCGATGACGCGGCCGTCGTCTCGGCCAGCCCGGCGGGCACCACCACCTACGACGTCGTCATCACCGACGGCGAAGGCAACGCGGCCTCCGCGAGGACCACGGCCCACGTCGTCGATGCCGCTCAGCAGCTCAACGCGCCCGGGTGCGCCTCGTTCGTCTACACCGACATCTTCGAGGACCCGGCAGCACCACCGCCGGACAACGGGTTCTTCATCGGCGATACCGCCCGGTGCAACCTATCCACCAACGGCCTCGCCAACGCCTACGTCTGCCCGCAGATCATGGACCAGGCCCGCGTCGAGTTCGAGATGCAGGTCGTCAACGTTGCCGACGACGATGGCATCGGCTTCGTATGGGGCTGGCAGGACGCGTCGCACTTCTACTTGTTCTCGTGGAAGGGCTCGACGGAGACCACCCCGTGGGGTGCCTGGCAGCAAGGCGTCACCATCAAGCGGATCGAAGCGGACGCGCCCGAAGACCTCGACGCGGCCGACCTCGCCTCCTCCGAGGACACCGCCCACGGCACGATCCTCGCGACCCCGGACGAGTTCTTCGGCGGCGGATGGGACAACTTTCAGCCTTACGACGTGCAGCTCGACCTGGCGGGAGACACCAGCACCATCACCATCCGCAACGGCACGACCGATGCGGTCATCATGACGGGCTCGATCGTCGACGACGCCTTGGGCCCCGGCGCCGTCGGCAGCTGGGACGCGTCACAGCGCACTCCGTGCCACGCGCAGCTGGTCTCGTCCTGCCTGCCGCCCCCTTGACCCTGAACCCAGAGCCGTCCGGCTCACACGGAAAAGCCCGAGTCGTTGGGACTCGGGCTTCTTCGCCTCAGTGGCCTGAGGGCCCATCTCGGGCCTGGTTGTAGGCTGGTGCTCGGGGAGGGACTTGAACCCCCACGTCCAAAGGACACACCGACCAGAACCGTGCGCGTCTACCAATTCCGCCACCCGAGCGGTGGGGACGCGCAAGGTAGAGGACCCGCGCCAGGACGTCAAGGCCCGACGCGCATCGCCTACGCTTTTTTCGGTCGCTGGGGCATTCGAGCCCTCGGTTGCGTCTCTGCGTCCGGTGCAGCTCTCGGGGTCGCCCGAGACGGCGCGGAGATCACGCCCTTCGACCACGGGTCGTCCTCGCCGCCTTCGTCCTCGATCGCCTCGACCACCATCCGCGGCGCGCGCGGAAGCTCGGCGGTGATGTGGCGCTTGCTGCTGCTGGGGTCAGCGACGGCCGTGGGTACGCCCGGCGAATCCGGCGGGTGCAGTGGCCGAACCGGAGACGCCGCACTGGGTCCCTCGAGCTCGACCATCTTCGGACCGTCGCCGTTGCCGTCGAGGTCGGCAAACAGCTCGTCGATGCCCTGGTCGAACGACGGAGGCGAGGCATCCGCGCTCTTCTCGGCACCCACTCTGGCGAGCTTTGCCCGCTCGGAGGCCAGCAAACGCTCCTGCTCCAGCGCGCGCGCCTCGGCGGCCTCGAGCAGCTTGCGCGCCACCTCGAGCTCGTCCCGCGTCTCATCGAGTTCCTCTTTGTGCTTCTCAAGCTGCGCGAGCGAGGCGGCCAAGCGAGCGGCGTTGCGGTCCGCGGCGTCGGTCATCTCCCAGATCCGCTGCTCGGCCGTGTCGAGCTGCCGCAGCATGTGTTCCTGCTCCTCGGCGCGAATCTCGACTTCCAGGCGCAGCGCGGCGACCCGCTTGTCGGTGGGCTGTCCGGACGACGCCTCACGGCTGCGCGCCGCCAGCTGCTCCGCATGGCGACGTGACTGGGCCGCGAGCTGGGCCTTGAGGCGCCGGACCGCCTCGACCGCCGGGTCCGGCCAGTCGCTGTCCACGGTCACGCCATCGGACGATTCGACGTTGGGACCGAGGTCGAGCGCCTGCTCGAGCTGCTCGTTCGCCTGGGCTGCCGCCTCGAGTTCGCGGCGCAGCTTGTACAGCTCCACGCCCGAGCTCTCGTTGGCCGAGCTGATGTCTTCGAGCTCTTGCTCGCGCTCCCGAAGCCGTCTACGCAGCGACTCCTGCTCACCCCGCGACCGCTCGAGCTGCCGGCGCATCTCCTCCTCACGCGTCGAGGCATCGTCGAGCCGGGTGCGCCGGGCGTCGAGTTCACCTTGAAGGTCGCTGACCGATGCCGCGAGCTGCTCGACCTCGAGAGACTTCACCTCGAGTTCGCTCTCCAGCCCAATGGCAGCGGCGGCATTCTGCTCCGCCGACTTCCGCAGGCGCTCGAGTTCCTCCCCGGCCTGGGAGAGCTGTCGCTCCCGCTTCTTCGCGAGGCTGGCCGCTTCGCGCTCGCGCGCCGCGTTTTGTTCTTGGCGGGCCTTCGCCTCGGCGAGGTCGCGACTACGGTCCGCCAGCTCGCTGCGCAACGACGCCATCTCCTGCGTGTCGCCAGCGTGCGCCTCGGTCTGCGCCCGAAGGCGGCCGATCTCGTCCTCGTGCGCACGCACGGTCGCCGAGAGTTCGGCGCGCGTCAGCTCCAGCCCGTGCAGCTCACCGCTGAGTCGCTGGAGTTCTTGCGCTTGAGTCTGCTCCGACTGATGGGCGCGCTCCGCCCGATCGCGCAGCCGCTCTGCGTCGCCCGCGAGCCGTACGTTGTCCAGCCGCGCCTTCTCGAGTTCCTCGCGGCTGGACCACAGACGCTCTTCGAGACGCTGGATCTGCTGCGAGCGTCGGCCGAGTTCTTCGCGCAAGCGGTCGCGGTCGGCAGCGACCTCGGCGAGCATCCGCCCCTGCTCCGCGCCCTGAGCGGCGGAGGCGGAGAGTTCCTCTTCGCGGCTTTGCGCCCGCGCGAGCATCGAGCGGTGGTGCTCGAGCTCGGCCCGCGTGACCTCCACGTCGGTGGTCAGCTTCGAGACCTCGCGGACGCGCTCGGCGAGCGACGTCTCGTGCTGCCCGAGGCGTCGGCGCGTGAGCTCCAGCTCAGCCTCCACCCGCTCGGAGAGCTGACGCGCCCCTTCCCGTTCGGCGAGCGCGACTTCCATCTGCCTCGAGAGGCTGCCGCGTTCGGCGTCGAGCGACTCGACGTGCGCACGCACCTGCGCCAGCTCGGCATCGCGAGCGTTGAGTTCGGACTGCCGCTGCGCGGTCGCGTCGTTTGCTCGGGCGACCGCAGCCTCGAGGTCTTGCACCGACCGGGTGAGAATCGAGAGGTCGGTGCTCGCCTTGCGGGCCTCATCCCGCGCGGTCGCCAGCTCCGACTCCAGCGCCTGAACTTTCTGCTTCGCCCGCGTCTCGAGCTGAGCGGCGGTCTGCGCCAAGGCGCGCTGGTGTTCCTGCGCCTGCGCTCGTGTGCGCTGATGGGCCTGCTCGACCGCGTCGCCTTTGCGCTTGAGCTCTCGTTCCAGTGACGCGACGCGCTCGGCTCGGGCGCGGGACACCGACTGGGCATCGGCCACGGCCCCCTGAAGCTCAGCCAGCGCGGCGGGGTCGACCGCCGGCGTCATCGGTGCCTGCGGCGAAGGGATCAACAGGCACCGCCCGGTCAGCAGCGCGAGCGCAGCCTCCGTCGGCGGGGATGGGGTACCGAGCGCCAAGTAGTGCGACGCGTCCGGCGGCTCGCAGAGCAGACTCTCGTCGAGGCTCAGCTGCGGAACGGCGTTCGCGTCGGCAAGCACCGGTGCCAGGCTCACGCCCTGCCATGGAAGCTGCGCCAACATGTAGACGTGATCGAAGCGCGCCCCGAGCTCTTCCTCGAGCGTCCAGAAGTCGACCTCGCAGGTGGGGTCATGAGGAGCCCACGCTGCGATCCATCCGTCGGGCGCCAGCACCGAGGCCGCTCGCTCGAGCCACAGGTTGCGCACCGCAGCCGTCGACGAGGCATACGCGTCGACGAGGATCACCATGTCGAAGGGTTCGCTCGACGTCGGCCACCCGGTCGAGCACGCGATCCCTTCCTCGCTCTTGAACCGCGTTTCGGCGACGCTGACCCAACGTGCCCCGACGTCCGCGAGGCGTCGTGCCCCATCGAGTTCTCGCGGCGCCACCACGAGGACGCGGCGACCCACTGCCCAAGGTTGAAGGGCGACGTATGCGGGCAACTGCTCCACCGCGGACGCTCATCATAACGGCGCCGACGTTCGGCTCACAACGATCGTCGTCCGCGCAGTCCTTCGGCTCGGGGAAGGAGCCTGCTACTGTGGCGTCGCGAAAGCACTCGCACCTGAACGATGGCACAGGCGGTCAAGTACAAGAAACCGAGGCGCATCAACATCGTCAGCGTGGTGCTGGTGTCGATCATCGCGCTGCTCGTCTACCTCGGTTGGCAGTTCTTTCCGCTCTTCATGCAGAAGCAAGAGGCCTACCGCGTGCTTGAAGAGACCGGCTCGGCCTTCTCGGGGCGCCGAGGCTTCTACGTCGAGAGCCGCGACGAGACCGAGGCGCTGCGACGTCGGATGGAAAACGACCTTCGGCGTGCAGGTGTGCAAGATCCCGACCTCGAGACCTGGATTGAATTCGAGGAGGGCGAGGCAAGCTTCGGCGCGGTTTACTCCATTTTCATCGAGTGGCCCTTCGACGTGATCCCCAAGCAGGAACACGTCTACGAGCTCGAGCACCTCGTGAACTACCGCGTGCCCAAGTAGTGCGCGGGCGCCGTCCGGACGGGATCGGGCCACCACCTACAGGACCGCCAGCCGGTGGGCGATGCCCGCCGCATGTTGTTCCGCGCATGGGTGTGGCTCGCGCTTGCGACGACCCCGCCGGGCCCCTCGGGTACGGCGCTCGTGTACCAGCCCGAGCTCGAGATGCACCGGGCCATCGTCGATGCGCTCACCGACACCGACCGGAGCATCGTCGCGATCGCGGTCTCGGAGCGCTGGACTTCGGAGGGGCCGCCGAAGAAGGTCATCGCGCTCGGTGACGCTGCACTCGCGTCGGCCAACCATCGCTGGCCCGGTCGTCCGCTCGCCGCGGCGCTCGTCCATGCGCCCGCCCCCGAAGCCGACCTCACCCTGAGTGCCGCACCCAACGCGACCTGCACCGCCGCGTCGCTGCAGTCCGAACCGGGACGCTGGCTCGTCCTCGCCGCACCCGACGATCTCGGCGCGTCGACCCTGTCGAAGGCCCTGGACGCCGAGCTCGCGACCGGAGCGCCACGTGAGCTCCAGGCGGCGCTGCGCGAATCGGACGCCGACCACGTCTGGCTCCGAGCCGCGCCCTCCCTGCTCAACGACACCTGGTTTCGGTACCTGGGGCTGCTCGCACGCGGCAGCACGTGGGTGGGCAGTGATGCCGTCGGACTCTCCGCCTACGGACTCGCCACCCCGGTCGAGATCGATCCGCTCGCCACGGCCGATCGACTCCGAGCCTGGACGAAACAACGACGCCGCCGCAATCGCAAGCAAGAGCCGGTCTTCGAAGGATCACCATGCAAGGCACCCTCAAGCGACCCCCAACCCGACTGACGCTCGCACTGCTCGCCTGGGCGCTGCTCAGCTGTGGCGCGGTCTTCTTCGCCGTGCAGCGCTACGACGCCGCGCAGCGTCAGACGCTCGCAGAGATGCAGACCGAGCGCAGGGTTGGGGACCTCGCCCAAAAGAGCGCCGACGCGCTCGGCCTGGGCATGGCGCTCGATGACCCCGAGCTGATCGAAGACGTTGCGAAGCGACTCCTCGATCGCAACGACGCGCTCGCAGGTCTCTCGGTCGCGCTCGACAACGGACGCACGATCGTCCTCGGCGAAACCGGGGGCCGCTTGGTCGAGCGCACCACCCGGCTCGAGCATCCCGGCGTGGACGCATCGATGCTCTTCTCCGGAGACAAACCGCCCGCGACCGACGCCACGACCGGCTTGGGTTCGGTCACCATCCACGCGCGCCCCGCGACCGTTCCGGCGCCCTCGACCCAGCGCTCGGTCGAACTCGCGGCCATCCTCGGTGTCGTGCTAGCAAGCATGCTCGGCGTGGCCCTTTGGGTTCGCTCGGGCTTGCGCAAGCTCGTCACCACCGCAGCGGCCCTGGCCAGCGGCAAGCTCGACGACATTCCCGAGTCCCTCAAAGGTGGCGGCGAGCTCGGCTGGGCAGCACGCGCGCTCGCAGATCTACGCGCCGTGTGGTCGGCCGAGGTCGACCGCGTTCAGGGTCGCAACGCCGCCCTCCTTCGCGACGTGACGCTCAAAGAGGACCGCCTCGAACGCATCGCGTCGTTCGCCGCGAGCCTCGTGGCGCCAATCTCTCAGCGGGACTCGAACGCCGCAGCCCTGCGCAAGCTCGCCGAGCAGACCGACGCCCACATGGCCATCCTCGCGATTCGCGGTGCCGACGGCATGCTCGAGATCGACTCCGCCATCGGGCTGCCCGTCGTCGACGGCGACCTGCGCATCGAAGCCGGTCTGGCGCGCTGCGGGCTGTCGAACGTCTCCTGCCCCACCATGCTCGCGCCCATGGAACCCGACCACCCGTGGATGGATGCGGCGAGCCGGCACGTCCCGCTCGAAGGCGTGGCGGCCGTGCCGCTGCAGTTCCGTGGAAACTGCGAGGGCTTCGTCATCGTGGCGACGCGCGCCGCCTTTGGAGACGACGACCTCGGCTTCCTCGGGGACGCGGCACACCCGCTTGCGATCGCCCTGGCCAACCGCCGCGCCTACGACACCGTGCTGTCGATGAAGAGCGAGCTCCAGCAGCGCAACGAGCTGCTCGTGCGGCAGAAGGAAAAGCTCGAAGAGGTGAACCGCCTGCGCGGCCAGTTCGTCGCCAACGTCTCGCACGAGCTCCGCACGCCCCTCAACGCCATCATCGGCTATGCGGACCTGCTGCTCGAGGGTTGCTACGGCGACATCGACGACGAGCAGCGCGAACCGCTGGAGAGTCAGCTGCTCGCGGCCACGTCACTCTTGGAGCTCGTCAATCAGGTGCTCGATCTCTCACGGGCGGATGCCGACGGCGTCGAGGTCACCGAAGCCGACGCAGACCTCTACTCGGTGGCCGACGAGGTCGTGCGGATGTCGGAGCCGTTGTGTCGCGAGCGAGACTACCGGCCCACCCTCGAGGGCGCGCCGCTCGTCGCCCACACCGACGCAAGTGCGGTGCGACAGATTCTGCGCAACCTGGTGGGGAACGCGATCAAGTTCACGGCCGAGGGTCGCGTCCACACGCGCGTCTACGTCGACGGCGAAGGTTCCCCGTGCATCGACGTGTGCGACTCCGGTCTCGGCATCGACGCGGCGCACCAAGAGCTCATCTTCGAGGAGTTCCGGCAGGTGGACGGCAGTGCGACGCGAGAGCACAACGGTGTGGGCTTGGGCTTGGCCATCAGCCGCAAGCTGGCCCGCGCGCTCGGGGGAGACCTCACGGTCCAAAGTACCGTCGGGCATGGCAGTACGTTCACCCTGAGCCTCCCTCCAGCTTCCCGCCGCGAGCTCTCCAGCGCCGCGTGAGCCCCATCCAGCGTCCGGACGCAGGTAGGCTCCCGTGGAGCCGGCGAGCCTGATAGCATCAGGCAGCGGCGGGGTCATGGGAGCCAGGCTCATTCTGGTTACAGGCGAAGGTCCAAGTGAGTACTTGCTCACGGCCTTCAATACGATCGGGCGGCACCCCGACAACACGGTGCAGGTGCTCGACCGGATCGTATCCAAGGAGCACTGCCGCATCACGCGAGGGCCTCAGGGTGGCTACATCCTGCGGGACGTCGGCTCATTGAACGGGTGCTTCGTCAACGGAACCCGGGTCAACGAGGCCAAGCTCGCCAGCGGCGACGAGCTCAAGCTCGGTAACACCGTGCTGCGGTTCGAGGACGACGAGGAAGTCGCCCAACCCGCGAAGCACTTCACGGTGATGACGGACATGATGCAGAGTCAGGTCCGCAGCCGCGTCGAGGCGAACAAGGGCTTTTTGCCCGCCGGTCAGGTGACCGACGTCGCATCGCTCCGCGCCGACTACGAGAAGCTCCGCATCGCGCACGAGCTTTCGCAAAAGCTCTCGGTCGACACCGACCTCGACGACCTCCTGCAGAAGATCGTCGACGAGACCTTCCAGCTCATCAAGGCCGACCGAGCAGTCATCCTGCTGCTCGACCCCGATACCGATGCGCTGACCCCTCGCTACGTCAAGCAGAAGCGCGAAGGCGAGGAAATCCAGCTCTCCAGCTCCATCCTCAACGAGGTCCGGACCAACAAGGCCGCCGTCCTCTCATCGGACGCCATGCTGGACGAGCGCTTCAAGGCCTCGAAGAGCATCATCATGCAGGGCATTCGCTCGACGATGTGCGTGCCCCTGCTCTACGCCGACCGCCTCGTTGGCGTGATGCACATGGACTCCACGCTCAGTACGGGCGCGTTCCAAGAGAAGGACCTGACGCTCTTCCAGGGCATCGCGACCCAGGCCGCGACCGCGATCGAGAACCATCGGCTGGCGAAGAAGATCGAGCGAGAAGCGGGGACGCGGGCCCAGTTCCAGCGGCTGCTCTCGCCCAACCTCGTCGACCAAATCGTCCGCGGTGCGCTGCAGCTCGACCAGGGCGGCACCAAACGCGAGGTGACCATGCTGTTCGCCGACATCCGCGGATTCACGCAGATGAGCGAGCGCCACTCTCCCGAGGAGATGGTCACGACCCTCAACGACTACTTCGAGGTCATGGTCGACGTGCTCTTCACGCATGGCGGCACGCTCGACAAGTACGTTGGCGACGAGATCATCGGCCTCTTCGGCGCGCCCGTGTCGCTGCCCGATGCAGCCGACCGTGCGATCCGTTGCGGCCTCGAGATGCAGCGCGCCCTCGCGGAGTTCAACCGCGTCCGCGAGAGCTCCGGGCTGGAGGCGATTCACATCGGCGTCGGCATCAACACCGGCCCCGTCATCGCCGGCGCGATCGGCTCGTCCCGCACGCTGCAGTACACCGTGATCGGTGACGCCGTGAACGTCGCAGCTCGGCTTTGCAGCGCCGCAAAGGCCGGAGAAGTGCTCATCTCCGAGTTCACGCGCAGCAGCATGCAGTCTCAGATCCAAGTCGAGAAACGCGCGCCCGTGCAGGTCAAGGGCAAGTCGCAAGCCCTTCAGATCTACGCGGCACAGCAAGATCCCAACGCGCCCGGGCTGAGCTCTCGCCCGACGACGGCAGCCATCACCTCCTGATGCCCTTCGAGGCGCTCGCCGACCTTCGTCCCGGACTCGACGCGCTTCCTTGCGGAGACGCGACGCTGCCCGAGCGGCCTGCCCTCGCGCTCTCGTCGTTCGCGGATGACGTCGTGCTCCCTTCGGGCCGCCGACACGCGGTCCGGGTCGTCGCCCGAGGTGACGGTTCCTCGGTGCGGCTCGACCTCCGTGATAGCGACGGCCTCGACGCAGAGGGATTCGGCGCGACCGTCGACGACGTGCAGCTGGCGGCGACGGTCGCCCTCGCCCACGCGCTGGGTCTCGAGCCCGACCGGCGCCTTGCCGAAGCGCTCACCGTTCAGACCCACCCGAACAGCTGGATCGGTGGCGGCCCCGCATCGGACCCGGGCCGCAGAC
>JBCCQM010000245.1:0-11658 GCA_039024335.1 Myxococcota bacterium
CGCCGTGAATGATGACGTTGGTCTTGCGCACGTATCGATAGACCCAGTGGCGCTTCGATGCTCGCGGCGCCCGAACCTCGAGGCGAATTACCGCGGCTTCGGGGCTCGCCTCGGCGTACTGGGCGAGTCGGCGACCCGCTTCGGCTGCCGACCACTCGAACCCATCCATCAGGTCGCTCGAGGCCAGCACCACCGGGCCGTTGCGACGCGAGTCTCGCAAGGGACCCGGGAGCGCGCCGAGGTCGTACGACGCGGTTCCCGGCACCGTTTGCGTGTCCGCGGTGGGGTTGTCGTACACATCCCGCACGCGCGCAGCCTGGGCCTTCAAGCCCTCTTCGGTCTGCAGCAGCGCCCGGTACTTCGTCCGCGCGCTGCGGATCACGGCATCCACGTCACCGCGGGTGCTCGGCATCGTGCCGCCGTGCTTCTCGTCCAGCACCTCCTGGATCGACGCATCGATGTATGCGGGGTCATCGAGGCACAGCAGGGGCGTCTTGCCGTAGCAGTCGCTCCCATCGAGCAGCGCGGCCTTGGCCAGCGGCCAGCCCTCGACCGGCTCGTCTCGCTTCGAAGGTCCCCCGTCACACGCAACGATCGCCAACGCAAAAAGACCCACCCACGTACAGCGCACGGGGTGAGTCTCGGGCCCGGACGAAGCGGGCGTCAATCTCAGTGAACGGCAGGTGCGTCGGCCGGGCGAAGCCGGGCCTCCATGGCCGCGGTCAGCTCGTCGCGATTCGCCTTGGACAGCGTCACGCGCATGAACTCGGCGACGTCGAACAGGTCCCGGGGCGACAGACCCGCATCGCTCAGCGACTTCCGCACGCCGTTGGCCGCCTCGAGACAGCGGGCATACGCGTCAGGCTGCGGCACGCTCGGGAGAGAAAAGCTCGGCATCAGGAGCTTGAGCTGGGCCCGCGTCGCCGACGGACGGACATACAGATGCGTCTCGGGGTGGACGAGCGCGCGGGCGCCGGTGAGCACGGTCCAGGGGACGTTCTTGAGCCCGTGCTTGGCGAGGACCATGCGGAGCCGGTCGAGCGGGCCGCGGGCGTGCCCGCCAACGTCGTGCAAGAAGTCGACGAGGGCCGTAGCCAGCTCGGGGTCGGCGGGCAGTCCTGCAAACGCATCACGCTGGGCTGAGGTCGCCATCGTGGTGCGCGCGACCAGCTCAAGCATCGAGGACAGGACGGCCCCGGGGTTGCCGGTCTCGATGTGCGACCGAAGCACGTCGACGTGAAGCGTCTGCTTCGCCTCCGCGATCACGGGGTCGAGGTGGCGCTTGAGGGCTTTGCCGCGCTCGCGTGAGCGCAGCGCGTCGCGCCAGGTCGCGCCTTCGAACCCGCCGTCGAACAGCCCGCGGAACACTTCAATTTGGTCGGCGACGGTGGGCGTTCGCAGATTGGCCTTTGCCCGGCCGCCCTTGGTCTTGGCGGCGTCGGTGGTGACGTGTCCGCCGGCCACCGCAGCGTCGCGCAGTCGCTGCCGAAGCACGGGGTCGGGCTGCGCGGCGGGCTCGAAGAAGCCGCAGAAGCGCTCCGCAAACACCCGCATGCTTCCATCTTCGAACTGATACGCGCGCTTCTCATCGCGACGCCACAACAGCAGAGCTCGCCCCCATTCATGCTTCTTCGAGTGTCGGACCAGCGGAACCGGACCGGCGGCAGGGGTGGACGAGGACGGCGTCGTGGTGGTGGCGTCTTGCAAAAGGAAGCTCCTGAGCTGGGGTTGATGCGCGGCTCGGCAGCAGGCCCAGCGCGTCGCGTTGTGAAGAATCCGGGGCCAAAGGCCCGTTCGGCCGCCGACGCGCGCCATCGCGAGTGCTCTAGGCACCCGCAAAACACGCGTCGACCAACCCCCTCAACGTAGCTCCGTTTTCAGATTTGTCAAGGCGTCAACGACGTGTCCCGAAGGGTCTATATGCCCCCGCAAGACATAAATACTCGATTTGGATGGATGAACCACCGCAGGGAGAAGACGCAGCGTCGCCGCCGTCGGCGGAACGCCCACCCCCGCGAAGGGATACGAAGACGACCTCGCGCTAGAACAGCAAAGCATCGGCCATGACCTCGATCAGGGCGGGGCCGTCGTGTGCGAGCGCTCTGGGCAGCGCCTCTTCGAGCTCCTCACGCGAGGTCACGCGAATGCCGAGGGCACCGCAGTTGTTCGCAAACTCGGAGAAGTTCGGGTTGTGCAGCGAGGTCTGCCACACGTCCCAGCCGCCCACGCGCTGCTCTTTGCTGATCTTGCCCAGTTCTCCGTTGTTGAGCAGGACGTGGGTGATGTTCATGCCGTACTTCGCCCACGTGGTGAGATCGGCGAGGTACTGACCGAGCCCACCGTCGCCGGAGACGGACACGACCTTGCGCCCTCTGAAGCGCGGGTCGTCCTCCTGCGTGGCGACCCAGGCACCCATCGCGGCGGGCAGGGCAAAGCCGATGGAGCCGAGGTAGCCCGACATCAACACGGTGTGCTGGTCGGCTTCGAAGTAGCGGCCAAACGAGTATGTATTGTTACCGACGTCCACCGCCATGATGGCGTCCTTGGGCGCGTGGCGGGTGAGCGCGTCGAAGATGACGGCGCTGGGCAAGCCCTTGCCCATGTCGTCGTCGAGCCGGCTGGCCTTCTCGGCGCGCCAGATCTTCCAGCGCTCGCCAACCTCGGTTCGCTGGTCTTCGAAGCCGTCGTGCCCGTTCATGCGCTCCGCGAGGGCGTCGAGCGTGATGCCGATTTCACCGAGAACCGGCACGGAAACCGGATGCCGTCGACCGAGTGCATCGGCTTCGAAGTCGACCTGTACGATCGTCTTGTAGTCGGTGATGCCGGTGTGGTTGCTGAAGCTGCTGCCCAGGACGAGCAGCAGGTCCGCCTCGTTCATGAACCAGCTCGCGACGGGTGTACCGCTTCGCCCGAGCACGCCGCAGCCCAAGGGGTGATGGTCGGAGATCTGCCCCTTCGCCTTGAACGTGGTGATGACGGGAATGCCGAACGCCTCGGCAAAGCTGCGCACCGCGTCCATCGAGAAGCGAGCGCCGTGGCCCACGATGATCACCGGCCGCTTCGCGCCGCGCAGCGCCTCTTCGGCCGCGGCGAGCGAGGCGGGCGCGGGTGCGACCTGCAAGTCGGGCATGCGCCCGGCGGGACCGCTCGCGGGCGCGTCACCGGCAGGCAGCGTTTGCACCTCGTCGGGAAAGACCAGGTGCGAAACGCCGCGCCCGAGAATCGCCTTCTTGCAGGCGAGGTTCATGAGCTCTGCAAAGGGGCTGTCGTGCAGCACGGTCGCGTGGAACTGGGCGACGCCGCCGTAGGCCTCCTCGAGATCGATCTCCTGGAACGCGCCGCGCCCCAGGACCTGTGACTGGACCTGGCCGGTGAGCGCAAGGGCGGGCGCACGGTCCACGTGCGCATCCCACAACCCGGTGAGCAGGTTGGTCGCGCCTGGGCCCGCAATGGCCAAGCAGGCCGCGGGTCGGCCGGTAAGCTTGCCGTACGCCGAGACGGCAAACGACGCCGCCCCTTCGTGGCGAATGCCGATGTAGCCGAGTTCGCCGGCGTCTGTTCGGCGGCGGAGCGCGTCGGCGAGCCCCAGGTTGGAGTGTCCGACCATGCCGAACACCCACTTCACGCCCCAGGCCACCATGGTCTCGGCCATCACGTCGGACGCGTCGCGAACGTGCGGGTCTTCGGCCTCCACGCCCACGTACACGCCGTCGTCACGCACCTCGACGGCGAAGGTCTCGAGGCCGTCTTCGAGGTCGCCAGGCGACTGCCCTGTGCGCGGGTGGAAGTCCCAGCCGTGCCACGGACACCGGAGCCAGCCCCTTTCGATGCTCCCTTCGCCGAGCGGGCCGCCCTGGTGCGGGCACGCGTTCGTCAGGGCCGAATAGCACCCCTCGAATCGGGTGAGGCACACGCCACGGTGCCCTGCGGTCACGCTCTTCACGCGCCCCTCTTCGAGCTCGCCGGGCTCGGCCGCCTTGTACCAGACCAGCTTGGCGCTGCGACGCGGCGCGGAGGGCAGGCCGAGCATGGTGCGGCAATGGTTGTTCGCCTGCGCGAGGAACTGCTCGACGCGCTGGCTCTGGTCTTCGGCGCTCGTCACCACGGTGGCGGCAGGCAGAACCGCGGCAAAGAACCCCTCGGTGTGCCAGTGCCCTTGCACAAGGGCGGGCGCCTCGTTGCGACTGGCTGGATACGGCCATGGCGAAACATAGCCGTAGGGTTCCGCATAGCTTCCGTCGCCGAACGAAAAGCCCACGTTGATGGACTTGGCTTTCTCCGGGTCCTCGTGCCCCGTCAGCATCAGCAGGCTGGCGAGGTCGAAGTGGTGCGGCCACAGACGGGCCTCACTGGCGGATGCATCGTCGCGAACGAAGCGCTCCAGCACGAAGTGGGCGTTGGCGATCCACTGCGCAAGCTCGGCCCGCGCCTCGTCCTGCCCCGCGGTGTCGAACGCAGCGCCGCCCTGCACGGCGTGCTCGGGCATGTCGTGGGCGAACAGTTCGAAGGGCGCGATGCCGAGGGCCTCGGCGAAGAACGCCTGTCCCTGCGCCAAGGTTTGGCCGGATACGACGTGCTCCGCCGTGACGGCGCCCCCCTTTACGACGACCCAGGTCAGGTCGGCAATGCGAAGGCCCGCATAGACGGCGTCGTCGTCACCGAGCGCACGACTAAGCAGTGCACCGATGGCGGGGTCCCAGCCGAGGTTGCTGTGCGCGTAGTCGTCGCGATGCGGCAGCGCACTGGCGGCCGCAGCCGCCGGGACCTGAGCCGCCCAATGCACGACGAGGCGCGCCTGCGCCAGTTGGGAAGGAGGGATGGTTCCGAGTGTGGTCCACATGAGGAGAGCCCGAAGTGTTTAGAGAGGCACGACACCGGCGTAGGGAACGCCCGTGAGGTACGCGATGTCGCGGTCGTAGGTGGTGAGGTCGTCGAGACAGAACTCGCGCAGGTGGTCGTGTCCGCATGCGCGGGCGAGCACCTTCATCAGCCCGACGGTGGTGTCGAAGAAGTTGGTGAGCTGCGCCGCGGACTTGTCGATCTCGAGGCGCCGCCGCAGATGGGACTTCTGCGTGGCGATGCCAACGGGGCAGTTGTTGGTGTGACACGCCCGCATGCCGAGGCAGCCGATCGCCTGCATGGCCGCGTTGGAGACCGCGATGCCTTCGGCACCCAGCGCGAGGGCCTTGACGAAGTCCGACTCGGTTCGCAGCCCGCCCGTGATGATGAGCGTGACGTCGCCGCGGCCGCGGCGGTCGAGGTGCCGACGCGCGCGGGCCAGCGCGATCATCGTGGGCACGGAGATGTTCTGCTTGAACACCTCCGGCGCTGCGCCGGTACCTCCGCCGCGACCGTCGAGAATGATGTAGTCGGCCGTGGACGCGAGCGCGAAGTCGATGTCGGCTTCGATGTGTTGCGCGCTGAGCTTGAAGCCGATCGGGATGCCTCCGCTGGCCTCTCGAACCTGGTCGGCCACGGCTGCGAAGTCGGTGGGCGTGTCCAGGTCGGAGAAAGTCGAGGGGCTGATCGCCGGCGTCCCCGGCTCGAGCTGCCGCACCTCCGCGATCTTTCCTTTGACCTTCTCACCGGGCAGGTGACCACCAGTGCCCGTCTTGGCGCCCTGTCCCGCCTTGAAGTGGAACGCCTGCACGCCCTTCACCTTGTCGAGGCTCCAGCCGAACTTGGCCGAGGCGAGCTCGTAGAAGTAGCGCGAGTTGGCCGCGTGCTCTTCGGGCAGCATGCCGCCCTCGCCCGAGCAGATGCCCGTGCCCGATCCCTCCGCGACCTTGGCCTCTTCACTGAGCGCGCCGAAGCTCATGTCGCTGACGAACAGCGGGATCTTCAGCGCCATGGGCTTCTTCGCGTTGGGGCCGACGACCAGCTCGGTGCCGATGGCGTGCTCGTCGAGTTTGGGCTTGCGGTGCAGCTGCGCGGTGAGGACCTGAATCGAGTCCCAGCGCGGAAGCTCCGTCAGCGGAACGCCCATGGACGACACAGGGCCGTGGTGCCCGGCCTTCTCGGGGCCCAGGACGGCGAGCTTGCGAATGCGCTTGTTGTGCGGCTCTTCGGGGCCGCCGTGGGGGTCGTCGTAGAGGCCGAGGTATGCGTCGCGGTCGTAGGCCTGGGGATGCTCGTCGTGCCACGCGGCGATCTGGGCCTGGTCGACCATCACGGCGTCCTGCTCCGCATCCACCCACGCCTCGAACTTGTGCAGCGCTTCGCGGTTGTCGTAGGCGCTGACGCCCGAGCCGAGCCGGTAGTCCCAGCCGTGAACGCCACAAATGAGGTCTTGGCCTTGCACCGTGCCGTCGGACATCAGCGCGCCTCGGTGCAGACACCGGCCGTAAAGGACCGAAACCGCATCATCGAAGCGCACGACGACGAGGTCGACGTTCGCAGCGAGCGCGTAGGCGGGGGTCCTGTCCTCGAGCGCGGACCAGGTAGCAACTTTCACCGGATTTTTGTGCGTCATCGTGCGTGCGTGAAGCGAGTGTCGCACTCCGGAGTGGCCGAGGCGTTTCAGCCTCCGGAACACAGCATTCGCAAGACGGATGCAGACTGCCCGACGTTACGGTCCGGCTGCGAGGCTCTCCCCAGCCGACTGGCGCGTCAGGCCGCACGTTCGCCGGTCTGCACCCGCCACAAACTCGCGTAGGTGCCGTCACGGGCTAGCAACGTGGCGTGGTCGCCCGACTCGGTGATGCGGCCGTCTTCGAGCACGTAGGTTCGGTGCGCGTTTCGAATCGTGGAGAGACGATGAGCGATGATGATGGTGGTGCGGTCCTTGGAGACCTGCTCGAGCGACCGCTGGATGGCCGCTTCGGTCTCGTTGTCGACCGCCGAGGTGGCTTCGTCGAGCACGAGAATCGGCGGGTCGACCAGGATCGCGCGGGCCAACGAGATGCGCTGCCGCTGGCCGCCAGAGAGCTTCTGGCCGCGCTCGCCGACGATCGTGTCGTAGCCCTCGGGCAGCGCTTCGATGAAGGCATGTGCCTCGGCCAGCCGTGCGGCGCGCTCGATCGCCTCAGGCGACGCGTCGGGGTTGCCGTACGCGATGTTCTCGCGGACCGTCCCGTGGAAGAGGAACACGTCTTGGCTCACCAGGCCGACGGCGCGCCGAAGGTCCCCAAGTGCCAACGCGCGAACGTCGTGGCCATCGAGGCGCACGGTGCCGTTCGTCGCGTCGTAGAAGCGCAGCAGCAGCTTGATGAGGGTGCTCTTGCCAGACCCGGTCGGCCCGACGAACGCAACGGTCTGGCCGGCGGGCACGCTCACGTCGACGTCGTGCAGAATCGACGCGCCGGATCCGTAGGCGAACGAGAGCCCTTCGAAGGCCACGTCACCACGCACGGCGTCGCGAGGGAGCGACTCCGGCCCGTCTTCGATGCCCAAGGGCGTGTCGAGCAGGTCGAGAATGCGGCGCGTGGACGCCATCGCCCGCTGGTACTGGTCGAGAATGTTGCCCAGGCGGGTGAGCGGCCACAGCAAGCGCTGGGTCATGAACACCAGCACCGAGTACAGACCGACGTTGAGCGTCCCGTCCACGGCCATCTGCGCGCCGAAGACCAGCGTCGCGGTGAAGCCGAGCACGATGCCCATGCGGATGAGGGGCACGAACGCGGAGCTGAGGCGAATCGCATCCGCGTTGGCCTCGCGGTAGGCGTGAGAGTCGGCCTCGAGCTGGGCGGCCTCGGCCTCTTCGGCAACGAATGCCTTGATCGTGGCGATGCCTCCGAGCTTGTTCGCCAGTCCAGCCATCAAGCCCGAGGTCGCCTCGCGCACGGCGGCATAGCGGGGTGCGAGCCGCTTTTGAAACCAGAGCGACCCCGCGATGACGATGGGCGTCGGCGCAATGGCCAGGGGCGCAATGGTGGGGACGGCCGCGATGAAGAGCGCGCCCACGACCAGGACGGTGGTGACGAGCTGGATGATCTGGTTGGCGCCGTCGTCGAGGAACCGCTCGAGCTGGTTGACGTCGTCGCCGAGCACCGTCATCAAGCCACCGGTCGAACGGTCCTCGAAGTAGGCCAGCTCGAGGCGCTGCACGTGCTCGTAGGCGTCTTGCCGAAGCTCGTGCTGCAGCTGCTGCGCGAGGGTGCGCCACGCGACCGCAAAGAGGTACTCGAACACCGACTCCAGGCCCCAGATCAGCAGCGTCGCGACCGCGAGCCAGATGATCTGCGTTTGAACGTCGGTGACGCCGTAGTGCGCCAGGATGGAGTCTTCCTGCTTCACCACCACGTCGACGGCAGCACCGATGAGCATGGGCGGGGCCAGGTCGAAGAGCTTGTTGAGCACGCTGAACGTGCTGGCCATGGCAACCGCGCGACGCCGATGCTTGGCGTAGGCGAACAGGCGCGAGAGCGGCGAGCGGTCCGACACGCGCGGACCTTAGCAGGCCGCTCGGAGTCGGCCAGAGGAGGGCAACGCCTACGAGAGCCCCGGATCGTGTCCCACGAACCGGCGTCGGGATTGTGCCGCTGCCCGGGACAGTCCCTCCCTCGACGCACCCATTCCCCCGAGCACGTCCTGGGCCCATGGTGTGCAGCACGAGGTCGCGATGAACATCCTTCAGCTCCACTCCAGTGCCCGCACCCAAGACTCCGTCAGCGCCGCGCTCAGCCGTCACCTCGTGGACGGACTGCGCGCACGCGATCCCGCTGCCACGGTGACGTACCGGCACGTCGACGCCTCGCTCCCGCTACTCGACGAAGCGTTGATGGCTGCGGTGAGCACCGACCCCACCGAGCGAACGCCCGAGCAAGCGGAGCGGGCGGCTCTGCCCGATACGCTCATCGAAGAGCTGGAGGCGGCGGACGCCATCGTGCTTGCTGTCCCGATCTACAACTTCTCGGTGCCCGCCGCCCTCAAGGCTTGGATCGATCTCGTTGCGCGGGCGCGACGGACGTTCCGGTACACCGAGAACGGGCCGGTCGGGCTGCTTCGGAACGTCCCCGTCCATCTCCTCATCACGTCCGGCGGCGTCCCGGTGGACAGCGCTGCCGACTTTGCGACGCCGTATCTGCGCCAGGTCCTCGGGTTCCTGGGATTGAAGGACGTACGCGTCATCGCTGCGGACCGACTGATGGCCGAGGGCGACGGGCGTATTGAGCAAGCGCGCGCAGAGATCGACGACATCGTGCTCGAGTTCGGATCGGCGCGCGTTGCTTCGTAGCAGCCCGCTGCGGGGTCCGACCCACCCACCGTGGGGGCACGCGCCCCGGCGCGCCTCGACGCGAGACTCGATACGATGACGCGGTGCGGGGAGCTTGGGGATGCGCGTTGGTGATGCTGTTGGCCTGCGACGGGGGCGAAGAAGGCACCGGCGGCGGCGACTCGACAGGCAACGCCAGCACCACGACAGGGCCGGTCGCTGCGGAGTCGAGCTCGAGCTCCAGCACTTCGGGCGCCACCAGCGTCGCCACGACGGGCACCACGGCCGTCGATCCAACGGATGCTGAGAGCTCGTCGTCGACGGGTGACCCCATCCCCGAAGGGCCGTACTGCAGCGTGCAGGTTGTGACGCACGGCGCGTCGACCGACCCACTTCCCAAGGGCACGGAGCCCGGGCTGTTTCCCCCTTCGGTGGGCGACGCGCTCGAGGACTATTGCGGATGCCACACGCTCGACAACAACAGCCAGAACGTCGAGCACGAAGGGCTCGCCGCTCCGGGTGGGTCGTTGTTCCTGACCTACGCCGACCTCTCGAAGCCGTACAAAGGCGCAACGCTGGGGGAGGCCCTCGCTGAAGAGGTCTTCGACTTCGCCATGCCACCGGGCAGCTGCTCGTTCCCGTCGGCGCCCGACGACCTTTTGCGGAAGTGGTTCGAGGACGGGCTGCCCGACGGCAGCGCGTTCGTGCCGCCCGAGGAATGAAACTCCACGGCATCGCGGTGGGTCGGACTCGGTTGAACCGCCATGGACTGGGACGACGTTCGATACTTCTTGGCGCTCGCGCGCAGCGGTTCGGTGCGGTCGGCGGGTTCCAACCTGGGCGTAAGCCATTCGACGGTGGCGCGGCGCGTCGAGGCGCTCGAGGGAACGCTTTCGGCCCGCCTGTTCGACAGGCACCGCGATGGTTACCTGCTCACCGCCGCCGGCCGGCACATGGTCCCCAGCGCGGAGCGGATCGAGCGCGAGATGGCGGACATGGAGCGCGCCCTCATCGGGCGTGACGAGAGATTCTCCGGCCGTATCGCGCTGACCTGCTGCGATACGTTCGTCTCCAAGCTGATGATGCCGGCGCTGTCGGCATTCTGCCTGCAGTACCCAGAGATCGAGCTCAGCATGACGGCCGACAGCCGCTCGATGGATCTGTCCAAGCGCGAAGCCGACATCGCCGTTCGCATCCTCGCGCTGGGCCAACAGCCGCCCGAGCACCTGCTGGGCCGAAAGCTGGTCCCGCTCGCGGTCGGCAACTACGTTTCCCGGGCGCATCGCGACGCTCTGGACCCCGCTGTCGGCGGGGAAGGGGGCCGATGGCTCGCGTATGATGAACGCCGCATTACAGAGCAGCGCGTACGGGCATCCAGCCACCCCAAGCTTCCAATCTGGGGCGAGTTCGCGAGCGTGGGGCTCATGATTCAAGCCGCAGAGCAGGGGCTCGGCGTGTGCATGCTGCCCTGCTATGCCGCGGACACGGTTCGGTCCCTCGTGCGACTCGAGGCGGACGACGTCGAACACGTCGCCGACCTCTGGCTGCTCTCGCACCCCGACCTACGCGACACGGCACGCATGCAGGCGGCGCGCGAATGCGTGAGTGGTGCCCTGCGACAACACGAAGACCTTTTCGCCGGCCGGCGCCCTCTCAAGGACGCATAACTCTGGCCTGAGCGGCGTGGGTTTCGACCATCCGCGGTCCATTCACGTGCCGCAGCGGTGCGGAGTCAGAACGACCGCCTACGGCGCCGCGGCGCTACACCGATGGTGGATGGACAACACCGCCCTCACCGTCGACGCCCGCTTCTGGGATGGAATCGCCGAGCGCTACGCCGCCAAACCCATCGAGAACATGCCGGCCTACGAGCGAAAGCTCGAACTGACGCGCGCACGCCTACAGCCCACCGACACGGTTTTGGACTTCGGATGCGGCACGGGCTCCCTCGCCCTCACGCTGTCGAAGCACGTCTCGCACGTGCACGGCCTGGACGTCTCTTCCGAGATGGTCGGCATCGCAACGCGCAAAGCTGCGGATGCTGGTGTCCGCAACACCACCTTCCACCACGGGACGCTCGAGACCCGAACCTTCGCGCCAGGGACCTTCGACGTCGTCTGCGCCTACAACATCCTCCATCTCGTGAAAGACCTGCGCGAGACCGTGCAGACGCTCTCTCGGCTACTCAAGCCGGGTGGATGCTTCGTCGCCTCGACCGTCTGCCTTGGCGAGTCCTGGGTGCCCTACGGCGCCCTGATCGGAGCGATGCGCTGGTTCGGCAAAGCTCCGCGCGTGTTCATTTTCGACAGGGCGGAGGTCGTCGCCGAGTTCCAGCACGCCGGACTCGTCGAGATTGAGCAGCCCGAAGTAGGCGCGAAGAAGACCACCCACTTCGCACTCGCCAGCAAAGCTGCTTGAGCTCCGCTTCCAAGAACTACGGAACCAATAAAAAAGGGCCGGACACTCTTTCGAGCGTCCGGCCCATAGATCTGGCAACGACCTAC
>JBCCQM010000246.1:0-11612 GCA_039024335.1 Myxococcota bacterium
CGTTTTCGGCGGCCAATCCGGCGAGCTGCTGCTCCAGCGCAGAGATCCGCGGATCGCTCACAGATCGCATGTATCACGGCGCCCCGCGGCGCGCGACTGGCTTGGCATGATGGGGCGTGCGACGAGGTGGACGACTCTGCGTGGTGTTGTGTTCGCTCGCGTGCGGGTGCCGAGCCGAGACGCCCGCGCCGACCGAGACTCCGGCCAGCGCCACCGAAGACGCACGTCCCGCAGACGAGCCACAGCCGGATGCGGCAGCGCCGGATGGGCCGGCCCCGCTGACGATGGAGTCGGGAGACGCATGCGCTTCGGGTTCGCTCGTGGTCGAAGACGCCGCGGTTTGCCTTCGCATTCCCAGCGGCTACGCGGTGGCGCGGTCGTCCGCGGGGCTGCGGGTCTTCGAGCATCCCGATGAGGCGCCGATCACCCTGCGGTGGACCCACGGGAGCCCGGAGCTGCGGCTCGAGCAGGAGGCCGCGGTGAAGCGCCTCGCTGGCCTCGATGCCTCGGCAACCTCCGGTTCGACGCGAGATGGTGCTGGCGCCTTCGTGTTCGCCTCCGAGATCCAGCCGAACGCGCGCGTCGTCTTTCACGCCGCGAGCGTGACGACCACGCCCGACGGCACGCTCGTGTGGTGCTCGGGGTCGACCGACGACTCCGACGTGGGCCGGCGCGCCGTGTTCGAGGCGTGTCAGAGCCTCATGGCGCGCCCGGGCTGATCTACCGCCGCTTTTTGTAAGCACCGATCGAGAAGCCCACCAGCACCGTCCGCACGAGAAACCAGTCGCTTCGTACGCGCACGTCGTATTCGCCGTTCAGCGCCATGAAGCCGTTCTTGCCCAGTGGCAGCTCCCAGCCGCCGCCGAGGCTTCCGCCCAGCGCGGCCTTGCGAACGCCGGCCACGTAGGTGTGCGAGGCGATGCCCCCCGATGCGCGGGCGAACAGCCCCTTGGTGATGAATAGCTTGCCGAACGTGTCGCCGTGAAAGCTGCCCTTCTTGTCTTCCCACCACGCGGTCACGCCCAGGTCGGCGCCCA
Source organism: Myxococcota bacterium (assembly GCA_039024335.1). GTDB lineage: Bacteria > Myxococcota_A > Polyangia > Nannocystales > Nannocystaceae > CAJXVA01. The sequence continues at coordinate 1,038 of JBCCQM010000246.1, forward strand.
ACACGAAGCGCTCCGCGACCGCCCCGCCGGGCGAGTAGCTGATTCGCGTCACGGGGGTGAAGCCGTCGGGGCCGTGCAGCGCCGCGCCGGACAGCATGCGGACGTCGAGCGTGAGGCCCTCGCGGCTTGCCGTCTCGAAGCGCTCCGGGTTCTTGTCTGCGCGAGCGATCTTCGGAAGCGCCCACGCCGCGAAGAGGGTCAGCAGGGTGACGAAGGCAGAGCGGGCGTGCATGGCCGCCGAACGCCGGTCGCCTCGGCGGGCTTACAGGGCTCGCGGGACTTCGCTCAGGCGTCGGCCGCGGTCGCCTCCTCGGCCACCTCGATGATGCGCTGCCGCACCCACTGCATCCAAGGCACGTCGCTGGCGCTGGCCTGCCACGATAAGAAGACGGGCACGGTCGGCATGGCGTCCGGAGGCGCAAGAAGGCGAATCGGGAGGCTCCGCGCGAGCCGAGCTGCGATTCGGTGACTGCTCACCAAGATCGCGTCAGAGCCGACGACGAGGGACGGCGCCAGTCGGACGCCGCCGCCAGGTCCCGGGTCGGCGTCCAGCGTCACCCCGCGCTCTCGCAGCGCATCGATGTCTCGACGAATCGCTAGAGACGGAGTCCGTCGCGTGCTAACGATGCATCCGATGTTTACACGAGCTGTCGAAGTCCTCGAAGCCATGGCGAAAGCCGAATATGCGCTCGCTCTGGTGTATGCCGATTCAGGAACGTCCGACGAAGACTATGCGGCGGCGAGGCAGACGCTGACGGAGCATTTTCACCATAGTATGGAGGCGTTCCTTCAGCCCTGGTCGGTTCGTGGTGGCTATATGCCAGTCGGATCTCGCCGGACTCGCGACCTGTTCTTGGTGCAGCATTTCCCGGAGGCCAAGGTTGGCAAGGAACTCGCGTCGGGCCTCGATGGACCCGAGCTGTTTCTCGGTACGATGAGCAACAACCAGACCAGTGGCCGTCCTGCGCTGAGCTTCAATGACCGGTTTGCGGTCGGCATGGTGAAGGGCTCTCCGGTCATCGTGTACCAGGAGCTGTTCATGCTCGGCTCGTGGGAGCCATCGCATGGCTATGAGCCGCTTATGGTGCTGGATTGGGGCCCGCAGGGCGAAACGCAGTCGTTCTTGGAGCCTGAGGAAGACATCAGCCTCACCGCGCATCGGGCTGCCGTGGCGTCCGCCACGTGATGCGAGCTAGCGCCGCGCAGTGCGGCGCAACCAAAGAAAAGCGCCCGCGGAGTACGCGGGCGCTCGCTGGCAGGGGGCGCCAGCTCGGAGGGCGGCGTAGGCTGGCCTTACTCCTTCTTTTCTTCTTTCTTGTCGTCGCCCATGCCTTCGGCCTCCATGGCGCACTTGAAGACACCGCCGAAGTCCGAGGCGCCCATGATGCACTCGGACATCTTCTTGAACTTCTCGGGGTCCTTCTTCTTCTCCTCTTCCATCTTGGTCTTGCACCCTTCGATGTCGGCGGCCTCTTCCTTCATCTTCTTGGGCACGTCCTTTTCCTTCTCGACGAGCTCGCCCATCTTCTTGCAGAGCTTGGTGACGTCGTCGTCGCAGCCGGTGAGGGTGGTGGCGGCGAATGCGAGGCTGAGGAGGATCGTTGTCTTGCGCATGGTTCTGAGGTCCTTCGCTGTGTTTCGACGGTCCTCGTGCGCCCCGGTTGCGCCATGAACCGGATTTTTTGCGCTTGAAGGGGCGGTTGTGGCCCCCGGCCGGTGAAATCGGCCGCCTCGAGGCTCAACCAAAAAGGAAGCGCCCGCACGATGGCGGGCGCTGGCTGGCCCGAAGACCAGCGCAAGGGATGGCGGCTTCGCCTTACTCCTTCTTCTCTTCTTTCTTCTCTTCTTTTTTGTCGTCGCCCATGCCTTCGGCTTCCATGGCGCACTTGAAGATCCCACCGAAGTCGGAGGCGCCCATGACGCAACCGGACATCTTCTTGAACTTCTCGGGGTCCTTCTTCTTCTCCTCCTCCATCTTCGTCTTGCAGGTCTCGAGGTCGGCCGCCTCTTTCTTCATCTTCTCGGGCACGTCCTTTTCTTTCTCGACGAGCTCGGCCATTTTCTTGCAGACCTTGGTGACGTCGTCGTCGCAGCCGGTGAGGGTGGTGGCGGCGAAGGCGAGGCCGAGGAGGATCGTTGTCTTACGCATCTGGTTGTTCCTACCTTTGAGTGGAGGCGTCCGTCCGCGATGGGTCTCCCCGGAGGGAGCTGCCAGTCCAGTCGGCAGGACGCGTGGCCCCATACTGCGACGGCGCGCCCGGGCGTTCAATCCGCGTTTACCCCGAAACCGCGAGCACGCCGAATTCGGCTTCCAATCGCCGTTTTACGGCTGATCGCGTGGGTCGAGCACCCTCGCCGCGCAAGGGCGCATCGGGGTCTCGACGCGCGAGATGATTTGTTGGGCGGCGTCGGAGGTGTCGTCTGGGCGCGCACCACTGGGTACAAGCTGCTCAGCGACCGCTGAGGAAACCGAAGCGTTGGAACAGCGGCTCGGGCATGCGCCGAACCACGCCCATGATGGGGCGCCAGTACCACGGGACGTAGGTTTCACCGCCGGGGCCGTCGAGGTGGGCGACGATTTGGTCGGCGACGTCGTCCGCGGTGGCGAACAGCGCGTTCTTTTCGTGGTCGTGGGTCATGGGCGTGTCGACGGGCCCAAGCTTGAGCGTGTGGACATGCACGCCTGCGTCCCAGAGCCGGCTGCGTACGCCCTGCAGGTAGAGCGTGAGGGCGCCTTTGGCTGCGCCATAGGTGTAGTTACGTGGTCGGCCGCGTTCGCCCGCGACCGAGCTCATCACGCCCAGGTGTCCTCGTCCGCGCGCCTCGAGGTGGTTTGCCAGCGGGATGAGCAGGGACACCACGCTCATCAGGTTCACCTCGAGCACGTCCTTCGCGTGGGCCCACGTCTGCTCCGTTTCCATTTGGTCGCCGAGCAAGCCGTGGGCGACCAGTCCGATGTCGACATGGCCGAGCGCCTCGATGGCCGCGGCGACGCGGGCTTCGTTGCCGTCGGTATTCGCAAGGTCGGCGGAGATGGCCTCGATGCACGCGTCGCCCAGCGTCGACTTCAGGGCGCGCAGCTTGTCTGCATTCCGCCCGACGACGTACAGCCGGTCTCCACGCGCTGCGTATCGCATCGCGACTTGGGTTGCGATCGCCGAGGTTGCCCCGAGGATGAGCACGTTCGCCACGCGCGAAGAGTAGCCGGTCTCTCGAAGAGCGGTCTCGTTCAGCCGTCTTTGAGTCCGTGGACGAGGACCAGCTTCTCGAGCTGGGCTTTGGCGCGGCTGAATCGCTGCCGAAGCCGTGCCGCCGCCCGCTTGAGTGCGTCCTCGTCGAGCGGCGTGTCCTCGTTCATCACCTGGGCGATGTCGATCCACGACATCTTTCGCCCAACGCGGAGCAGCAGGAGTTGCTGGTCTTCGGGGTCGAGCTGGCGGCGAAGCTCTGCGACCGCGTCCTTGGTTTCGGTGCGCAGAAAGGTCCGCGTTCGCGTGCGGACCTCGGCGACCAGGTCCTGTGGCGCCGCCGCGGACAGCGGCACCTCGCGCTTGCGTGCCGCGCCGCGCTGCACCATGCGCAGCGCGTTGCGGGTCACCGCATACAGCCACGTTCGCAGTGACGACCGCCACTCGAACCGAGGCAGCCCCTTCCAGATGTGCTCGCACGCAGAGCCGAACGCATCGTCCGCGGCCGCGTCGTCTTTGGCCGTCGCAATGAGAAAGCCCATCAGCTCGGGCCCATAGGCACGCAGGGTTTTCGAGGTGGCTTCATCGTGCCGGCCCTCGTCGCAAAGCGACCGTATGGTGCGGTCGAGGGCTTCGCGTGCGTCGGGGGCGAGCACGGTCTCGACACTACCGACGCCTCAAGACGGCGTCCAGCTGGGTTTACGCCGGTTTTTTGGGGGAGAATGCGTCGTCGGGCACCCTCGGCGCATGCGCGCCGTTCTCGTGCTCGTGTTGGCGGCCGCGGGCTGCACGATCCAGCGGACCCCCGCGGAGCCGGAGTCGGTCGTCGTGACGCCGCCCGCCGAGGACGGAACGCGGTACGTCGCGGTCCACGGCGGCCCGGTTTCATCCCCGGGGGTGCTCGCACGCCAATGGAAGCGGGAGGCCAAGCGGGCATGCGAGGGAGACTACGTGCTCATCAATGACGAGCCCGGCGCGACGCGTCGCGGGGGGGTGGTCGCGCAGCGCATGCACGAGGGCTTCGTCCGCTGCGTCATCGAAGAGGAAGAGCTCGGCGGCGCCCCTGCAAAGTCCAACGCCAAGGCGCGACGAACCTCCCGGCGCTAGCAGCCCGGGGCAACCCACAAGTTGCTCGGCCCTACCGGTTGGCGAAGTCGATGAGTCGGTCGGCCTCGGCTTCGAGCAGTGCCGCCGTCTCGGGCCCGAGCGAGTTCGTCTCCTCGTAGTGGTCGCCCTCGGCTTCGTCGAGGTAGGGCGACTTGGCGAGCTCGAAGTCGTAGTGCGGGATGATGTAGCCGAGCTCGTCGTTGCCCAATCCGATGACCCACGGCCGCGGACCGTCGGCGGCGGTGAGCCGCTCGATCAAGTACGGCCCCTCGGGCGCGGCGCCGATGTCGGGCGAGTTCGGGTTCTTGGGGTCGACGAGCGTGACCTCATCACTGTGCAGTCCGGAGCCGTCGTAGCCGCCCACTGCGATCTCGGGCAGGAGCTCGCCGGGCATGGTCAGCATGCGCAGCGGCCCCAGCTCGAGCAGCACCATCTCGGTGTTGATGCGCGGGGGCTGGTCCTCGGTAATAACGTCGCGCTCGATCACGCCGGCTTCGAACCCGAAGATGTACAGCGTGTTCTCGACCGGCAGCTGAAACGTGTTGCTCATGACCCGCAGCGACGGCTCGGGCAGTGACGTCGAAGACGCAAGCGCGTCGAGTGCGGCTTCGCCGAGCAGCTGACCGATGGAGTCCGCTTTGTCGAACGACGGCTCGGTGAACGTGTCGCCATCGGGGTTCGTCACGGAGACCCCCAAGGTCGTCATCATGCCGCCGACAGCTCCATTGAGCATCACCGTCACGCCGCCATCGCCTTCGCGCCCGGGCGCGCGTCGCCACTGCGAGCCTTCTTCGACGGTCTTTCGCAGACCGTGCACGAAGTCGGACGTGTATAGGGTGTTCCGGCTGGACAGCGTCTCGGGGTGGCAGCCGTAGCCGACCAGGTTTGCGATTGGGGTGTCGTCGTCGCGGCGCAGCGAAAGCACCGAGACGGTTGGGTCCACGACCCAGGGGTCTCGGCTGTCGCGAATGAGGTTGGTCGCGCCGCCGGGCTGGCCTGCGTAGGCGTCGACGCTGCCGCTGCGAACGTCGGCGACCGGTTCGAGCTGCTCGATCGCCTCGAGCGTCGCTTCGATCGCGGATGCGCGCCACTGCTCCCCGTACGCGGGGTCGTAGCCCGAGACCAGCGGGCCCTCACCCCACAGGCCCATCGTGTCTGGGCCCTCGTGGTTGTGCAGCGCGTGAACGATGAGGGCGTCGACGTCAGCGTCTGCCTTGGAAAGCGCGCTCCGCAGGCGCGTCACGTCGGGTCGGAACACCCCCACGGTGTCGACGGCGACGATCGCCACTCGAACGTCGGCTTGATCGAGGACGACGACGCGGACGTCGAGCCCGTCACCCTCGCCGACCAGGCCTTGGTCGGGGCCCCGCACGCCGGTGGCGGGCCGGTTCGACTGGAACCCAGCGATGAAGGCTCGCTGGAACTCGCCGTCGCCTTCACCGTCGTCGGGCTCGACGTATCCGTCGTCGCCTGGGCAGAGCCGGTCGCAGCCGCAGTCGAGAAATGCCTCGCCGTTGTCGAACGTGGCGTCGTCATCTTCGTCGACCCAGGCTTCGAAGCACGAAGGGACGATCGAGCGCACGGACACGCCCGCTCGCAGCGGTCCGTCGTTGCTCGCGCACGCGGGCTCGTCGGGGTTGGGGCAGACGAAGTCGGGTCGCTCGACCCTCGGCGCGTCACCGGTGCTCGAGCTGCTGTCCGCCCCGGCGCCCGTGCTCGTGCTCGTGCTCGTGCTGTCGGCGCCCGTCGAAGTCGACGACGCCGCGGCGTCGGTCGCTGCAGTCGTTCCGGTCGACGCGTCGGATTCCGCGCCGGCCGCCGGATCCGAGCACGCCGCCAACAACGCCAACCCCGTTGCAACACCCAAGCACCCACGCATCCCGACCATGGAACACCAATCTCGCTCCATGCGCCGTGTGCTCGGTCCCATGTCACTTTCCCAACTTCGGGCGCGCTGCTACCGTTGAGGACATGCGGCACGCGGCATTGGCGATGGGCATCTTGGCGGTTGGCCTGCTCGGCGGTTGCTACGAGCCGCCGCCGATGACCATCGAGGGCAACCTCAGCGTGTCCGGAGAGCGCCTCGGCGAGTGGACGCTGGACCCGGGCATTTGCGTCGGCGGCTTCTACAAGGGCATCGACGTGTCATCTGCGGACGGCGAGCAGTGCGTTCGCTTCATCGACGACCCCGAGATCGGCCCTCACATCTTCGCCTTCATTCCCGGCGAGTTCGAGGGCGTGGTCTTCACCGAAGCCGATTGTGAAGAGTTCTACGTTCGACTCGACCGCACCGTCGACCAGGACGGCTACCTCTACAATCACGGCGGCGTGATCGACGTGGAGTGCTCCACCGAAGAGGGCACGGTCTCCGGGCGCGTAGAGTTCGACGGCTGCTGGTAAGGCGCCGGACCGAGGGCGGCCATGATCGCCTCGTCAGCTTCGCGTTGCGCGGGGCTCGAAGGGTCCGAGGGACAGCAGGCGCTCGTCGGTCTCTCGACGGTGCACGGCGGCAGGGCGTACGGCGTGCAGAGTCGCTGCCGCACGGACCACCGCCGCGCCTCGTACACCCGCGCGCGGACGGCCGCGTCGTCTCCGGACTGCATGCGCCAGTATGCGGCGGGGCTGCCGTATGCATCGCCCAGTCGTTCCGCCGTTGCGACGTTGGCGTTGGCGTCGAGGGCGAGGCAGCGCTCCCAAGCGTCGGCCGCCTCGCTCCGCCGGGCGGCAAGGTCGAGGGCATCGCTCGCGTCGGTGGGATCGAACCCAGGATGCTGAAGGCGCGCGCTCACCCACGCGGCGTGGTGGTCTCCGAGCAGCCGCCACGCCGCCGCATCGTCTGCATCTCGTTCGAGATGCTGGGTGAGCCGCTCGAGGACGGCCCCTTCCTCACCACATTGGGTCTCCAGGTCCACGTAGTTTTCGAGCGCCTCCGAGGTTGGTGCAGACGCATACGCACGCGCAGCATGACGAAGCTCGACGGTGCAGGATCGAAGATGCTGATCGTCGATTTGGGCTCGAGCTCGCGCCGCCCAGCGTGCGGCCTCGATGCGTTCGGGGTGCGCTGCCGCATCGGGGGCACACAGCTCCGCATCGAGTACGTTCGTCGCCAGCGTCAGGCGCCGAGCTTGGTGCAGCCCGTCGGCTTCGATGCGGGCGATCCACTCGGCCACCGTGGCCGACGGGTTGGGTCGCAGTCGCAGGTCCGCGGCGGAAAGGTCGTTGAAGGTGGCGGCGCGACCGTGCTCGGTCCACGCGCCCTCGTCGTCTTGGAGACAGCGCGGCGCCTTGGTCGTGCGGTCGAGTCCGGGGAGCACGAAGGGAATCGCGGCGGTCGAGGTCCCGTCGAGGACCAGCAGCAGTCGGGGCGCCGAGAGGACGCGCGCAGTAACGAAGGCATGCTCCAGCGAACCGGCGGGCATCGCCGCCGACGCGAAGACCGTCACGTCCCGGGAGCCCCATCGCGCTTCGGCCGGCCTCGGGCGGTCGAGGATGGCTTCGAGGAGCGCAGTCGGTAGCGTACCGGCCTGGGGAGTTTCGACGTGCTGCTCCGCTCCGGTTGCGGGTGTGCCAACCCCGATCCGGTCCGTGCCGAGCCACAGCGCGGTCGAATCCGGGGGAGGCGACACACGGGGCGTGGTCTCCATCGGGCGAGATTCAGCCCGGTCGCAGCTGAGCAGCGCCGTCACGAGGACCCCCAACGCGACGAAGCGCCAGAGGAAAGGCTGCGGGGGCTCGTTCTGCACGCGCGCCCCCATAGTGTCGCCGCGCGGCGATCGGATCACGCTTTTCGTCAAAAACCCTCGCGGCGCCGAACCCATCCGTCTCGCGTTGCGGGGGCGGGCGCGGCACACTGCCCGCGGCAATGCTCGTCGCTGCGCTTGCCCTGGCATCGCTGGGGGCCGACATCACGTGGACCGACTCGAGCGGGCGATGCCCCGCGTCGCAGGCTCACGGTGCGCTTGCGGACGCGATGGAGGGTTTCGACGCTTTGGCGCAGATCGACGTGCGGGCGGTCCCGGAGGGGTTGGCGGCGACGGTCGAGCTGCGCACGCCCGACGGCGTCGAAACGCGGGCGCTGCAGAGTCCTTCGTGCGAGACGCTGATCGACGCCACCGTGCTCATCGTGCGGACTGCGGCCACGTCCGCGGTCGTGCCACCGCCACCGCCTCCGACGGAGCCCGAGCCCGAGCCCGAGCCCGACCCGGCGGAGCTCGACCCGCGTCCGGCCGACGATGTCTCCCCGCCGCCAGCGCGAGCGGCGGCCGATCAGACGCCAGAGCCGTCGCCGTCTTACGCGGTCACGCCGCTGCTGTTCGGGTCGGTGGGCGCGTTCGGCTTCGGAACCTTCGGGGTGACGCCCGGTCTCGGCGGGGGAGGTGGCCTGTCCCTGGGACTCGGCGGAGAGCACTGGCGGGCCGATGCCCTGGGCTCGATCGCCGTTCCCACCCGGTCGCGGCCGGGGCCCGGCATCGAGGCGTGGGCGTGGACCGTCGGCGCACGGGGCTGTGGAACCTGGGCCGTTCGTCGTCGCGTGGAGGTCGCTGGCTGCGGGGGCGCCGAGGTCGGCCGCATGCTTGGGGACGGCACCGCAGGCCTTTCCAGCGTTCGCGAGCACGTCGACACCTGGGTTGCGCTGTCCGCGGGCGCAGCCGTCCGGGTGTTCGTTGCCCGTGGATTGTCCGCCGTCGCGGGGGCGGACGCGGTGTTTTCGGTGTATCGGCCCGGGTTTGCGGTCCGGAATCTCGGAACCGTCCATCGCCCCGCGATCGTCGCGCCTCGAATGACCCTGGGTCTCGAGGTCCGCCTTCCCCGCCGCTGGCCCGGTTCATTTTCTTCGACGGATTGAGTCGAGTTGCGGGATGGGGGAAGGATGAGGTCGACTCGCAGCGCGGCATCGAGCGCGTCCGCGCGCAGCCGCTTCGAGGCGTTGTTCGCCGCGCACCACGACTTCGTGCGCCGCAGCGCGCTGGCGCTGGGCGTAGCGCCGCGGTTCGTCGACGACGTCGTCCAAGACGTGTTCATCGTCGCCCTGCGTCGCCTCGACGACCTCGATCCTGCCGCCAGCGCGCGCGGCTGGCTCTACGGGATCTTGCGCAACGTCGCGCGGCGGGCCAAGGCGAAAGAGGCTCGGCGTCCCCCGCTTCATCTCGCGCCCACGCCCGACGCCCCGCCCGATGAGGCGATCGACTGGCGTCGAGCCGCGGGCGTGGTCGAGGCGTTCCTCGGAAGCCTCGATGACGACAAGCGAGAGATCTTCGTCCTGTGCGAGCTCGAGGGCATGACCGCACCCGAGGTCGTCGCCGCAACGGGGATCAAGCTCAACACCGTGTACTCGCGCCTTCGGACCGTCCGGGCGCTCTTTGAAAAGGCCGTGACCCGGGAAGATGCCCGGCGGCGCCGGAGGGCTCGATGACCGACGAACGCACCGATTACCTCGCTGCATATCGACGCAGCGCCGCGACCCCGCCGGGCGTTCGCGAAGACAACCTTGCGGCCATCTACGAGCGTGCTGCGGCGATCGACGAAGAGGAGGCGGCACCGAGGACCCGCTGGGCGGCGAGCGCGTTGGTGCTCAAGATCTCGACGGCGGCGCTGTTGACCACTGGGGTCGGTGTTGCGGTCGCAATGTCGCAGCGGGAGCCAACGCCAGAGCCGGTCGCCTCCGCAGCGGCGCCGAGTCCTTCCGCACCCGTTGCGACCGCTGTGCCGCGCCCACCCGCAGCGCCGAAAGAGGTCACGGCCGAGCCTGCACAGCCCGAGCCTGTACCGCTGCAGGCGCCCGCGCCCACCCCTCGCGCGCGGAAGAAGCCGTCGGCACCGCAGACGTCCCCCGACCAGCTCGAGCAAGAGCTGACGCTCATCGAGTCTGCCCGTGAGCACCTCGAAGCGGGGCGGCGCGACGATGCGCGTCGCTCCCTTCGCGAACACGCGCGCCGGTTTCCGGCCGGCACCCTCGCAACGGAGCGAGAGGCGTGGGCCGCCATCGTTCAGTGTGGCGGAGAGTCATCGCAGCCTCGCGCCGCGGCGCGCTCGTTCGTGCTGACCCACGAGGACACACCGCTGGCGGCGAAGGTGAAGCGAGCGTGCAAGCTGTGATGGATTGCGTGCGATTGTTCGACGGAAGTCTGCGCGTTGCGGGAAGGGGGAGCATGAACACTCGGAACTCCGTGGCGTTGATTCTCGGCTTGCTCGTCGGATGTACCCCGAAGGCAGGGGAGGTCGGAGCCGTCTCCGAAGGAGGCGCGAGAGACAGCGCCACGTCGGGTGAAGGCACCTCGGA
>JBCCQM010000247.1:0-11394 GCA_039024335.1 Myxococcota bacterium
ATGTTCCCGTTGAAGCCACCGCACAGACCGCGGTCGGCGGTCATGGCGATGTACAGGGTGTGGTTCCCGTCTCGGCTCTCCAGCAGAGGGTGTGCCGACGAGCGTTCGGCGGGGTCGATGCCGCCGACGAGGTGGGCGACCACCTCTTGCAGCCGTTCACCGTAGGGGCGGGCTGCCAGCGCAGCGTTCTGCGCCCTGCGCAGCCGCGCGGTCGCGATCTGAGACATCGCAGAGGTGATCTTCCGCGTGTTCTTGACCGAGCCGATGCGCAGCCGCAGCTCTTTGAGGTTGGCCATGAGGTCCTAACTCCAGTCGTAGGCGTTGAAGGTCGTCGCCGGGCTCAGCCCTTGAAGACGGTCTTGAACTTGTCGAGGGCCTCGGCGATGGCACCCTCGAGCGCCTTGACGTCCGGCTTCTTGCGAGCGTTGCGGATCTGGTCGAGCAGGTCCGCGCGGCTCTCTTGCAGCCAAGCGTGCATCTCACGCTCGTAGGGGCCGACCTGGGCGATCTCGAGCTCGTCGAGGTAGCCCTTGGTGCCGGCGTAGATCGAGGCGACCTGCAGCGCGACGTTGAGCGGGGCGTACTGAGGCTGCTTGAGCAGCTCGACGAGGCGAGCACCACGGTCCAGCTTGGCGCGGGTGGCTTTGTCGAGGTCGGAGGCGAACTGCGAGAACGCTTCCAGCTCGCGGAAGGCCGCCAGCTCGAGGCGCAGCGTACCGGCGTACTTTTTCATCGCCGGGATCTGTGCCGAACCGCCGACGCGGGACACCGAGAGTCCGACGTTCACCGCCGGGCGAATGCCGCGGTGGAACAGCTGGGACTCCAGGTAGATCTGGCCGTCGGTGATCGAGATGACGTTGGTGGGGATGTACGCCGAAACGTCGCCCGCCTGGGTCTCGATGATGGGCAGCGCCGTCAGCGAGCCGGCACCCTCTTTGTCGGAGAGCTTGCAGGCACGCTCGAGCAGGCGGCTGTGAACGTAGAAAACGTCACCGGGGTACGCCTCGCGGCCCGGCGGGCGGCGAAGGAGCAGCGACAGCTGGCGGTACGCGACGGCCTGCTTGGACAGGTCATCGTAGATGAGCAGCGCGTGTCCGCCGTTGTCGCGGAAGTGCTCGCCGATCGTGACGCCGGTGTAGGGCGCGAGGTACTGCAGGGGCGCGGGCTCCGAGCTCGTCGCGGCGACGACGATGGAGTACTCCATCGCGCCCGACTTCTCGAGGCGGTCAACCACGCTCGCCACCGTCGACTGCTTTTGGCCGATGGCGACGTAGACGCAGATCATGTTCTGCCCCTTTTGGTTGATGATCGTGTCGACCGCGACGGCCGTCTTGCCGGTCTGACGGTCGCCGATGATGAGCTCCCGCTGGCCACGGCCGATGGGGATCATCGAGTCGATGGCTTTGATGCCGGTCTGCATCGGCTCGTGGACCGACTTCCGCTCGATGATGCCGGGCGCCTTCATCTCGATGACGCGGCTCTTGTCGGTCTCGATCGGGCCTTTGCCGTCGATGGGCTGACCCAGCGCGTTCACGACGCGGCCGACCATCGCGTCACCCACGGGGACGGACATGATCTTGCCGGTGCGCTTGGCTTCGTCGCCTTCGCGGATGAGGTGGTCGTTGCCCAGAAGGGCGACGCCCACGTTGCCTTCCTCGAGGTTGAGCACGAGGCCCTGAACGTCGTGGGGGAACGCGAGCAGCTCACCGGCCATCGCGTTGGCGAGGCCGTCGATGCGGGCGATACCGTCACCCACCGTGAGCACGGTGCCCGTCTCCTCGACCGAGAGGCTCGCGTCGTAGCCCTCGACTTGCTCGCGAATGATGCGGCTGATTTCGTCGGCGCGGATTTCCATGGCGTGTCTTGTCCGTTGAGAAGCTGATTAGGCCCGGAGCTCTTTGCGAAGCTGGGCGAGGGAGGCGCGGACGCTGCCGTCGAGGACGAAGCTTCCGACTTTGACCGCGACGCCGCCGATGAGCTCGGGGTCGACGCTTTGGGTGGTGACGACCTGCTTGCCGGTCGCCTGTTGAAGTGCGGTTTTGATCTTGCCGACCGCATCCAGCGGGAGCGGAGCGGCGGAGGTGATGTGCGCCTGCACGCGGCCGGCGGCATCGTCGGCCATGCGCTGGTAGGCGCGGGCGATGTCGGGCAGGCCGCCGATGCGCCCCTTCTCGATCACGACGTCGACGAACTTCACGACTGTGGGGTCGGCGCCGATACGGCGGGCGAGGGTGGCAGCCAGCTTCTGGCGCTGGCTCAGCCCGAAGCGCTCGGCGGAGAGGACCGCGAGCACGGGGGTGCCGTTGCCGTCCTTTTGCTGGGCGACGTCAGCGAGACCGAGCAGGTCTTTGCTGAACTTGTCGCGCTGCATGGGCGTCTTCGCGAGCTCGATGAGCGCGCGGGCGTAGCGGCGGGCGAGTGCGCCAGAGATCATGCTGCACCTCCGTTGGAGCTGGTGCGTTCGCCGGGCTGGGCGAGCTTCACGTTGGCCAGGCCGGAGACGTAGTTGTCGACGAGGCGCTTCTGGTCGGGGCCTCCACCGCGCTGCAGTTGAGCGCGGATGGCTGCTTCGGCCCGATCGAGCGCGCGGTCGAGAATCTCGTTCTCGAGGGCCTTGCGTCGACTGGTGGCGTCACGCTCGGCAGCCGCGGTCGCGGCGTCCTTGATGCGCGTGGCCTCGGCTTCGGCCGACTCGATGATGGACTTACGGTCGGCTTCGGCGCGCTTCTTCGCGTCGGCCTTGAGCTCGTCGATCTCCGAGTCGAGACGGTCCATGCGTCCGCGGTACTCCGAGATGATGCTCTCGGCCTCTTCGCGGGCTGCCGTGGCCTTTTCGAGCTGCGACTTGATGTCGTCGTGCTTGGCCGCCGTCTTCTTCTTCAGCGGCTTGAACAGCAGCATGTTCAGCACCAGCATCAGCGCGCCGAAGTTGATCAGCAGCCAGATGATGCCGGTCTTCTCTTCACCCGCGAACGGGTTGTTCACGAAGACGATGCTGCTGTCGTGAGCGCCGTGAGCCCCGGCAGCGTCATGCGCATGATCGGCGCCGTGCTCGGGCGCGGCCGCGAAGACGAGTGCGGGAAGGAGGAACGATGCCGCAAATGCGGTGGCGCGAGTCATGTGAGCGCGGGTGATCACGAGGCCCTCCCGAGGATCTTGGTGGTGATCTGGTCGGCGAGTTCGTCGACCTTGCCGCCCAGCGCTTCGCGAGCAGCCTCGGTCTCTTTGGCGATGCGAGCGCGGTTCTCGTCCAGCTCCTTGCTGGCGGCGCTGCGCGCCTCGGCGAGGACTTTGGCCTGCGTGGCTTCTTCCTCGCGTCGCATCTGCGATCGCATCGTCCGAGCCTCGTCGCGCGCGGCGTCGAGCTTGGCGTCGTAGGTGCTCGACAGCTCGTCGGCCTCGGCGCGCAGGCCCGTGGCCTTTTCGAACGCGCCGTCGATCGACGTGACGCGCTTGGCTTGGGCGGCCAGCCACGGATCGAAGAGGATCGGCTTGAGGACGAAGATCAGGGTGATGAAGATCCCGCCCTGAATGAAGAACGTCCCGTCGATGTCGACGACCGGGATGGCGCCGACGATCGCGGAAGCGGTGGAGTTCAGCATGAAGGTCGACATGGCGTCGGGGCTTCGGCGAAGCGGTGCCCACATCGCGGCGCGTGTTGCCGACGGGAAGTGTCGAGCGGCGGAAGCGAGGGCAAACACCCGAAAAAGCGACCGCAGGCCGGTGTAGGCGCGCGGTAGCTACCATGGGCGCCAGGGGCCGTCAACGGCGTCAGGACGCCCAAACCGGCCCACATTCTGGCGCTTGCGCACGCGGTGCGCGGAGAGATCAACCCGCATCGGAGCCGGACGGCTCGGCCGGGGCCGGCGTCTCGGTCTCGTCGTCCGCTGCCGGCTCCTGCGCGTCGCCCTGCATCGTGCAGTTGCCCTCGAACAGCGAGCCTTTCTCGACCTCGAGGCTCGGGGTCGCCACGTTGCCGTAGACCCGGCCAGGGGCATGGATCTCCACCAGGACCGAAGCCTGCACGTTCCCGCGCACCGTGCCGTGGATGACGACCTGCGCGCCGGCGATCTCCGCCTGCACGGTCGCGGCCTCTCCAATGATGAGGGTCCCGTCGGTGCGGATCTCTCCCTTGAAGTCACCGTCGATACGGACGGCGCCTTCAAAGGTGAGCTTCCCTTCAAATGCGCTGCCGGGGCCGAGGATGGTCGTGATCTCAGGGGTGCTCATGGGGCTGGCGTCCCGAATCCGGGCGTGTTCGCGCGGGCCGGGGCAGTGTGGGGGAGATCCGCCAGCGCGCCAACCGGGCCAGGTGCGCAGCCCGGACCCTCATCAGGTGTCCAGTGGGGCCCAGGGCGGACCTTCGCGCCGTTTTCCGTAGCGATTCGTCGTCAGTTCCCATACGCTGCGTTGCGGTGGGGCTCAAGCCCGAGGACAGCGCCGACCAGCTCATCGTTGGTCCCGGCTCCGCGCAAGCTGCGCAGGATGGCAGTAGCCCGACGGCTCTACTCGCGGGTTGCTTCGAGCGCGCGCGCCCGGTGCTCAAGGCGCTGGTTGCAGGCGTGGAAGCCGGCGATTCGCTGGTCGTCGCGACCGACCGCAAGGGATTTCCGGTCGCACAGCGCGTGCTTCGGCGTCCTCGCGACCTGCCGCGCGCGCTGGTGATCGGGCGTCACAACCGCTGCGCGCTGTCCATCCCCAACGACAACCGCGTCAGCCTTCGCCACGTCCTGCTCACGGCGTGGCCCGGCGACGGACCGATTCGCTTCCGTGGCTACGACCTCGGCGGCCGAGCGGGCGTGCTCCTCGCGGACGGCAAGCGCGTGCCCGGTTTCTCGTTCTCGGGTCACGGACTCATCAGCCTCGGGCGCACCGTCGTGTTCGTCGTGCCCGGCAGTGAGGAGGGCGTCTCGCTGCTCGATGGGGATGCGGGGCAAGCCTTCGAAAACCTTACCGGCCTCGACACCAGCGGCAAGGGCGTTCGTCTGGCTGCAGGCGCGGCGGCCGAGCCCGGCGTCGCTCACATCGGCGGCGACGAGCCCCGCGAGTTCGGTGGCTACCGAGGCCTCGACATGGACGCCCGCCCGCAGCCGCGTGGCGTGCTTCGACTGCGCTCGACCAAGCCCGCGGGGCGGGGCGAAGAGGTCCGTGAGCTGGACCTCGACTCTCGGCAGCTTCAGCGAGGCCTCTTGATCGGGCGGTACAGCGACCGCTGCTCGCTCGCCGGTCACGGCCGCAACCTCTCTCGCGTTCACGCGCTCGTTTCCGAAGAGGCGCCGCGATCGCTGCTCGTGTACGACCTCGCCAGCACCAACGGTGTGCGTCCCTCCGGCATGACCGAGGGGCCCAGTCACGCGGTTGTCCGCCTGACCGAAGACAGCCCGGTGATGCTCGGGCACTTCGAGCTGGCGTGGGTGCCGAATCGCGGCGTCAAGCTGCATTGAGCCTTTGGAGGGGCCCTCGCGGCCCCTCCCCCCAATCCTTTGGATTGGGGCCCCCCTCCCCAGCGGTCGCCCTGTCGGGCTCCTCTCGCTTTGCTCGTGGTTTAACCCTTCACGCTGGGCTGTGGGGACTGCCCATGGAGGGGTTGGGGAGTTCGGGTGGCCTTGCCGCAAGGGTCCCGGGGCTGATTGGACTCCCTTCGCAGTGCTCGTGGCTTCGGACGCGGTGAAGGAGGGAGTTCGCCTGCCGGGTATCGACCGATCCCGCCGCGGCGACGGCCCGATTCTAGGGCACGCCGGGGGCTGTCTCTTGGGGTCAGTCTTGGATGTAGCGGGCGCGGACTTCGGGAGGGGGGATCGGGCAGGTCTCGTACTGGCCGAACCACCGATAGCGGTTGCGACCCACCCACGCGTACAGGCGGGTGAAGATCCACGGCAGTGGGGGGACGTGCAGGACGGGGTAGGCCCAGGCGAGCCAGGGGTAGAGAATGCCGCCGACCTTGGCGATGGCTTCCCAGCCCCGGTAGACGGCGCCGTGGTCGTACAGGGTGACGCCGGCGAGGAGTTCTTCGGGGGCGAGGTCGCCGAGCAGGCGGCGGGCGGTGGCGCCTTGCAGGGCGGCGTGGCGCAGGCGCGCGTTCCGGTCGAGCTTGATCGCGAGGCGGACGCTGCGGTTACACAGGACGCACTCGCCGTCGTAGAAAAGAACCTGCTGCGGGTCGGTGGCCATCGCGCTCACGACGGATCTACCGCAGGCCAGGCCGTTGTCGAGAGCGTGCGAAACTGCGGGCGATGAGTAGGCAGCGACCGACGGTGGTGCTGGTGCGGCCGGCGGGGGCGCTGAACGTGGGCCTGGTGGCGCGCGCATGCGCGAACTTCGACGCGTCACTGCGGCTGGTCGGGTGTACGGCCGACCTTCGCTCCGTGGAGTTCCGCATGACGTCGGTGCATGCCGAGCGCGTGGTCGCCAGGATCGAGCGGTTCGACGCGCTCGACGATGCGATCGCCGACCTCGACTGGGTGGTGGGGACGTGTGGTGCGCCCCGTGACCCGCGGCTGCCTGTGCTGGCACCGCGCGACCTGGCGCCGCAGGCGGCCCTGCGCCAGGTGGGGCGGCTGGGGATCGTGTTCGGCAACGAGGCGCATGGGCTGGCCAACGACGAGCTCGCGGCGTGTGCCGCCTACGTGACCATCCCGGCTGACCCTGCGCAGCCGAGTCTGAATCTCAGCCACGCGGTCGCGGTGATGCTCGCGACGCTCTACTTCGACCTGTCCCCGCAGGACGCGTCATCGCCCGTCGAGGCTGCGCCTCGGTCCGAACTCGACGCGCTGCGTGAGACCTGCCTCGAGCTTGCGCGCGACTCGGGCTACTTCGAGCGCGCCAGCGAGACCCGCTTGCCGGCGTCACTCGACCGGATGTTTCGGCGCTGGGTCATGCTCCGTGGCGACGTGCGGACGATGATGGGTCTTCTTCGTCACGTGCGTGATCGCCTGCGGTCAGGCTAGGTGGTACGGAGCCGAGGTCGAGGGCTTCCCGGCATTTGGATTCGAACTGGCGCTGGTGCGCGTCGAGGTCGACCGCTTTGAGCCGATAGCGCGCTTGCTGAGGACCAAGCACCGCCACCGGGAGAAGCACGACGCCGGCCATGAAAAACGTGAGGACGGTGAGGGAGCTGAGGCTATCGCCAAGCTCGATCACCATCCAAAGCCCCAGCACGCCGCCGAGGAACGAGAGAGGAATGACGACGCGGCCCGTAGGGCTGCGCCCGAGAAGCAGGTTTGTGGTGACGACGGTGAGGTCGCCTTCGAGCGCGATCGTCGTGTCGCTGAAGGTCCCATCGGGATGCGGACGCTCAACTTCTGCGCGTATCGCCTCGTGGTCCGCACTCCCCGTGAAGCGGGCGCGGAACGTGATTGTGAGGCCCGAGCGGATCGGGAGGTCGGCGCCGAGGTAGACGACCGCGTCCGACACGGCCCGCTACGCCTTCTTGTCGTCGCCGTCGTCGAGGTTCAGCTCTTTGCTGCGCTTCTCGATCATCTCGACCGTGGAGTCTCGCAGCGCGGCCGGGATGCCCAGCGCGATCAGCTTGTCCTTGAGCATGGCCTTGCCGCGGAACAGCCGGCTCTTGACCGTGCCTTTGGCGATGCCGAGCTCTTCTGCGATCTCGGGGATCGAGCGGTCTTCCCAGTAGAAAAGCTCGAGCGCCGCTTTGAACTCCAGCGGAAGCAGCTCCAGCGAGCGCAAGAACAGCTGCTGCACATCCAGCCGCGCAACCGCAGCCGACGGTGAGGTGCGAACGTCACGGATGCCCGCCTGCGAGGGCGTGATGATCTCACCGCGTGCCCGACGACGTTCCCACTCGCGCATCAGCTGGCGTCGCGCGATGCCGAAGAGGTACGCGCGGAAGTCGGTGCGGACGCGGTCGCGGCCCGCGATGCAGGCTTCGAACGTCTTCTGCGTGAGGTCCTCGGCGTCGCCGCCGATCTGCGAGCTGCCCAGGTTTGCGTCGAAAAAGCGGTACACGCTCACGAAGTGACGCCGCAGCAGCTCGTCCCCAGCCTGGGTGTCACCCCCGCGCCAAAGCTCGAGCAGGTCCGGGTCCGTGCGCTTTTCCCCGTCGCTCACCGAATGGTTCTAACACGTTCGTGTGCGTTCTCGCGGGGTTTCTCTCGGACGCCGGCGTGCGGCGTACGCTGTCCCGGTGAAGCGCCTGGTCTTGGTCCTGGTCCTGCTCGGCATCGTCGGCGTCGCCGCTGTACTCGGCCTCGCGGTGCTCGATGGGAAGGTGCGGGCGGTCGCCGAGCAGAAGGCTGCCGTGAAGCTCGAGCAGGCGCTCCCCATCGAGGGCACGCCAACCGTGGAGATCGACAGCTTCCCGTTCGTGTTGGGGGTCCTGATCGATGGCACGGTGGACACGCTGGTCGTGCGCATGGAGTCGCTCGCCTCCCGCGGGGTCGAGGTCGACGAAGCGAAGCTGACCGTGCATGGCCTTCGCCTCGACCGCGATCGCCTGCTCGACGCGCAAGAGCTGGAGGTGGTCGGGATCGAGCGGGCACGGATCGAAGCGTGGGTTACCGCCGAGGACATCTCCACGGTGGCCAAGGTCCCGGTGGAGATCGCCGATGGCGTCGTGACCGTTCGCGTCCGCGGGACGACGTACACCGGCACGGCCTCCATCTCGAAGCACGCCGTGTTCCTTGCGGTCGAGGGCATGCCGCCGTTCATTGCCCCGCTGCCTGAGAACGAGCTGCTCCCGTGCGAGCCGGATGTGGACATCGACGGCGACCGGATCCACGTGGCCTGCGAGGTCACCGAGCTTCCGCCCGCGGTCGCGGATGTCCTCGCCCAACATACGTAGCTCGCAGCTACGCGAGGCCGATGCGGCGGCGGAGGATCCACTCGCCGCCGAAGGCGAGCAGGAGCAGCAGCGCCGACGCCCACCCGTTCCACAGCGCGATGTCGCGGCGCCCATCGACCTGTTCGGCTTCGGGACCGAGGTCGTCCGGGTCCGCAACGGGCAGGTCTTTGGGCAGCGTGCTTCCGTCGGCAGCGTCGACGAACGCGCCGTCGGTCCGCTCGGCGAGTCGCTGCAGGCGTTCGATTCCCGGGTCAGCGTCGACCTTCGCGAGCTCGCGGCCGGGCGGGTCGACGATGAAGACGCGGCGGACCTCTTGCGCAGCCGCGGCGTCATCGTCGGTGGGCGCTGCGTCACCCAGAATCCGGCTCGCGTACGCCGCATACGCGCCCACGGGCAGCGGGTCCAGGACCGTCTCGGCGCGACCTTGTCCGTCCGTGCTCCACACACCGCTCGCCAACGGCGTGGCGTCGGGGCCGTCGTCGTCCAGCGACATCAGCCGCCACGGGACCTCCACGTCAGGCTCGGGTGCGTACGAGGTGGACAGCGCGCGCGCTTGCAGGGTGGTCGTCTCGCCGACGCGGTAGCGCGGCTTGTCGCTCTCGAGCGAGAGGCGCCCCGAGCTGTCGTCGCGAAGCAGCCAGCGCACGGCGCCCAGCCACAGCAGATCGTAGGGCCGCGCGCCGTCGATGAGCGGCAGCCGCGGGGCGAAGCCCATCCGCCACGTCGACCCGGTCGAGAGCACCATGACGCGACCCTGGCCCGGCTCGGCTACCGCCAGCAGCGGCGCACTCGAGCCGTCACGGTTGCGGGCTGTGGGGTGCTCGAGCAGAACCGACGCGCCGATGCGGGAGGCCCACGGCGCCAGCGGCATGGCGTTGAAGGTGTCGAGCTCGGGCAGCGCGTCCCAACCGCTTTCGTCGGCGCCCAGCCACGCGGTGATGGGGTGACGTCGTCCCGCATCCGACACCGCGGGTCGATAGGGCCCCTCCTGGTTGTCGGCCGGGGCGCGGGTGTCGACCGGCAGTACGGAGGCGATCGAGCGCGGGGCGTAGCCGCCGTCGGAGAGCCCGAGATCTCCACCAATGAGCACGAGCGCGCCTCCGTCGAGCACATACTCGGCGATGTTGTCGACGTAGCCACCCACCTGGTGCTGCACGGCGTCGAAGTTGTGCAGCACGACCAGGTCGAACGAGCCGAGCTGCTCCTCGAAGAGCTCGTCGGTGGGGAAGGGGATCAGCGACAGCGGTGCGGTGGTGTCTTCGCGCGTGATGTCGTCGAACCCGCGGAGGATGTAGTAGCTGAGCAGCTCGACGTTGGGGTCGCGCCGCAGCAGCACCCGAAGCGCACGCACGTCCCAGTCGGGGCGTCCGGCGACGTGCAGGACGCGGACCTTGTCGCGCAGCACCTTCTGCACGAATGCCCGCCGATTGTTTTCGGTGGTGGCTTCACCCTCCAGCGGCTCGACCACCACCTCGTAGACGAACTGGCCGATGCGGTCCGGGGCGACCTCGAAGCGCACGTCGTGGGGCACGCCGTCGGCGTGGAGGATGAGCGGTCGCTCGTAGACGACCTCACCGTTGCGACGCAGCTGCACGGTCGTGGTCTGATCCCGCAGCCCGTGCGCGATGATGGTCGCGTCGATCTCGGTGACGTTTTCGACGAAGGCGAACTCCCCCGCGCGCACGTCGGCGACGCTGACGTCCGTGATCTGGGGGGCGCCGACGCTGGCGGTGGTCACCGGCACGCCCAGCGACCTCGCGACCGACTGTACGTGCTGGTCGCTCGCACGGTCGGGCGCGACCAGGCCGTCGGAGAGCACCACGACGCCGACGAGCGGGACGCGCTGCGTTGGGTCGGCCTCGCCGAGCTCCGAGAGCGCCGCGGCGAGGTCGCTGCCGGCTCCGCTCGGGGTCCCGGCGAGCGTCTGCGCGGCGTCACCGGACAGGGGCTGGGTGGTGAGGTCGAAGCCCCGAACGTCGACGAGCAGGCCCTGCTCGGCCCACGCCGCGCGGCTGGCAGCGCTGTCGTTCCACAGCGTTTCGAGTCGGGACTGTCGGGTGGCGGGGTCGGCATCCTCGGCGGCATCCGCAAGGCTCATGCTCGCGGAGCGGTCGACCAGCACCACGACGCGTCGGCCCAGGGGGCTCACCTGCTCGATGCGAAGCGTGAGCTCGAACGCGATGCCCACGACCGCCGCGATCGCGAGCAAGCGCATCGCGAGCAGGCCCGCCGCAAGGCCGCGCGATGTCCCTGAGGGGGGCGCCCGAAAGGAACGGATGCCCTCGATGGTGGCCAGCGTTGCGCCGACGGCCACGAGAAGGATCGCCCAAAGCGGAGGCACGAAGCCCGCCGCAACCGACCAGCGTTCGACGTCCATCCGCTACTTCCACCGCCGCGATCGCAGCAGCGTCTCCACGTGGGCGCGGTCCGCCTTGTAGTCGGTGCAGGTGGCGTACTGCAGGATGTTCACGCCGAAGCGAATGGCCCACTCCCGCTGCTCGTTGCCGCCGGGCGTGCAGGGGTAGGCGGGCAGCCCCGCCTCGGTCTCCGCGAGCGCGCCCCCGAGATCGTTGCGTGTGAGCATGACCTTGAGC
>JBCCQM010000248.1:0-11363 GCA_039024335.1 Myxococcota bacterium
GCCGAGAAGACGGGCTATCCGGCGGAGATGCTGACGAACGAGATGCACCTCGAGGCAGACCTGGGCATCGACTCAATCAAGCGGGTCGAGATTCTGTCGGCTGTGCAGGAAGCCGCGCCGGGCATGCCCGACGTGGACGCGAACGCGATGGCCAAGCTGCAGACGCTCGGGGAGATCGTCGAGTACATGCAGGGCCTTCTGGGCGCGCCTGCGGCGGCTCCGGTGGCTGCGTCCGCCCCCGCCGTCGACCTGCAGGCGGTGATGTCCGCGGTGGTGGCCGAGAAGACGGGCTATCCGGCGGAGATGCTGACGAACGACATGCATCTCGAGGCAGACCTGGGGATCGATTCGATCAAGCGGGTGGAGATTCTCTCGGCCGTGCAGGAAGCGGCGCCGGGCATGCCCGACGTGGACGCAAACGCGATGGCGAAGCTGCAGACGCTGGGCGAGATCGTGGAGTACATGCAGGGACTGCTCGGCGGTGCGCCGTCGACCCCGTCCGCAGCGTCCGCAGCGGAGTCCGCGACCACCGCGTCGACCGAGGACCTCGGTCGCTTCGTGCTGCGTGCCGTCCCCACGGCGGCGCCGGGCATGGCGATGCGTGGACTCGGCGGCGTGGGCCGGGTCGTGGTGACCGAGGACGGTACGGGCATTGCCGCGGCCGTGGTCGCAAAGCTTCAGGCGCGGGGCATGGCCGCCACGCTCGGCACGTCGTCGCAGGCGCTGCCCGCCGATGCCAGCGGGTTGATCGTGCTCGACGGGCTCGCGGCGGTGTCCGACGTGGACGCCGCCGTGGCCGTGAACGCGCGTGCCTTCGGCTGGGCGAAGGCGCTCAAGGCCACCTGCGCGACGCCGCGACTGTTCGTGACCGTGCAGGACACCGGGGGCGCGTTCGGCACGACCGACAGCGCACCGCAGCAGGCATGGCTCGCCGGGTTGGCTGGCCTCGCGCGTACCGCAAACCAGGAGTGGGCGGAGGCGTCGGTCAAGGCGCTCGACGTGGCCCGCGCGGACCGGACGGCGGATGTCGTCGCTGACGCGATCGTGGCTGAGCTGT
Source organism: Myxococcota bacterium (assembly GCA_039024335.1). Lineage (GTDB taxonomy): Bacteria > Myxococcota_A > Polyangia > Nannocystales > Nannocystaceae > CAJXVA01. The sequence goes on from JBCCQM010000248.1 coordinate 1,058, forward strand.
TCGACGGCGGCAATGCGCTCGACGTGGGACTGGCCGCGGATGGAACTCGAATCGAGCTCCGCTCGATGCCCGAGCCGGTCCAGGCCCAGGAGGCGGCGCTGCCCCACGGCAGCGTCATCGTGGCCTCCGGTGGCGCGCGGGGCGTGACGGCCGCGACCCTCATCGCGCTCGCAGGGCAGGGGCGATACCGCTTCGCGCTGCTCGGTCGCACCCCACTGGCGAAAGAAGGGGCGGAGACGCAAGGCGCAGCGACGGATGCGGAGATCAAGGCCGCGCTGCTCTCGGGCGCCAAGGCGCGCGGGGAGACGCTCACCCCCGCCGATCTGGGCCGACGCGCCAAGGCGCTGCTCGCCGCGCGGGAGGTTCGCGGCACGCTCGAGGCGATCGCAGCGGCGGGATCGACCGCGGTCTACGTACCGGTCGACGTCTGCAACGCCGAGGCCGTGGGCGCCGCGCTGGCGACGATTCGTCGTGACTGGGGCGGCATCGATGCGCTCGTGCACGCGGCGGGCGTGCTCGCGGACCGCCGCATCGAGGACAAGACCCCCGAGCAGTTCGCGCGGGTGTTCGACACCAAGGTCGCAGGCCTTCGAGCGCTGCTCGACGCGACCGCGCAGGACGAGCTCAAGCTGCTGGTGATGTTCTCGTCGGTCGCGGCGCGGTTCGGCAACGTCGGTCAGGTCGACTACGCGATGGCCAACGAAGTGCTCAACAAGGTCGCGTGGGCCCACGGGCGGGCGCACGCGAACTGTCGGGTGAAGTCGCTGGGGTGGGGGCCTTGGAAGGGCGGCATGGTGACGCCGCAGCTCGAAGCCCACTTCACCGCGATGGGCGTCTCGCTCATTCCGCTCGACGTCGGCGCGCAGATGCTCGTCGACGAGGTTCGCCATCGTGGCGACGTGGAGCTGGTGCTCGGTGGCACGCCGCAGGCCGGCGCGTTCGCCCCCGCGGACGACGATGCCGCGCTGCGGGTCGACGTGATGGTCGACCGTCACTCGCACCCGTTCCTGGTCGACCACAGCATCCAGGGCACGCCGGTCGTTCCGGTAGCGTTCGCCGTGGAGTGGTTCTCGCGGGCGGCGCGGGCGGCCTGCCCACAGCTGGCGCTCGTGGGGCTGCGCGACGTGACGGTGCTGCGCGGCATCTCGCTGCAGGACTTCCACGAGCGCGGCACGGCGCTGCACGTGCACACGACCAAGTCGGTCGCGGGCGGCGAGGTGACGCTGCAGCTCGAGCTACGCGACGATGCGGGCAACAAGTACTACCGCGCCACGGCCACGCTCGCGGATCGGCGCCCCGAACCCAGCGCGCAGGCACCGACGGATCTGGGCCTCGAGACCTGGGGCGATCAGGCCGTCTACGGTGGCGTGCTGTTCCACGGGCCCGACTTCCAGGTCATCCGCTCGATCGAAGGGGTGTCCGACCGAGGCATGTCGGCCGACGTCGCCGGCGTCCACGAGGCGGGCTGGCGCGCGGCGTGGGCGACCGACCCGCTCGCCGTCGACGGTGGCCTGCAGCTGGCCCTGCTGTGGAGCCAGCGCATGCTCGGCGGTTCATCGCTGCCGACCGCGATTGGTGAGGTCCGCACGTACGCCACGCCGACCGCGGGCCCGCTGCACTGCACGCTCACCGGTCGCCGCGCCGAGGGCAGCAAGGCCGTCGCCGACGTCGTGTTCCGCGACCCGTCGGGCGCGGTGGTGGCCGAGCTGCACGGCGTCGAAACGCACCAGCTGCCGAACGCCTGAACCGAGGACGCCGGGGACTTCGCATGGCTCGTTTCGCTCCCATTGCGATCGTCGGTCGCGCGTGCCTGCTGCCCGGGGCCGACAGCCCTGCGGCACTGTGGGCGCGCGTGCGGGCCGGTGAAGACTGCACCGGTTCCGCGCCCGCGGGGCGCTGGGGCGTGGACCCAGCCGCGCTGCACTGCGACGCCGACACGCCGCAGCCCGACAGGGTGTGGAGCGACCGCGGTGGCTACGTCACCGGCTTCGACTTCGACCCGACGGGCTTTGCCGTCGAGCCCGCGCGTCTGCAGGGGCTCGACCCGGTCTTCACCTGGGCGCTGCACACCGCCCGCGCCGCGCTGAGGGACGCCAAGCTGAGCGGAACGGCGCGGACGGGCGCCATCTTCGGCAGCCTCGGCTTTCCGACGCGCGGCATGTCGGCGTTTGCCGAGTCCGTCTGGGGCGCGACGGGAGACGAGGTGGACCCGCGCAACCGCTTTGGGGCCGGCCTGCCCGCGCTGCTGCTCGCTCGGGCGCTCGAGCTGGGCGCCGGCGCGACCGCGCTCGATGCCGCCTGCGCCTCCTCGCTGTACGCGATCAAGTTCGCCTGCGACCGCCTGCACGACGGTGCCGCCGACGTGATGCTCGCCGGCGCGGTCAACTGCGCCGACGACCTGTTCATTCACGTGGGCTTCGGCGCGCTGCGGGCCCTGAGCAAGACAGGGCGGAGCCGTCCGTTCCATGCCGAGGCCGACGGCCTGCTGCCGGCCGAGGGCGCGGGCTTCGTGGTGCTCAAGCGCCTCGCGGACGCCCGCCGCGACGGCGACGAGATTCACGGGGTCATTCGCGGCGTGGGGCTGAGCAACGACGGTCGTGGCCGGGGCTTCTTGGTGCCCTCGGCCTCGGGCCAGGCGCGGGCGCTGCAGGCCGCGTACGCGATGGCCGGGCTTTCGCCGGCCGACGTCGACTACGTCGAGTGCCACGCGACCGGCACCCAGCTGGGCGACGCCACCGAGCTTGCGTCGCTGGGGGAGGTCTTCGGCGACGCCGTGAAGGGTCTGCCGCTGGGCTCGCTCAAGGCCAACGTCGGCCACCTGATCACGGCCGCGGGCGTGGCGGGCCTCATCAAGGCCTGCGAAGCGATGCGGGCGGGCGAGCTGCCCCCGACGCCGCACGTCGACACGCCCGCGGACGCGCTCGCCGAGCACGGGGTGCGTGTCCTGGGCGCGCCCGAACCGTGGCCGACGCGGAGCGGACCGCGACGCGCGGCCGTCTCCGCGTTCGGCTTTGGAGGCAACAACGCGCACCTCATCGTCGAGGCCCACGACCCGTCGCTGCCCGCCGAGGCCGCGTCGGTCCAGGCGGAGCCGGTCGGCATCGTCGCGGTGGCCATGCGCGCCGGCGACTGCACGGACGCGGACATGGTGCTCGACACGCTTGCCGGTCGTCGCAGCCCTGTGCGCGATGGGGCCCCGCTCGAGGTCGACCCGGTCGCGGTCGGCATTCCCCCGCACGACCTCGCCCAGACCCTGCCGCAGCAGCTCGCGATGCTCGACGTCGCCTCGCAGGCGGTCGCGGCCACCTCGCTGGAGGGCGCGCGGACGGGCGTGTTCGTGGGCATGGGCGTGGACGCGGGCGTGGCTCGGTACGGCGCGCGGTGGCGCCACGGCGAGGGCTTCGTCGATGCGCTCACGGCGGCCGGCGTCATCGGCACGATGCCGAACATCCCCACCAACCGGGTGAATCGCCGGTTCGACTTCGGCGGCGGCAGCTGCTCGGTGTTCGCCGAGCAGCGCTCGGGACTCGATGCGCTGGCGCTGGGTGCGCGCGCGGTCGCGACCGGCGAACTCGACGCTGCCGTGATCGGCGCGGTCGACCTTGCGCGCGAACCGGTGCAGCGGGCGGCAGCCGCCGCGCTCTTGCGTACGGACGCGGCCGAGCCGGGCGACGCCGCGGTCGCGCTGGTGCTGCGTCGGGTCGCCGACGCGCAGGCGGCGGGGCTCCCGGTGCTCGCCGTGCTCGCAGAGCCCGACGCGGCGGCAGACGAGGTGTGGGGCCCGGGCTCGCGCGCCGACCTGACCTCCATGCTTGGCCACGCGCACGCCGCCACCGGCCTGCTGCACGTCGGTGCGCTCGCGTGGGCGCTGCACCGGCGTGTGGATGCCTCGGGCCGCCCGCGCCCGCGACCGGAGCGGGTCGCCAGCGTGCAGATTCCGGCGATGGAAGGCGCCCGCGGCCAGGTCTCGCTGCGCCCTGGAACGACCTCGGCGACGGCGCCCGCCCGTACGGAGCCACCCGTGCTCGCCGCCTACCAGGGCGCCACGAAGGCCGCGGTTGCAGACGCGGTGGCCAACGACCGACGGACGCCGGTCGGCGACCTGTCTTCGCAGGGCATGCGCGTCGTCCTGGTCGCCGAGTCCGAGGCGCAGCTGCAGGTCCGGCGCGCCAAGGCGCAGGCGCATCTGCACACCGGCACGCCGCCGGGGGCAGGGGTCCACGTGCGCGGCGAGACCGTGGCGGGCGAGGTCGGCTTCGTCTTCACTTCGGCAGGCTCGGCGTACGCTGGCGCCGGTCTTCCGCTGCTGCACGACCTGCCCGAGCTCGGCGATGCGGTGTCCACCCGGTTCCGGGCGCTCGACGAAGCGCTCTCGTGGACCGAAGGCCCGGCCGAGGCGGAGCAGCGGCTGTGGTCGGCTTCGGCCGTGTGCCAGCTGCACGCCGAGCTGTCGATGCGCGTCCTGGGGCTGAAGCCGCAGGCGGCGATCGGCTACAGCTCGGGGGAGAGCAACAGCTTGTTCGCCCTGGGCGCGTGGCGAGACGTCGACGCGATGCGTGACGCGGCGCGGGCCTCCGCGCTGTTCACCCGCAACCTCGCCGGCGGGTTCGAAACCGTCAAGGCGCAGTGGGGCCCCGACGCGGACTGGCAGATGTGGTCGGTGCTCGCGCCTCGGGCCGAGGTCGAGGCGCTCGTCGCCGCGACCGATCGGGTCGAGCTGGCGATCGTTCACTCCGACGCCGACGTGGTCATCGGGGGCGAGGCCGCCGCGATCGCGCCGATCGTCGAGGCTGTGGGGCGCAGCCGCTGCGCGCCGCTGGCCTACAACATGTGCGTGCACGTGCCGCAGCTGCGGCCCGACGCCGAAGCCTGGCTGCGACTGCACCGACGCACCGTGCACCCGGTCCCCGGCGTCCGGTTCTACTCGGGTGGTCGGCCCGACCCGTACATCCCGGCGACCGAAGCCTGCGCGCAGACGATCTTGGGGCAGGCCGAGCACTGCCTCGAGGTGCCGCCGATGATCGAGCGCGCGTGGGCCGATGGCGTTCGCGTGTTCGTCGAACACGGCCCGGGTCGCTCCTGCACCCGCTGGATCACCGACATCCTCGGTCCCGCGCGGCTGCGCGAGGCCGTGGTCGTGGCGCTCGACAAGCCCGGGCAGGGGGCCATTGCCGCGCTCGATGCCGCCGCCGCGCTCGTGGCCGCAGGCGTGGCCGTTCAGGTCGACGCGCTGCTCGCCCGGCTCACGCCGCCGAAGGCCGTCGCGCCCACGCGGCCGGGCATTCCCGTTCCGCTTCATCTTCCGGCCGTGCGCGCACGCAAGGCCCCGGCTTCCACGACGGAGCTTCTCGACATGAAACCCGCCCCCGCGCTTCCGCCCGTTCTCGGTCCTGACTTCGTCGTCGCCACCCACACCTCGCGTTCGGCCGAACCGGCGCCGCCCCCCGCGGCCGCACCCATCAAGCCCGCGGCGCCCCCGGTCCCCGCGGCTGCGCCTGTCGTGGCCGCAGTGGCGCCGCCGAAGCCGGTCTCTGCGGCGAGTCCCGCCCCGATCCCAGCCCCGGTGGTCCTGCCGACGCCCGGGGCCGGGCCTGCCGAGGCCGGCGCGCGCATGCTCGCCGAGATCGGCGCGCTGCATCAGCGCTTCGTGCAGCAGCAGGCGGCCGTACACGCGCGCTTCCTCGCGGGTCGAACGCAGCTGCTTGCGCAATCGCAGGGCCGGGTGCAGCCCGTCGCTCCTGCGGCCGTACCCCCACGTTCGCCCGCGGTCGCGCGGGTCTCGGTGCCCGGCGTCCCGCCGACGCCGGTCACCGCACCTGTCGCGACGCCGGCGCCCGCTGCCGCGCCGCCGAAGCCGTCGTCGCCGGCGGTCACGCCCACGCGCACGCCTGCCTCTGCCAAGCCAGCGCCCACGCCAACCCCGACGAAGCCGGTCGCGAAGACGCCGGTCGCAACGAAGCCAACCTCCGCCAAACCCTCAGCCGCGCCGACGCCGATCGGCCTGACCCTGTCTCGGGCCCAGCTCGAGGTCGGCGCGTCCGGTCGCATCTCCGAGATCTTCGGACCGCTCTTCGAACGGCAGGACGGCTATGCCAAGCAGGTGCGCATGCCCGAGCCGCCGCTGCTGCTCGCCGACCGCGTCACCGGGATCGACGCCGAGCCCGGCGTGCTGGGCACCGGAACGATCTGGACGGAGACCGACGTCTGCGCCGACAGCTGGTACCTCAACCGCGGCCGCATGCCGGGCGGCATCTTCATCGAGAGCGGCCAGGCCGACCTGCTGCTGATCAGCTGGATGGGCGCCGACTTCCTCAACAAGGGAGACCGGGTCTACCGCCTGCTCGGCTGCACGCTCACCTTTGGTGGCGACCTGCCTGCGCCGGGCGAGACGCTGCAGTACGACATTCACGTCGACGGCCACGCGCGCCACGACGACGTACGCCTGTTCTTCTTCCACTACGACTGTCGCATCGACGGTGACATCCGGCTCTGCGTACGCAACGGCCAGGCCGGCTTCTTCACCGAGGAGGAGCTTGCGGACTCCGACGGCGTGCTGTGGTCGCCCGAGGAGGCCGACATCGTCGAGACCCCGCGGCTGGACCCGCCGGCGCAGCTCACCGACCGGCGCAGCTTCTCCCGCGCCGACATCGAGGCGTTTGCCGACGGGCGCCCCTGGGACTGCTTCGGCGAGGGCTTCTCGTTCTCGCAGACGCACTCGAACACGCCGCGCATTCAAGGCGGCCGGATGCTGTTCCTCGACGAGGTCACGCACTTCGAGCCCGAGGGCGGCCCGTGGAAGCGTGGCTACCTGCGCGCCCGCACGCCGGTGACCCCGCAGGACTGGTTCTTCGATGGGCACTTCAAGAACGACCCGTGCATGCCCGGCACGCTCATGTTCGAAGGGTGCTTTCAAGCGCTGAGCCTCTACCTCAGCGCGCTGGGCTACACGCTGCGGCGCGACGGCTGGCGCTTCCAGCCCGTGCCCGGCGAGCCCATCGACATGCGCTGCCGCGGCCAGGTAACGCCGTCGTCCAAGGAGACGATCTACGAGGTCTTCGTCGAAGAGATCATCGCGGGGCCCATGCCCACAATCTACGCCGACCTGCTGTGCACGGTCGATGGACTCAAGGCGTTCCACGCCAAGCGCGTCGGCCTGCAGCTCGTGCCGGACTGGCCGCTGGAGAGCTGGACGCACCTGCTCGAGAACTACGTCGAGCCCAAGCCGGTGGCCGAGGTGGCGCTGCCCGAGGGCGGCACGTTCAAGTTCGACTACGCATCGCTGCTGGCGTGCGCATGGGGCCGCCCCTCGGACGCGTTCGGGCCGATGTACGCCCCGTTCGATTCCCACCGCACCGCGCCGCGCCTGCCGAGCCCGCCGTACCACTTCATGTCGCGCGTGACGTCGGTGACCGGACCGATCGGCGTGGCCAAGCCGGGCGCCGAGGTCGTGGTCGAGTACGACGTGCCGGCCGATGCCTGGTACTTCGACGACAACGGCGCGGCGACGATGCCGTTCGCGGTGCTGCTGGAGGCCGCGCTGCAGCCGTGTGGCTGGCTGGCCAGCTACGTGGGCTCGGTTCTCGAGTACGACAACGACCTGCTGTTCCGGAACCTCGACGGCACCGGCACCCAGCTCCGCGAGGTGTTCCGCGACGCGGGCACGCTGCGGACCGAGGTGAAGCTGACCGCGCTGTCGAAGGCCGGCGGCATGGTGATCACCTCGTTCGACGTCGAGATGTTCCAGGGCGACGCGCCCGTCTACACGCTCAAGACCGTGTTCGGGTGCTTTCCCGTCGAGGCGTTCGAAGACCAGTCGGGGCTGCCGGTCGAAGACCGCGACCGCGCGCTGCTCGACGCGCCGGGCACCGAGGTCATCGATCTCGACGCGCGTCCCGAGGCGCTGTATCGCGAGGGGGCGACCCTGCCGGGCAGCAAGCTCGACATGCTCAACCGCATCACCGGGTTCTGGCCCGAGGGCGGGGTCGACGGGCTCGGCGCGATGCGGGCCGAAAAGGACGTCCGCGCCAGCGACTGGTACTTCAAGGCGCACTTCTTCCAGGACCCCGTGCAGCCCGGCTCGCTGGGCATCGAGGCGATGATCCAGCTGCTGCAGGCGTACATGCTCTGCACCGGCATGGACGAGGGCGTCACGAACCCGCGCTTCGAGCCGCTGGCAACCAAGCGCCCGATGACGTGGCGCTACCGCGGTCAGGTCGTGCCTCGCAACGAGCGGGTGCTGTGCACGCTGGAGATCACCGACCGCGGCCGCGACGACGACGGGCCCTTTGCGATCGCCCGCGCGTCGCTGTGGGTCGACGGCCTGCGGATCTACAGCGCCGAAGGGCTTGGCATGCGCATCGTGTCCACGCCGACGCCGCTGGGCCCGCGCGGCGGGCGACCGGGGTCGCACACGCTCGAAGCCGCAAGGGATGGCTGGCTGCTCGATCACTGCCCCACGTGGAATCGACCCGCGGTCCCGATGATGTCCCTGGTCGACCTCATCGCGCAGGCCGTCGACGAGCCCATCGCCGCGATCGAAGATGTCGCCGTGCACGGCTGGGTCGACGTTGCGCAGCCGCGAACCCTGCAGACCGTGGTCGAGCGCTCCGCAGGCCCGCTGCGGGTCAAGGTCCTCGATGACGATGGCGAGCCCGTAGCGACCGCGCGCGTGAGAACCGGAGCTTTCGAGGCTGCGCCGACGCCCTGGGAGGCCCTACAGGGCCCGGCGATGACCAACCCGTACGAGGATGGTTCGTTGTTCCACGGCCCGGCGTTTCAGCTGTGGACCGGCGGGGTTCGAACCGGGCAGGGCGCATCGACCACGCTCGATGCCGGCCGCGGATCCGTGCCGCGCGGGCGCCTGCACCCGGCGCTGCTCGACGCCGCGCTGCACGGCATCCCCCACGACGCGCTGCATCTGTGGAGCGAGGCGATCGGTGATGACGTCGTGGCGTACCCCGCCCGCGTGCCGTCGCTGCGCGTGTTCGGGCCGACGCCCACCGAAGGCGTCGTACGCTGCGAGGTCCGCTTTGCGGGCCTGCTCGCCCCGGGCCTGCCGCGCTTCGAGCTGCAGCTCATCGTCGATGGGCCCGAGGGCCCCCGGGTGTGGGCCGACGCGACGGTGGTGGAGGCCTGCTTTCCCAAGGGCCCGCTGGGTGCCGCGGCGCCGGCCGACCGTCGCCGCTTTCTCCGGGACCGCGCGTTCGTTCCCGGCGTTCGTCTTTCGCGGACGGACGGCACGAGCACCCGTTTGCGCGCCGACGAAGTGAAGGCCTGCGACTGGATGCCGGGCACCGTAAATGGCATCTACGGCCGCACCGAAGCGGCAGACATCGCGGCGCTCGAGCACGTCGGGCACGCGCACGGCATCCACCCCGGCCGCCTGCCCGCAGCCTTGCCCCTCAATCCGCCCGCACTGTCGGTCACCCGGGAGGGCGATGACGTCGTCGTTCGCGACGCTGGCCCGGCCGTGCTGGATCCCGCGCCCGTGCGTCCGTTCTGGGCCCGACAGGTCGGCCACGACGACGCCTGGATCGGTCGCGACCTGTGGGAGGGCCTTCTGCAGCAGTTCGTGGGCCGCGTGGTCGTGGAGGACCCCGAGGACTTTGCAACCTTGCGGCAGCGTCCGGCGATCTACCTCGCCAATCACCAGGTGCAGATCGAGTCGCTGCTCATCACGCACCTGCTCGCGGGCTTCAGCGACCGCGCCGTCACGACGATGGCCAACGCGAAGCACCAGCAGCGCTGGATCGGCTGGATCCTGCGCCTGCTGTTCGGCGGGGATGAAGGCGTGGACCCGGCGTGGATCTTGTACTTCGACCAGTCCAAGCCGCAGTCGATGGCGAACCACCTGGCCGCGCTCGAGCCCAAGCTTCGCGCGGGGCAGACCTCGTTCTTCTTGCACCCGCAGGGCACCCGGTCCCAGCACGCCGCCGAGTCGCTGCGCACGGTCAGCTCCACCATTCTCGACTATGCGGTCCGCCTGCAGCTCCCGATCGTGCCGGTCCGCTTCACCGGCGGTCTGCCGCTCGAGCCGATCGACGGGAAGGCGGAGTTCCCGGTCGGCTACGGCGCCCAGGACTACTGGATCGGGGCCTCGATCGAGGCTGCGGAAATCGCCGCGCTGCCGTACGCGGAGCGGGCCCCCCGGGTGGTCGACGCCATCGAGGCGCTTGGTCCCGCGCCCGCCGTTGAGCGTCCCGCACCGGCGGATGCGTCGTTTGGCGCCGCGGTCGACGCCTGGCGCGCCCAGCGGAACGTCGGCGAAGTCGAAGCGGTCTTTGCCGAGGTGCTCGCGCGGCTCCCC
>JBCCQM010000249.1:0-11336 GCA_039024335.1 Myxococcota bacterium
AACCAGCCCATCGATGCCGCCTTCGATCTGCGCATCGACGAGTTTCTTCAGCGCGTCGTAGTCGACGGAGCCATTTCGAAACGGGGTGACGAGGGCCGTGAATGCGCCGCGGAACATGATCGCGGCGGACGGTAGCACGCAGCTCGTCGACGCAGGCGGCGCTCAGGCGTCTTCGGGCGCCGACGACCAAACCAGCGGGCTGGTGACCGCCTCGGCGACCCAGCCGGACTCGCCGACGTACCCCAAAGACACGACCGCGCTGCCCGGTTGCTGCGGCCGGTCGAACGTGCAGGCATCTGCGGCTTCTTTGCAGGGCACGGAGGTGACGTGGACCTGCGGCAGGGTGCCCGCGGCCAGGTACGAGACGATGACGGCGTGGCGCTGCGGCTCGTCGGGGCCTTGGGGCACCGCGTCCCATCCGATCTCCAGCGCGGTGTCGTCGACCGACGCGGTCAGGGTGGGGGCCTGCATGGCGCGCAGCCGCGTCCGCAGGTGAAGGGCTGCGCCGTCGTCGGCATCTTGGTCGAGCAGCGCATCCAGCATGCGCGCGGCTTTACGCAGATGGCCCTGCGCAATGTAGAGCCGGGCGATCGTCGTGCTGGCGATGGGGTCACGTGCGCTCATCAGCGGGTCTCCGTCGGCGGGGCGAGCACGCGGGCGAGCACCTCAGGCGTGAGAACGTCGCGGGCCTGCTGCGCGTCGCGGTGCATCTGGTCGACGAGCGCGTCCGCCCCGTCGAACTTGATCTCCCCGCGCAGCCGGGCGACGAACGAGACCTCCACGTCGACGCCGTACAGTCGCTCCCCGAGCGCTTGGTCGAGCACGTACGTCTCCACGACCACGGGGGCGTCACCGTCGGTGAACGTGGGGTTGTGGCCAACGTTCGTGACGGCCGGCCACACCGTGCCGTAGTCGGGCGAGGCCGGATCCCACACCGCCAGCGCAGTTGCGTAGATGCCGATCGGCGGGGCGTAGCCCTCGCTTGGACCGAGGTTGGCCGTGGGGAAGCCGAGCGCGCGCCCTCGCTTGGCCCCGTGGACGATGGTCCCTGCGAGCGCGTGCCAGCGGCCCAGCAGGGTCCCTGCGGCTTGAACGTCGCCGGCGTCGAGCGCCCGGCGAATGTCGGTGCTGCTGAGCTTGGCGTCGTCGCCGGTGCCCAAGGGGACGGGCGGTACGATGTCGACCGCGATGTCGGCCGGGGCGAGCAGGGCACGAAGCGCCTGCGCGTCACCGGCCCGCCGCGCGCCGAAGCGAAAGTCTGCGCCGACCACCATCGCGCGCGGTCGCAGCCCGTCGATGAGGCACGTTTGCACGAACGCCTCGGGCGACATCTTCGACATCGCCTCGTCGAAGGGGAGCAGCACCAGTGCAGACACGTCCAACGCTGCCGCCACGCGCTCGCGCTGCGCCGGCGCGTAGATGAGCTTGGGCTGCCGGTCGGGCGCGATGATCTTGGTGGGGTGCGGATCGAACGTCACCAGCGCAACGTGCGGCGCGTGCGTGCGGGCCCGCTGCAGCAGGGCTTGATGCCCGCGGTGGAGCCCGTCGAACGCACCCATGCACACGGCGGTGTCGGGCGGGAGCGCGGCAGCGTCACGGCGGACGTCGATCACGGCCGGAAGCTATCAGGGAGGAGCCGGCGGCGCACCTCGCCCGCAGATCTCGTGGAATCCGCGGCGTGCGGCGCTTGCTCCGGCGCGAGCGATGTTGGAACAATCGCGCGATGCGGCTCGCCCTCGCGGTCGGCTGGGTTGCGTTCGTGGTCTTTCTCGCGTTCGCCTCGCCCGCCCACTACTGGCTCGACTCCGGCGAGATCGGGGCGGCCGGCTACGAGCTGGGCGTGATGCATCCGCCGGGCGCGCCCGGGTACGGGCTGCTGCTCCGGCTCGCGACCGTGCTGCCGCTGGGCTCGATTGGCTTTCGCATGGCGGCGCTGTCCGCCCTGCTGGGCGGCATCACCGTCGGTGGCGTGGTCGCGCTGCTGCGGGAGCGCGGGGTGCATCCTTGGATCGCCGTCGGTGCAGCGGTGTGGCTCGCGGCGGGCCTGACCTTTTCACGGCAGGCTCGCGTGGTTGAAATCTACGCGCTGCAGGGCTCGCTCATGGTTGCAGTCCTGTGGGGCTTTTCGCCGGTGCCCGAGGGTGCACCTCGAACCGGCCGCCGGCTGCTCGGGACGATGGCGGCGGTTTGGTCGGCGTGGTGCTTCGGTGACGCACGCCTGGCGCTCGTGGTGCCCGTCATCATCGGGTGGGCCGTGGCGCTGAAGCGTCGGCGGGCCTGGGCACGCTGGGCACCGCTGCTGGTCGTGATGACCAGCGCCGTCATCGTGGCGATTCCGCTGGCTTCCGGACGCGCCCCCGTCACGGACTGGGGAGACCCGGACACGCTCGCGACGTGGTGGGACCACCTGATGGCCGGCTCGATCCGTCGGTCGTATGCGGACTCGATGTGGCCGAGCACGGCGGCGATGTGGCAGCTCAACGCCGACGCGGTGCTCACCGGGCTGGCCGAAGACCTCGGTCCGGTGGGACCCGCCGTGGGGCTGTGCGCCGTGGTGGCGCTGGCGTGGCGACCCGCGGTCGACCAGGGCGAACGCGGCGTCGCGGCGGGGCTGGGCTTCATCTTGGTGGTCGAGCTGCTGTACGCGGTGGCGATCAACCCGATGGGGGTCTCCGAGCGGCAGACGGGGCTGGTCACCGCAATCGTCGTCGTGGTTGCCGTCGCCGAGCTCGCGCGTCGGCACGTCCAGCCGCGTGGGCGCGCCGTGTGGGCGATGGTCCCGCTGCTGTTCGTGGTGCTTGCGCTCCCGGCGGGTCTGCAGACGGCGCAGGACGTCGAGAACACCGCGTCTTGGGGCCCGGCAAGCTGGACCCGGGGCGCGCTCGCCCAGGTGCCGCCCGGTGGTCTTCTGCTCTCGCAGTCGGACGACGTCGCCGCCGGCCTGCTGAGCGCGCGGGTCGTGGAGGGGGCCCGGCCCGACGTGGTCGCCGTCCCTGCGCAACATCTATACAAGTCCGTACCGGACGCTGCGTTGCCGGGCACCGTCGAGCATCGCGTGTGGGCAGCCGCGCACGGTGGCGTCGACGAGCCCTCGCGCATCGTCGCGGCGATCCAAGCCCACGGTGGCGCGGTGGCCGTGGAGGCGCCGACCGTGTCGATCTTCAGCCGCGTGCCGTTTTGGTCGGACCGGGGCGCGCCCCCGCTTCGCGTTGCGGCGCCCAATCTCGCGCGCGTGGCCGAGCTTCCGCGTCCGCCCAGCACGGCAGAGGTGCTCTTGCAGTGGGACCCACGGCTGCCCGCGGCCGAGGATCGCCGTCGGCTCGCGTGGGCGCTCGCCAACGACGCCCGCGGCCGCATGCGGGTTCAGCAGGACGCCAAGACAGCGCTGGGCATCCTCGAGACGGTGACGACGGCGGTGTCCGACAGCGAGCCCGGCGCATGGGTGGCCCTGGGCGCGCTGCAGGATCGGTTCGGCGACCGGGTGGCCGCCATCGCGTCCACGCGCCGTGCGCTCGCGCTGCAGCCGGGCCGCGAGCGCGCGTTGACGAACCTCGCGCTGTATCTGTCGCGCGACCGAGCGACGCTGGACGAGGCGGAGGCGTACGCGAGAGACGCGGTCGCGTTGCGTCCGGAGGCCGAGACCGGGTGGGTTCGCTTGACGACGATCCTCGAGCTTCAGGGCGACCTCGAAGGCGCGGAGGCGGCCCGGCAGCGCACCCGCGAGCTGCTACAGTGAGAGCATGCTCCGCACCGCGCTTGCGCTGACCCTGCTCTCTTCGGTGTGCGCCGCGGGCTGCGGCGAGAGCAAGTACGACGTGTACATGAAGGGCCTCGAAATCGAGGGCGACGCCGAGCGAGGACCCTGCAAGCTCACCTACGAGCAGGGTGAGCACGCGGCCCGGCTCGACCGTGGCCAGCTCGTTCACTGCCTGCAGGAAACCGACAAGGCGATCGCGCAGTACGACAAGGCCAAGTCGATGGGGTACGAAGACGCCGACTTCACGCGGGTCTACGACCGCGCCCAGGCGCGTAAGGTCCGACTCGAGCAGATGATCGAGATGGTCGGCGTGATGGAGCGCGACGCCATCGAAGCTCAGATGCCCGGGGCCAAAGGCCAAGCCGAGCCGACGCGATGACTCCGCTGCTCTACGACACGCTCGTTCGCTTCTATCACCTGCTCGACCCACTCGAGGACCACGCCGACGAAGCCGCGGAGTTTGGGGACGTGCTGCTGCGCGCGGTCCCAGACGCCACGTCGCTGCTCGAGCTGGGCGCGGGGGCAGGCCACGGGGCGCACTACGTCAAGGCGCGCTTCGATGCGGTGATGCTGACCGACCTCTCCGCGGCCATGCTCGAGCGGTCGCGCGAGCTCAACCCCGACTGCACGCACGCGGTGGGCGACATGCGGACGCTGCGGCTCGAGCGAACCTTCGACTGCGTGCTGTGCCACGACGCGATCGCGTACATCACCACGCGCGAGGACCTCACCGCGACGCTGCGGACGGCGTACACGCACCTGCGACCCGGTGGCGTCGCGCTGTTCATCCCCGACTGCCTCGCCGACACCTTCGTGCAAAGCCACGAGGACCACGCGGGGGACGACGAGGAGAGGGGCCTGCGCTGCATCACGTGGTCCTACGACCCCGATCCGACCGACGACACGCACGTCTACGACTTCGCGTTCTTGCTGCGCGAGCACGGCGAAGTCACGGCCGTCCACGATCGGCACATCTGCGGGCTCTTCTCTCGTGCGGTGTGGCTGACGCTGGCCCGGAACGTCGGCTTCGAGCCCGAGGTCGTGCGCCGGCCCCTGCCACCGGAATACGAGAGTCGGGGGTATACGACCGAGATGTTCTTGCTGCGACGGCCCGCCTGAGCGCGACGATCCCGAGTCGACTAGGGCGCGGCTCCTTCGTCGATCCAGCGGGCGATCATCGCAAAGTCGGCGTAGGGCAGGGGGTCTTCGCCCAGCGGCATCGCGGCCCCGTGCACGCCCTCGAGCGCGTCTCCATCCACGCGGACGAGCTTTTGGATCAGGAAGCTCTCCGAAGGTCGGCGCGGCGTGACCATCGGGTAGCCGGTCTCCTGCAGGCGTGACTCGAAGACGAGGTCTTCGAACGCGCTCGTGGGGTCGCGCAGGTCGAGCAGGGCCGAGGCGACGTCGTCCTCGTCGCGGTGGCAGCTGCAGGTCGTGCGCTCGGTATCGAAGACCGCGCCGGGCTCGAAGAGAGCAGCCAGCGACATCGGCTCGGGCTCGGGGACGGGATCTCGAGGCGCACTCGGTGTGTCGTCGACGTCGAACTCGATGAAGAACGACGCGTCGGTGCCGGCGTCGTTGAACAGCCACCCTTCGCCCTCGACGTCGGCCCGTTCACCGCGCCATCCGGTGACCGTGTCGTCGAAGCGCATGCGGTACCGGACGCCGCCGATGAGCGCTTCACGAGGCGTCACGGTGACGACGCTGCCGTTGCACCACGGGGCCGTCGAAGCCGGGTCGGGGTCGGTGCCGTCGGGCGCGGTCCAGGGCATCAGCTCGAGGCGCAGCGCGGTGTCGGTGACGGAGTTGCCGGACGCCATCACCGCATCGACGTCGGTGAGCGACGCCGGATCGATGATGCGGTTGAAGCACAACCGCACCTGAACGTCAGGCTCGACCAGCGCGCCCGCTTCGGGGATCGTCCGCACGATCTCCAGCGTGTCCGGGTTGCCGTTGAACCGCTGCCGGTCCGATACCCGCGTACATGCGCTGGCGGGGACCCACAGGCCCAACGCAACGACGAGCGCGGTGCGTCGCGGCATCACGCAATCAGGCTACCAGCCTCTGTGCACCGCGACACCTCGGCGGGACGGACCGCGGGGCCCACCTCGTCGGCCCTGCAGCGCCGCCCCGACCGCCAACTGACCGGCGTTCAATACGAGCGGATCGGGTCGGGCGGACCCCGTTGGCGCTGGACGTGATCGTGCGTCCAGAGGGGAGTGGGGGCGCCTGCGTAGACGGTACGGTTGGTTGACCCTGCGTCCGGGCGGTTGCTATCGTCCGCGAGCGCGAAAAACGCCAGCGATGCTCGGGATCTAGCGCCGGATCGTCCGCCCCGAGCCTTTCATCGCCTCCAGGACCGCCGGCTCCCGTACCTGTGCGTACTCGATCTCTTCGATCTTCCTTGCTCTTCGTCGCCGCCTTCGCCGCACTGCTCGGTGGCTGCGGACCCTTCGGCTATCTCGGCAAAGTCTCGCGCGACGCGACCAAGGCCGTCGCCGACGCCAAGCAGGCCGGCGCCGAGCAGTACGCGCCGTACGAGTACTGGGGCGCGGTCACGTACCTGGAGCAGTCCAAGATCCTGATGGCCTACAGCGAGTACGAGCGCTCGTTCGACTACGGCACGCGCGCCCAGCAGCTGGCCGAGGAAGCGAAGCGCAAGTCCGACAAGCGCGAAGCCGGCGAGATGAAAGAGACCCTCGAAGACGACCCGAACGCGGCGCCCTCGCAGGGGAACGCCGACGGGGACGCGAGCGCCGGTGACGGCAAGGCGAAAGCCTCGGGCTCGATCAACATCGGAGGCGGAAACTGATGGCGCGTCGAAGCATGAACGCGGTGCTGCCTGCGGTGTGCGTGGCGGTGTTGGTCGCCACCCCCGGGTGCATTGGACAGAAGCTGCTCGGCGAGGTCGAGGGCACGCAAACCCAGCTTCAGCGGGCGATTCGCGACGGCTCCAAGTCGATCAACTGCGCGCCCAAGGAGACCGCGATCGCGGAGGCGAACATCAAGTTCGCTCAGGACGCGCTCGACATGGGCGAGTACTACCGCGGCAAGCAAGCGGCCGAGACCGCGTCCTACTACACCGAGAAGGCGCAGAAGCTCACCGACCCCGAGCGCTGCCGGGACAAGCCGGTGGCGCGCGTCGGCGACCGCGACGGCGACGGCTACGACGACGAAGCCGACAAGTGCCCCGACGAGCCGGAGGACTTCGACTCCTTCGAGGATGACGACGGCTGCGCGGACAAGGACAACGACGGAGACGGTGTCCTCGACGCGGCCGAGTTCAAAGACGGCGAGTGGGTCAACCTGGACCAAAAGGACGGCCTCGACTGTCGGAACGACAAAGAGGACGTCGACCAGTTCGAAGACGAAGACGGCTGCCCCGATCCCGACAACGATCAGGACGGCATCCTCGACGAGCCGGACCAGTGCCCGAACGACCCCGAAGACATCGACAACTTCGAGGACGACAACGGCTGCCCCGATGCCGACAACGATGCCGACAAGATCTGCGACCCGTGGGTCGAGGGCTCGGCGGACGCGGCCAAGTACGCCGACCTCTGCAAGGGCAAGGACCAGTGTCCCGACAAGCCCGAGGACTACGACGGTGACAAGGACGACGACGGTTGTCCGGACCTCAAGGCCGAGTTCGACGGCTGCTCGGTCAAGATCAGCGAGAAGGTCTTCTTCAAGTTCAACAAGGCGGAGATCGATCCGAAGAGCTTCGAGCTTCTCGACGACGTCGCGACGGTCATCCTCTCGGTGCCGGAGAAGCTGAACTTCCGCGTCGAAGGCCACACGGACTCGAAGGGCTCGAACCGCTACAACAAGAAGCTCTCGCAGCGCCGCGCCGATGCGGTGGCGCGTTACCTCCAGGGCAAGGGCGTCCCGTCCAGCCGCCTGGAGCCGACCGGCTTCGGTGAGGAACGTCCCATCGACAGCAACCGCACCAACGACGGTCGGGCCCGTAACCGCCGCGTGGAGTTCAACGTCTCCAACGTGGACTGCGAGCCCAAACCCTAACTATCCACCCGTTCACGGGTGAATACGCGGCCGCGCGGGACTCTTCGTCCTGCGCGGCTTTCGTTTGCGCGCGAAAACCCCACCGCGGCCTCCGCCCGTAGTAGAAGGATAAGCGGTGTCCCGGTCTGTGAAACGCTGCAACACCCCCTTGCGCCGGTTCCGCGCTGCGATCGTGGCCTCGACGCTGGCTTTCGGCCTGTGGCTCAGCCCGGGTGCCGTCCAGGCGGCCGGACCTCGTGACGCGGTCGCGGACGCGTACATCACCGCGTTCGAGCAGTCGAACAACTTCGAGTACCCCGCCGCCCTGGGGACGCTCGACACCGCGATCAGCAACGGCATCGCGGCCGGGCTGGGCGACGACCCGTCGCTGGCCAAGATGTACACGATGAAGGCCGGCATCCTCTGGGCCGAGACCAACAACCGCGGCCAGACGCTCCAGGCCTGCATCGATGCGTTTCGGCTCGACTACAACGCGAAGGTTCCGATCGAGCTGGCCTCGCCCGACGTCACGGCGATCTGCGACGAGGCGCGGGCCAGCATTCCGCGCCCGAGTGACGCGGTGGTCCACACCGTGCCGGTCGGTACCCCCAACGCCGACATCGAGTTCGTCGCCGTCGCAAACGCCACCCTTCCGCTGGGCAGCTCGATCGTCATGTACTGGCGCGCTGCCGGGACGGATGGCGAGTTCGCCGGCGAAGAGATGCTCAACGACGGTGAGGGCAACTGGGGCGCGTTCACGCTCCCGGTCAGCAAGCACCAGGGCAGCGACATCGAGTACTTCTTCTACGCGTTCGACCCGTCTCAGCAGGTCATCGTCAACCGCGGCGACAAGCGCAACCCGCTGCTGCTGAAGATGGACGAGAATGCAGCCGTGCCCGCAGGCGCGGTCGGCGACGGTGGCGACGGGGACCAGGGCGACCAGGACGAGGGCGGCGAAGACAAGCCGAAGAAAAAGAAGAAGTCCTCGGGCAAGAGCTCGCTCCCGCGCGTGTTCATCAACCTCGGCATCGGGACCGGCCTCGGCATCGCGCGCGGCACCGCGGAGCTGACCTACGAACAGTACACGCCGGGTATCCCGGGCGCGGTCTACGGCGCGCCGGAGCAGGCGTGCGCGATCGAGCGCTGGTATGCCGGCCGGACACCGCTCGCGGGCGATCAGCTCACCTTCGCCTCGCACCTCCAGGAGATCGAGGCGTTCAACGCCGTGCCGTACACGCCTGGCGATGAAGCGGCTCGCACCGCCCTCGCGTCGGCCTATGACCCCCAGTACTGCGGTCGTCGTCATCCGGTCAGCACCGGTTTCGCGCTCGCCCCGTTCCACATTGCGCCCGAGCTCGGCATTCGCGTGGGCAAGCGGGTCGTGGTGTCTCTGTTCGGTCGTTTCCAGCTCGTGACCGGCTCGAACGTCGAGACCGACGACACGCGATTGGGTCGTCCCGAGAGCTTCTCCACCCAGGTCAAAGCCGCGTCGCCTCCGGGCTTCCGACAGCGGCCTTCGTTCACGTGGGCCGCGGGCGCGAAGGTGAAGTACTTCTTCGGCAAGGACGAGCGGAAGTTCCGCCTGTTTGCCGGCGGTTTTGCGGGCTACGGACAGGCGCGTCTGCGGGTCCCGATGAACTTCTCCAACGACCGCAACGGCAACAGCGTGCCCGACCGAGGCGAGACCGCGCTGCACGGCCCCGTCGACCCCACCACCGGACTCGTGCTGCCCGACAGCTGCGTGCCGGTGTGGCCGTACAACGGCGGCTGCACGCCTGGCCCCGACAGTGACGCCGAGATCACGCTTTCGCAGTCGGTCCGCAACGTGACCGCGGCGGACGACGAGCGCATCGACACGGTCGTCATCGGCCCCGCGATGTTCGGTGCCGTGTTCGGGTTCAACTATCAGATCCACAAGAACTTCGCGTTCTTCATGGAGCTGAACGTCGGCGGCTGGGTGCCGGACACCTCCAGCCTGCTGTTCGACCTGAACCTCGGCCCTGCGATCACCTTCTGAGGACCGCGCCGGCGTCGGCCTCGACCAGCTCGAGGACGCCGGACTCCTCGGCGCGTACCGTGGGGTCGACTCGCGGGAACCGCAGCGTGAACGCGGTGCCCTCCGGAGACGAGGTGCAGGTGATCGTGCCGCCGTTGTCGTCGATGATGCGGTTGACGATTGCGAGCCCGAAGCCGGTACCGCTTTCCTTGGTGGTGAAGAACGGGTCGAAGATGCGCTCCAGGTCCGCTGCAGGGATGCCTGGACCGTCGTCGATGATCGAAACGAGCACGTCGGCGGCTTCGGCCCGGACCCGAAGCTGGATGGACCCGGTCCCTTCGAGGGCCTGCGATGCGTTGCGCAGCAGGTTCCACAGCACCTGGGCGAGCTGCGCGCTGTCGACGACCACGAGCGCCTCGTCCTCGGGGGCCTCGACGCGCAGGTCGATCCCGGCCGCGCTGGGGTCGGTTCGGAACGCCTCGGTCGCTTCACGCACGGCGATGCCGATGTCGGTTCGACGCCGCTGCGGAGGCCGGGGCCGCGTGAACGAGAGCAGGTCCGTGATGAGCGCGCTCAACCGTCCCGACTCGCGCCGAATGATGCGCAGCAGCTTGCCGTCCTCGTCCGAGAGCTCCGTGGTGCCGAGCAGCTCGGCCGAGCCGCTGATCGCTGCCAGCGGGTTGCGGATCTCATGCGCGACGGAAGCCGCAAGCCCGCCGACGGCGGCGAGCCGGTCGTTGCGGCGGACCTGCTGCGAGAGCTCGTGCAGACGCGTCAGGTCCTGAAAGTTCACGACGTGGCCGAGCCGCCGGTCGTCGGCGTCGATGAGCGGCGCGAGGCTCATACCCACCCGCACGGCGTGGCCGCCACGGGTGTGAATGACCAGCTCTTGGCGATTGTCGGCTCCGCTGACGGAAAGGTCGCAGCCGGGCATCAGCTGCTCGAGGGGCTGGCCGATGTCGTCGTCTTCGAGGTCGAGGATCGCCCGCGCCATCGGGTTGAAGTAGAGGACGCGCGCGTGCATGTCGACCGTGAGCAGCCCCGAGCTGAGCGAGCGGACGATGTTTTCGTTGAGCATGCGCAGCTTGCCTAGCTGCGAGACCGACGTGGAAAGCTCGCGGTTGAGGTAGCTCGAGAGCACCGCCACGCCCAGAATGCCGCCGGCGGTTCGCAGCATGCTCAGCCCGATCGCCCGCGGGGCAGGGGCCACGTAGGGATCGAGGGTCAGCGGAATGAGCACGCCCGCGGTCTCGAGCAACGTGCCCCCGAGGTAGAGCCCAAGCGCGAGTACGGCGGCGGCCCAGGTGTGCCGGGGTCCGCCCATCGTCGCGGCGCCGAGGACCGCAATGAGGTACAGCGTGACGAAGCCCGACTCGACGCCGCCGGAGATGTAGACGGTCAGCGCGGCGAGGGCGATGTCCGTCGCGGTCTGAACGGCGGCGAATCGTCCGAGGTCTTGGGCGTGGGGCAGGCGGCGCGCAAAAACGATGGTCAGCGCGAACCCGCCGCCCACGGCCAGCCACAGCAAGATCGTGTGCTCGAGCGAAAACGCATCGCCGCGGGTGTACGAGATGATGCTCG
>JBCCQM010000250.1:0-11323 GCA_039024335.1 Myxococcota bacterium
CGCGTACCTCACCGCAGCGCTCGACGCCTACGCAAAGTACGGCGAGGCTTCGGCGTGGCTGCGGGCGCCTTCCAACGCCACGCTGGCCAAGGCCAAGCCCGCGGCGCTGCGCCGGCTGATGATGTCGGTGCTCGACTACAAGGGGCGCACGCTGTACTTCGGGCCCCGCGCCGCCGACGAGGCCGCGACCGCGCTGCGGCGGGAGAAAACCAGCAAAGGGCGCACGACGTTCTCCGACCCGGGGCCCGCGTGGACGCGGACCTTCCGGACGGTGAAGGCCCCAACCGTATTCGTACTCGACAAGAAGAGCGCCAAGGCCAGCGTTCGCTTTGCCTACCCGCAGCCTCCGCTGGAGCGTGATGCCCGTCCGCTCGCGCGCCTGTACACGCAGGTGCTCAGCGGCAACATGAGCGCGCTGGTGTTTCAGGAGCTGCGCGAGTCGACCGGGCTGGCCTACAGCGCCTCGGCGCGGGTCAGCCCCGGCCGCACGCCCAAGGACGCCTCGGCGCTGTTCGGCGTGCTCAACACCCAGGCCGACAAGACGCCCGAAGCCGTCACGCGGTTTTTGGCGCTGCTCGAGCGCACGAACCTCCCCGAGGCGCGCATCGCCGAGGCCAAGGAGTCGCTCGACCACGAGTTCCGCTCCAGCCGCATCGATCCCCGCTGGCTCGGCTACAACGTCGTGGCGTGGAGCGACCTCGACGAGCCCGACGATCCGCGGCCCCGCGCCTGGGCGCGCATCCAGGCGGCCGACGCCGAAGCGCTCTCGGCGTTCGCCAGCGGCTGGACCGACGTCCCGGTGCTGTTCGCCATCGTCGGGGACCGAGACCGGATCGGTTTGGACGCGCTGCGCAAGGTGGGCGAAGTTCGAGAAGTGAAGGCTGAAACACTCTTCGGGTACGGACCGTTCCCCGCGCGGTAGGTCCGTGATGCTCCGTCTCTCCCCGCTCGTCTTCATCCCCCTCGCGCTGCTCGCCGCGTGCAGTGGCAACCAGTCCTCGCGCGCGCCGCAAAGCGCCGAGGCAACCGCGGCGACGCGCAGCGACGACACGGCGGCGGGCACGGCCGAGGGCGGCAGCACCAGCGTCGACGCGGGCGGCAGCTCGGGCGCCCCTGCAACGTGTTCGGGCCCGGCGCGCGTGGTGTCGTTCACGACCAGCGACGGCGTGGCGCTCGAAGCCGACTTCGTGCCCTCGGGGCAGGCCAGCGGCAAGGCTGCGCTCCTGCTGCACATGATCCCCCCGAGCAACGATCGGACGAACTATCCGCCGGCGTTCATCGAGGCGCTCACGGGTGCGGGGTACACGGTCCTCAACGTCGACCGTCGCGGTGCCGGCGGGTCCCAGGGAGAGGCCCAAGCCGCGTATGAGGGCCCCAACGGTCGCCTCGACGCCGTGGCGGCGATGGCGTTCCTCGCGTCGTCCGAGTGCGCCCTCGGTGCGCGTGACACCGTCATCGTCGGTGCGTCGAACGGCACCACCACCGCGCTCGACTACGCGGTCACGGCAGAGGCATCCTCGCGGCCGCGCGCCCTCGTGTTCCTCAGCCCCGGTGGCTACACCGAAAACCAGAACGCCGTGGCCGACCACGCCGACGTGCTCTCGAGCGTGCCGGTGTTTTTGGGCTACCCCGACGGCGAGCGGGCGTGGCCCGAAGGCGTTCGCAGCCTTGTTGGTGACGCCTGGCAGCTCAAGCAGTACGACGGCGGCAGCCACGGCTCTCGGCTCTTCACGAGCAGCCCGGCGGTCACCAGTGACATCGTGCAGTTCCTCGCGGACCACGGCTGAGCGTCCTCGGTTTGCCCGCGCGCTGCGCGCCGCCTCGGTCCCCAATGCCTAGGGTCGCGCGACCTGGGCGGTTTTTACGACGAATCTTCGCGAGCGGGTCGAAGCGGCGACACTATGGACGCATGAACTCTCGCAGCGTCGTCTTCGCGTTCGGAATGTTGCTCGGGTGCCAGGCCGAAGCCGACCCCGCGCCTGCAGGCTCTGGGACGGACGGCACATCCACAGGAGCGGGGACCGAGCCGGTCGACGACACGGCCGGCGGCGTTGGGGATTCGACGACGCCGACGGGGAGTCCGGCGTCGACAGGCGGCGGCTCGACCGGAAGCGGCGGGTCCGCGGCGGAAACCGGGCAGGACGAGAGTACGGATGGAACGGACAGCGAGGACGCGGGCGCGAGCCTCGACGGCTACTCCGACGAGTTCGACGATCCCACAGCCAGCGAGGCACGGTGGTCGTTCCGACATGAGATCGAGGGCGAGGACGCGCAGTTCGCCGAGTTCACCTTCGGCAGCCCTGAGGATGATCGCGCACGGTTGGTTCCGACGCGCGGCGGCTGGTACGGCACCTTCAAGGGACCCTTCGTGTTTCAGACGGTCGAGGGAAACTTCATGATGGAGGCCCACGTCGTTGCACATCTACGCGGTGATGAAGGTGTCCCGCCGGCACAGCCGTACAACTCGGCCGGGCTGTTGATCCGCAACCCGTCAGGGTCGCCTGATGGGGAGAACTGGGTCCTCCAGCACCTGGGCATGCACGACCCTGAGGGAGACGGCGTCGGTGTGGAGCGGAAGATTACGCGGAACTCGAACTCCGAGCTTGCCCTGACGCCGAACGACTTCCGCGGGCGAATCCGGATCTGCAGGGTCGGCGGGCAGGTCATGCTCACGCGGCAGCTCGACGACGAGCCGACGCTGACCGTCTCCGCCGAATACGAACTCGAGCTCGAAGACGAAGTGCAAGCGGGGTTCTCGCTGACCGCGTGGAACTCACGGACCAACAAGCCCGACCTTTCCTTCGACGGTGACGTCGTCGGCGTGTGGGACTACGTCCGCTACACCCGCATCAACGATATCTCGGCCTGTCTCGAGGACTGACTGCCCGCTACGGGCCGCCCGGCAGCAGGGCCTCGCACGGGACGCCGTCGAGGCAGTCGGTACAGACCGAGAGTTGGCCGCGAACGATGACCGGCTGCATCGCGCCCTGGCCTTGGCCCACGAAGTCCTCGGGGTTCTCGGTCGCGGCGACGCCTTCGCATCGCGCGGAGCGTAGGTTTACGGCATGGCCACCCGCGGCGATGGCCGGTGGCGCCGGTGGCTGGTTGAAGCCGCCCTTGAACACCCAAGGGGCGTTCGCGAGATCGATGGTTTCCTCGACGTAGAGCTCGGCTTCGTCGGTTGCGATCTCGATGGTGCACAGCGGGTTGCTGGCCGACAGCCCCACGTCCTCGTTGCGCAGCAGCAGTCGCGTCCAGCGATCGGACGGAGCGTCGAGCGTGATGTCGGCGGGCATACCCGCGCCCGACTCCACCGTGAGCGTGCCGAAGGGCAGCTGGTCGGCGAGGCACGGGCATGCGGCCGTGTTCCATGCTGCGGCTCGACACGCCTGCAGGTCTACGTCGCTGCACGCCGGCATCTCCTGCAGTTCGTCGGCCAGCGAGACCCACGCCTGTCCGGCGCCGAGCTGGACCGTCGCTGACCCGGGCAGGTCTTCGATGCAGACGTTGCCGCGGTTTTGGTAGTCGGCGTCGGCGATATCGTCCTCGGTGACGACGTCGAGGCCGTAGACGTACGCGCGCGGCAGCGTCACCCGCATGTCCGCACCGGCACGCAGGGGCTGGACCAAACCGTCGTAGTAGACGCGCAAGTGGCAGCCATCGCGCCAGGGCGCGACCCCTTCGGCATCGATGCACGCGTCGTCGGGGTCCATTTGGTCGGGACGCTGCGGGGTCCCGCCGCCGACGTAGGCCCAGGCCTGGAGGCGATCGAAGTCGGCATCGGCTTCGGGGTCCGAACCGGCGAAGGTGAAGCGGCGCAGCTCGACGGTGATGCGGTCCGTGTCCGCGTAGCGCACGATGACGTCGCCGCGGTTGACGAAGTTGTCCATGACCGCGGTGCCGCCGATGCGAACGGCGGTCACCGAGCCGTCGGTGGGCATCGGCTGGTCGACCACCGTTTGCCATCCGTCCCGCATCGGTCCGGGTCCCTCGAAGCCGAGGCCGTCCGTGTCCGCTTCCTCGGTGGCGGGGTCGTCGTCCGGGCAGCCGAGCAGAAGGACGAGGGTCGAGAGGAGGAGCCGGGCGCCGCGCATCGTGGGTGCGATCACCGTAGGCTCGGGTCCGGTCCTTCGCCGGTGCGAAGGGCCCGATTGCCGCGCGGGCGGGACGGCTCATCGCGCGAGGCGCCGGGCGAGGCGGTCGACCACGATGAAGGCCGCCACCATCGTAAGCCCCAGCATGCTCGCGCGTTCGAGCTGCCAGAACCCAACGGCGGTGTGGAAGGAATCCCCGATCCCGCCGGCGCCGACGATGCCGAGCGTGAACGCGGTGCGCAGATGCGACTCGCCCTGCAGGGCCGCGTGGGTGCCCAGGGTGGTGCGCAGCCGGGGCAGCGCGTCGTAGGCCAACCACGCCGCGCCGAAGCCTGGCCCCGAGTGCGGCGCGGGCATGCGCGCGTCGTCGAGCGCCTCGGTGAACAGCCGTACGAGAACCCCGATGCCATGCATGCACAGCGCGAGCAGGGCAGGAAGCGTGCCCATCCGCAGCGCGGCCGCAAACAGGAGCAGCCACGCGACCTCGGGCACGGCACGCAGCAGCAGGGCGCAGGAGCGAAGCGCGACCGCGAGGACGAACGCGGGCAGGGGGGCGGCCGCAGCGGGGCCTCGGTCCCGCGTTCGGACGACGCGGCTGGTCCACGACAGACCGCCCAGCGCGACGAGTGATGCGAGCACGGTGCTGAGGAAGGCGAGACTGAGCGGAGCCGCAAGGCCTGCGACGGCGCTACGCAGCGTGTTCAAAGACAGCTCTGGCTGCATCAGCCGGGCCACCGTCTGCAGCATGAACCCGGGATCGACGGCGCGCAGGTGCAGCGCCACGTCGCGCAGCGCCGGTAGCAGGGCGAGCCCGGCGAGCAGCACCAGCGCGGTGGCGGGGCGGACCAGGCTGCGGCGATGTAGGGCCCGGACGCGCAGCAGCGTGGAACCAGCGTCGGCGCTGGCGGTCAAGGCGACGAGGGCGAGCAGCAGCGTTGCGACCCGGTCCATGCGTCCGTAGCCCAACTCCTCGAACAGCTCTGCGCCCAGGCCCCCGCCGCCGACGATGCCGATCACGGAGGCATTGCGCATCGAGCATTCGAGGCGGGCGAGCGCGTAGCTCCAGCCGGCGGCGCGAATGTGCGGCAGGCGACCGTAGACGACCTGCACCAGGGCCGCGGCCCCCGAGGCCTCGACCACGGTCACGGCGCGAGGCGGCACGTCGTCGAGCAAGCGCGTGAACGCCCGGCCCAAGATGCCCGCGACGCTCACCGCGATCGCCAGAGTGCCGGTGATGGCGCCCGGTCCGAGCACGAGGAGAATAGCAAGTGCCCACGCGAAGTCGGGCAGCGCGCGGACGGCATCCATACCGACCCGCAGGGTGATGCCCAGCGCGCGGAGAACCAGGCTCGGGTGGGCGAGCGTGGTCGTGGACGCGGCCGCGATGGCCAGCACCAGGCCGACCACCCCGCCGAGCGCGGTCCCGACCGTCGCGATGGCCACGGTGTCGAGGGCCAAGGCGCCCGTGCGGCGAAGCGCTTCGGTGGACAGGTCGGGGCGAGCCAGACCCTCGGTCAGGGCGGCGAGGGCGTCCGCGGCGTAGCGCAGGTCGAACGCCTGCAGCGCGGTGCTCAGGTCGAGCGCGAAGGCGGCGAGTACGACCGCGAACGCGAGCCCGAGCGCCCCTCTCACCGCGCCGCCTCGTACAGCGCGGCGAGGGTGTCCGCATCGACATCGCGGGGTGGCCGGCGCCATGCCAGGCGGCCCGCCCGGAGGGCCCAGACCTCATCGAAGTCCGCCTCGAGAAGCTCGAGATCGTGGAGGGCGACCAGCACCGTCGCGTCATCGCGCCGGGCCAGTCGAAGCAGGAGGTCGAGCGAAGCGCGGCGTCGTCGGGGGTCGAGACCGGCGGTGGGTTCGTCGGCGAGCCACAGCGCGGGCGACTGCAGCAGCAGCCGGGCCAGGGCCACGCGCTTGCGCTCCCCGCCGGAGAGCTCGTCGGGCCACGCATGCAGGCGGTCGGCGAGCTCGACGGCCTCGAGCGCTTCGCGGGCCGCGTCGACGTCGGCTGCCGCGGGGCGGATCCTCGACCACAGCGCCCACGCGGTCGACCAGTGCGCCAGCTTGCCCGCCAAGACGTTCTGCAAGACGGACAGGCCCGGCGTGAGGCTGTCCCCCTGGGGCAGAATCCCAATGCGGGCTCGCGCCGCACGGTAGGCCCCTCCACGGAGCTGTGCGACGGGCTCGCCGAGCGTCGTGACCGTGCCGGACGAGGGCGCCAGGGTGCCCGCGACGAGGTCGAGCACGGTGCTCTTGCCGGCACCCGAGGGACCGATGAGCGCGACCGCGGTGCCTCGACGCACCGTCGCGCTCAGCTCCGCGACGCCGCGCCCGTCACCATAGGCGACGCAGGCCTGCTGCAGCGCCGCGGCCTCCTTCACGGCGGCGTGCCTTCGGGGTTGAGCGCTTCGAGCACGGAGCGAATGCCGTCCCATGCCGTGGGGTCGACCTCGACGAAGCGCTTGGCCGAGAACGCGGAGAGCACCTTGGCCTGCGTTTCGTCGGCGCCGTCGAGCGCCGTCAAGGCCGTCCGCAGTGCTTCGGCTTGCGCTTGGGGCATGCGGGCGTGCGCGACGAGGCAGTAGTCGACGTACTCGGGCGTGACCGCGACGACGGGCGCCTCTTTCTTGAGCGTGATGTCTGCGTCTTCCCAGGTGGCGAAGTTGAGGACGCCGAAGTCCACGACGCGGGCCGCGACGGCGCGCAGGGTGGCCGCGTGACCGCCCTTGAGCTGGTAGGTCGGTCCGCCCTCGAAGGTGGCCTCGGGGTCGATGCCGGCCTGCCCGAAGAAGGAGCGGGGCATGACGTGTCCCGAGGTCGAGTTCTTCGCGCCGAAGCTGAACCGCTTTCCCTTCATCGCTGGCGCGAGGGCCCGCAGGGCGTCGATCGTGCCGGGTGCACGGTCGCTGATGGGCGCGAGGCCGGCCTCTTCGGCCGCATGCCGGTTGGCGACCAGGTAGCTCTTGAAGTGGAGGTCGCGCTCGCGGGCGGCGATGAAGTGGACACCGCCGGGCGTGCGCGCTTCGGCCTGCACGGTCGTGACGCCGCCCAGCCACGCGAAGTCGATCGACCCGCTCGCCAGCGACGTCACCGCGGCCGTGTAGTCCGGCACGTGGACGTACTCGACTGGCGTCTTCAGAGCGGCGCTGAGATATGCGGCCACCGCTTGGTAGCCCTCTTTGAGGGCGCGCTTGTCCGCATCGGGGATCCCGGAGAAGCGCAGGGGAGGGGTCCCCGCAGGACATCCAAGGCTCCACAGGGGCGTGGATGCGAGGGCAGCGAGCAGATCTCGACGACGCATGGGACGCGGACCATAGCAGCCGCGTCGCCATCGGGAGGCTCCATCGGGTTCGTCGATGCGTGATCGTTCCCCGATTGAACTTTTCGAAGTCGGCGGCCCCGGTGGTGCTGTGCGGCCGGCCGCACCCGTGGTTGAACGCGTGGATCGGACGTTGGTACGAGCCCCCGCTCAGGGTTCCTCATGCTTCCCATTTTGCTCGCGACCGCGTCCGTGTTGGTCGGAGGTGCACCGCAGGCCGGCGAAACCGACGGCGTCGACTGCACCACGCTTCCCAACCCGGTCTACTTCCCCGCCACCACGCTTCTCGAGTCGCTTCTTGCGGAGCTCTCGCCCACGCTCGCCGACCCCGAGGTCATGGGCGACGACGCGATGACGATTGTCCACTTCCCGTTGTCCTCGTGCATCACGTACGACATTCAGCGCGAGCAGACGCCGCTGTCCGGCACGGCGATCTACTACACGCCCGATGGCACGCAGGGCACCTGCAACATCCCCACCGACATGGAGATCCGCTCGGACCTCTCGGCGATGGATGTCGGCGGCGCGACCTGCCTCGGCGGCGAGACCCCGCCCGATACGCTGCTCGAAGTGCCCAGCTACGTCGAGACGCTGGGTTTCGTGGTCCCGCGGAACTCCTCGCAGGTCGCCATCACCGCGACCGAGGCCTACTACATGCTCAAGTTCGGCGGCGAAGCCCAGCGCGAGGTCGAGCCGTGGACCGACCCGAACTTCGTGCTGGTCCGCAACCCGGGCTCGAGCACGCAGCTGACGATCGGTGCCAACGTCGGCATCGCCGGCACGATGTGGAACGGCGCGCTGACGGGTCACCAGGGCAGCAGCGACGTGCGTGACGCGGTCATCGCCGAGAACAGCACCGGCAACGCCGAGAAGACGATCGGCATTCTCAATAGCAGCAAGTGGGAAGCCGCGTTCGACGAGATGCGCGTCCTTGCCTTCCAGCCCTTCAACGGCTGCATCGGTGCGCTGTACCCCGACTCGACGTCGACGTCTCGCGACAAGCGAAACGTCCGCGACGGTCACTACCCGATCTGGACCAACCTGCGCTTCATCCTCCAGGTGGACGATGCGGGCGCGGTGGTCACGGACAACGGCGACGAGGCAGCCGCGCGCGCCGAGCTGTTCGTGGACCTGATGACCGGCGACGCGGAAGTCCCCGGCCTCGACGTTGCGGGTGCCGTCATCGGCGTCGGCAACATCCCCAGCTGCGCCATGCACGTCGGTCGCCAGGTCGACGGCGGCCCGATCGAGCCGTTCGAACACCCCGCGCCCTGCGACTGCTTCTTCCTCGAGGAGAACGGCGTGGCCAGCGGCTGCGAGCCGTGCGAGCCCGGCGATGACTGTGGTGGCGGCGAGTGCCGCCAAGGCTTCTGCGAACCCCGCTAACTCGGAGAACCGCAATGACGAAACGACTTTCGATGCTGGCCCTCTGCGGGCTGCTCAGTGCCGGGCTGACCGGCTGTGATGACGAAACCACCGAGGCGGAGACCGACTCGGCCGACACCGACGCGGGCGAGACCGCGGCGGACGACATGTGCGACCCCGTCGGGGCCAACCCTGCGCAGGGCAACCTGTTCAACGCGCCGGTCGAGGCCGACGTCGAGGTGATCGCCAAGACGCCGACCCACCCCGGCGAGCCGGGTCCCACCGACCTCCCTTAGGGCGATGCATCGTCGCGGGGTCGTGCTTGCTGTCGCGCTCGGAGTCCTCGCGACTTCGAGCCGCGCCGTCGCGGCGCCCGCGATCGACGAGGTTGATGACGTCGACGAGGTTGATGACGTCGACGAAGTTGATGACGTCGACGAAGTTGATGACGTCGATGAAGTTGATGACGTCGATGATGTCGACGAGGTCGATGACGTCGATGCTGTCGACGAGTCGGTGGTCGTCGCACCTGCTACGGCGCCGACGGCCGGCGTCACGGCCGAGGCGACTCTGCAGACCGAGGGCGTCGACGTACCTGAGGCAGCGGTGCCCACCGAGGCACCGCCCCTCGCACGATTACCGCGACCCGCGTTCGGGATGTTCGGCCTGGTCCAGGTCGACTTCCTGAACCGGCAGCGTTCGAGCGATCAGCTCTCCGATGGCTCGGCCGAGCCGCTGAACGAAGACGGCTTTGCCCTGACGCGTGGTCGCGTGGGCGCGGCGGCCGACTGGCGCTACGTGGGCGTGCGCGGCGTGGTCGAGTTTTTCGAGGATGGTGGCAGCGCGGTCGCGCCGCTGACCGCCGACGTGCATGCCCAGCTTCCGCGCGGCGGGGAGAAACCGCCGTGGCTGAAGGTCTCGGCGGGGCTGGTCCGCGTGCCATTCGGCTTCGAACTCTACGGCGAGACCGACGGCGAGCGCTTCTTCGCGGAGCGCACGACGGTGTCCGAGGCGCTCGTGCCCGGCGTCTTTGACGTCGGCGCGTCGGTGTCCGGCAACGTCTGGGCGCTGCACTGGATTGCCGGCGTCTACAACGGGCAGCCGCGCGGTGCTGCCGGCTACGGGCTGCGCGACCCCAACCGCGCCAAGGACTACGCCGGCCGTCTGCACCTGCGCGGGGACTTGTTCCGCTGGCTCGAGGGCGCGGTGGGCTTTTCGTTTCTGCGCGGCACGGGCTTCAGCGCCGGCACGCCGCCGACCAAGGACGACTTCGAGTGGATCGACCTCAACGAGGACGGCCGCGTCACGCTGGCCGAGCTGATCCCGGTGCCCGGCACCGCGGGCCGTCCCTCCGAGAACTTCGAGCGCTGGGCCCTGGGCGCGGACGTGCAGCTGTACGGCGAGGTCCCCGTGTTGGGCCCGCTGATGGTCTACGGCGAATTCGCGTACCTGCAGAACATGGACCGCGGTGTGGCGATCGCCGACCCGGTGCTGCTCGGCCGCGACCTCCGCGGGCTGGGCTGGTACGCCGGCCTGCATCAGTCGCTCACCCGACACGCCGGCGCGGGGCTGCGCTACGACGCCTACTACCCGCAGCTCGATGAACTCGAGCCGTATGAGGGCACCGTCGTGGTCACCCGGCGCCGCTTTCAGAGCCTCACCGCCTCGGCGGCGGGCGTCTTCCGACACGGCCCGGACCTGCGGGCCCGCTTGCTGGTCGAGTACGTGCGTTCGATCGACAACGACCTGGGGCGAGACGCCAACGGCCGGCCCACCCGGCTCGACGACGACACGCTTCGCATTCGCGCGGAGGTGAAGTTCTGATGCGGCGGTTGACGCTCGCGGGGCTGATGCTCGCGGCTGGGTGCGAGACGAGTCCCTCGTCGCATGAGCTGGGGCTCGACCTGCAGCTGCGGGTGTTCGAGGCTCAGCTGCAGCGAGGCGAGCTGCTCGAGCCGCAGGGCGGCCCAGACGTGACGCAGGTGCTCACGCCTCAGCTGGGCGTGCGGCGCGGGGATGCGACCGTGAAGCTCGGCGGGCGCCTCGGGGTCGACGGCGTGTCGCTGCTGGTCCACGCCGTGGGCGACGAAGATCACTGGCAGGTCGCGCCCGACGGCTTCGACTTCGTCATCTCCGACGAGCTGCTGTGGGACGCGCAGCTCGAGTTCTCCCACGCCATCGCAACGCCGCAGCTGCAGGTGGAGCTGCAGGCCGTCGATGCGGACGGGCGCCCCGGCGAGGTCACCACAGCGACGTTCGATCTGCTCGAGGACGTGCCGGCTTCGCAGCTGCTGGTCTCGCTGGGCTGGGACGCCCCGGTCGACCTCGACCTGCACGTCGAGCTGCCCTCAGGCGTGGTGGTGGGCTCCAAGAACACCAACGCGTTCGAGCCCGTACCCGGGATGATCACGCCGCCCGACGGCGCGACCTTGGGCGGCTACCACGACTTCGACTCGAACCAGCAGTGCGGGCTGGACCTGCGTAACCGCGAGAACGTGGTCTGGCAGGTGACGCCGCCGCCGGGCCGCTACCGCGTCTACGCCGA
>JBCCQM010000251.1:0-11184 GCA_039024335.1 Myxococcota bacterium
CTCGGCGAACGCGTCGGCCGCGGCCGCGTCGGCCCGGGGAATGCTCGTGCCGTCGACCGCAAACCACACCTGCGACTGCACGGCGCTCCTGTCGGCGAGGAAGAAGACGGTGGTTTCCTCGGGCAGCCGCCGCGGCAGCACCACGGGCCGCACCGCGGGCTTGCGTTCGGTTCGCGCCGCCAGGCCCTGCTGCACCGCGCGCGCGACCTCCAGCGCCTCCTGGGGACCGGCATACCGCACCTGGGCCGCATACCGCTGCGCTCGCACCCAGCGGTCGACGAGGTCGGCGGCCGAGTAGCGCCGCGCGCTCTTGGGTCCGTAGTCCCGCACGGTCGGCGAGAGGTCTCCGTACACGACGTAGTCCCGCAGCGCGACGCCGAGCTGGCCGGGGTCCCGCAGCTCCAGGCGCCGAAAGCCCCAGCGCTCCCGCCGAACCTTGCGCCACACCCCGGCGTCGGGCTTCGCGGACACGAGGACTTCGCTGAGCAGCGCGAGCGCGGCGTCGAAGTTGCGCTGGGGTCCGCGGACCCGCACGACCATCGCGTCGAGCTCGGACTCCACCTCGAGGGTGCTGCCGATCGAGAACCAGGCCTCGCGCAGCGCCTCGGGTGAGCGACGATACGTCCCGAGGCGGGGGAGCAGCTCCGCGACCAGCTGCTGCTCGCGCATTGCCAAGTTCCCCACGCCGAAGCGCACCTCGAGCTCGAACAGGTCGTTGAACGGGTTCGGTCCCGTGACGACGGTCAATCCGTCGTCCACCTCGACCCGCTTCAGGTCGGTCCCGAAGTCGATCGCACGCAGCCGCGGCGGCTCCGACGGCCGGCCCGCAATCCCCTCATAGAACGCCGAGTGCACCCCCGCACGCGCGGTAACCGGCTCGGTCTGCGGCTTGTCCAAGCGCAGCTTCTTGGGGAACCCCACGCGCGAGCGCACCCGCAGCCTTCGCTCCCCGAAGACCTCGCCGGCGACCCGCACGACGTCGGCCTTGGTCAGCGCCTCCAGCCGCGCGAGGTAGTCCAGGTGACCCTGCCATCCATCGCGGGCGACGAACGCATGCCCCACCGCCAGCGCCCGCGCCTCGTTGTCCTCCCACTGCTCGGCTTCCTGCTGGAGCAGCGACGCCTTGATCGCCTCGAAGGTGGCGTCGTCGAACTCTCCGCGCGCAATCGCCTCGAACGGCGCCGACGCGGCCCGCTCCGCGCCCGCAAAGGTCTGCGAGAGCAGCCGCGGCACGTACACGACGACGTCGAGGTTATGGTCGGCGAAGTCGGCGGGCACATGCAGCGCGAACAGCAGCTTGCCTCCGTCGGAGGCGTTGTCCACGAGCCCGCTGCGCTGCTCGTTCGAGAGCAGCTGGCGGATCACCGACAGCGCGGCGTACTCGGGGTCCCGCTCCGCGGGCGTGCGGTAGACGATGGCGCCCGCGCGCACCGGCGTGCCCCGAAAGGACACCTTCTCCTGCACGCCGAACGGCTTCACCTCGCCGGGCGTTTCCGGCGGCTGCGCGCCCGCCTTCCAAGTCCCGAAGGTGCGCTCCAAGATCGGCAGCACCGCCTGCGTGTCGAAGTCCCCGCTGAGGACCAGCGCCATGTTGCCCGGCACGTAGTACGTCTCGAAGTAGCTGCGCATCGCCGACAGCGAGGGGCGCTTGAGGTGCTCGACCTCCCCGAGGATGTCGGTGCCACCGTACGGGTGGTCGGGGAACGCGGCGCGAAGCGCCTTACGGAACGCCGAGTAGCCGGTGGTGTCCAGCGCGATGTTCTTCTCTTCGTAGACCGCCTCGAGCTCGCTGGGAAACAGCCGAAACACGGGGTCGACGAAGCGATGCGCGTAGATTTCCAGCCACGGCTCGAGCTGCGAAGCGGGGACGGTGTTGTGATAGACGGTCTCGTCGTAGCTGGTGAACGCATTGACCCCGCGTCCCCCCAGAATCCGCAGCGCCTGGTCGAGCTCGTTGGGGACCGCATACGCGTAGGTCTTGCGAACCTCGGCCTGGATGTCGGCCTGCACCTGTGCCCGCGCTTCGCCGTCGGCGTCGGCAAGCGCGTCGTAGAGCCTCTCGATGCGCGCTTGGTGCGGCTGCTCGGCGGCCCAGTCGGTCGTGCCCAGCGACTGCGTGCCCTTGAACAGCATGTGCTCGAGGTAGTGCGCCATGCCGGTGTTGTCGGCGGGGTCGTTCTTGGCGCCCGTGTTCACCACCACCGCGCCGAACACCTCGGGGCGCTCGTGGTTCTCGGTCATGAACACGCGCAGCCCGTTGTTCAGCGTCACCTCCGTCACGCCGAGCGGGTCTGCGACGAAGGTCCGCAGCGCCACTGACGACGCCGACGTTGCGACCGGCGCCGGCTGGGGAGCGAGAGCAACGACCAGCGCCAGCGAACTCAGCCAGGACATACGCTAAGACGTATCACCCGGCCCCCCCATCGGGTTACGCGCCCTACTCGTAAAGGAACAGATCGTCGCCGTCGGTGACCGTCACCACCACGATCGTGTCCAGCTGCACGGCGGGGTCCAGCCCGTCGTAGGCGGCCTCGAGGCTCTGCGCGTGCATCGGCCCGTACGCCAGCACGTGCAGGATCTGCTTCGTCCACGCGTCTTCGGGCGCCACGTTCGCGGAGCTCGAGGGGATGTCGCCGAGCTTGTCTTCGAGCAGCACCTGCGCCTGCTCGACGCCGTAGGGGTCGTCGAACGGGAACGCGAGCGCTCGGGTCACGCTCACGCCGATCCTCAGCCCCTCCAGCTCGATGAGCAGGTCGGTCTTGGTGCCCATCTCGTCGGTGTAGACGATCTCGCCCTCGGTCTTGAGCAGCGCGGCGCCTTCACAGCGGTCGAGGACGTCGTAGCTGATCACCTCGGAGAACAACGAGCTGCCCCCGAGGTTGCCCTCGTCGTGGACCTCCTGGCCGCCCGGGGTCAGCTGGTCGTAGTCGAAGCCCACGTCGAAGTCGATCGCGTTGACCACGAAGCGCGGTCCGTCCGACTGCAAATCGGCCAGGCTCAGCACGCCGCAGCGTCCGCTGATCTCTCCGAGGCCGTCCACGATCGAGCCGCCCGACGACGACGATCCGGTCTCCGCGACACCGGTCGACGTCGAGCCCGCGCCCGTGCTCGAGGTGCTTTCGTCGGCCGCGCTCGTCGACGCGACGTTCGTGGCTGCCGCGCCCGTCGTCGAGGTTGCCGCGCCCGAGGTTGAAGGCTCGACGCCCGTGGTCGACTCACCGGTCGTGCTCGCCGTCGAGACCGCCGGCTCCGCGCCGCCCTCGTCGTCGCAGGCGAGCAGGCAGGAGAGCAACGCGACCGCAGTCCAACCACGCAACATGCCCCGACCCTGACGCGCGGTCCGGGGCCGGGGCAAGCGAAAAGCACGGGGGCTCAGCGGGCGAACTTGCCGTGCGCGCCCAGGTCCTTGTAGGCCTGAACAAGCCGGTCGCGCATGCCCTTCTCACCCAGGTGCAGCCAGGCGCGCGGGTCGATGGTCTTCTTGTTCGGCTTGTCGGGGCCTTCGGGGTTGCCCAGCTGCGTCTGCAGGTAGGCGTCCTTCTCGTCCATGTAGCCCTTGATCGGGTGGCAGAACGCCCACTGCGTGTCGGTGTCGATGTTCATCTTCACCACGCCGTAGGAGACCGCCTCGGCGATTTCCTCGGGGGTGGAGCCCGAGCCGCCGTGGAAGACGAAGTGCAGCGGCTTGTCGCCGCCGCCGTGCTTGGCCGACACCGCGTCCTGCGAGTTCTTCAGGATGTCGGGGCGCAGCTGCACGTTGCCGGGCTTGTAGACACCGTGCGTGTTGCCGAACGACGCGGCGACCGTGAAGTTGCCGATGCTGTTGAGCTTCTCGTACGAGGCGAGCACCTCGGCGGGCTGCGTGTAGAGCTTCGAGTTGTCGACGTCGGAGTTGTCGACGCCGTCCTCCTCACCGCCGGTCACGCCCAGCTCGATCTCCAGGCCCATGCCGATCTTGGCCAGGCGGGTGAGCATGTCGGCGCTGATCGACAGGTTCTCCTCGAGCGTCTCTTCGCTGAGGTCGAGCATGTGCGAGCTGTACAGCGGCGTGCCGGTCTTCTCGAAGTGAGCCTCGCTCGCCTCGACCATGCCCTCGACCCACGGGATCAGCTTCTTCGCCGCGTGGTCGGTGTGCAGGACGACCGCCACGCCGTACGCCTCGGCGATGGCCCGCACGTAGTGCGCGGCCGCGACGGCGCCGGCGACCGGCCCCGTGCTCTTGTCGAGGAACTTGCCGCCCCAGAAGTGGGCGCCGCCGTTGCTGACCTGCACGATGATCGGGGCGCCGACCTCGCGAGCCGCGGCGAGCGCTGCGTTGGTGCTGTGCGAGCCGATCACGTTGACCGCCGGAAGCGCACAGGTGTGCTCTTGGCAGTAGTCGTAGAGTTCGGTGAGGGCGTTGCCAGTGACGATGCCGGGCTTGAGTTGGAATGCCATGGGTGCGCTCCTTGGGTGCGCGCAGCCTACCCCAGCGCCCCCCGATGGCGGCGGACCGAAGGAGGAATCCGGCCAATGGGCCGCATACGGTTTCCCAACGGCTGTTTCCAGACGATGGTTACCTATGTTAGCTAATGTTTGATGCGATGCCCCTGGATTTTAGCTTTATCAGCTTCGATTCCAATCGCGCTCGGCGCGATCGTGCTGAGCGCCCCGAGCCCTGCCGCGGCGTGCGGCGGCACGTTCTGCGATGGCAACAACGGCACGCCCGTCGATCAGACCGGCGAGACCATCGTCTTCGCGCAGGGTGGCGGCTTCGTCGAGGCGCACGTTCAGATCAACTACGAAGGCGGCGACGCGAACGACTTCTCGTGGATCGTGCCGGTCCCCGCGGTCCCCGAGATCGACGTGGGCTCGCTCGCCTTCATCGAGAGCCTGCGCAGCGCCACGGTGCCCAGCTACGGCATCGTCACGGGGACGAGCGAGTGCCCCTCGGGTAGCGGCATCGGCTTCCTCAGCGAACCCGACGGCGGCGGCACGTCGATCGACCCCGATCCGGAGGTCATCGAGCTCTCCACCGTGGGCGCGTTCGACTTCGTCGTCCTGCAGGGCGGCACCGCCGCCACGATGATGCAGTGGCTCGACGACAACGGGTACGCCCCCAACCCGATCGCGCCCGAGCTGTTCGACCAGTACATCGACGAGGGGCACGTCTTCGTCGCCTTCAAGCTCAACCACCTCGCAGGCATCGAAGACCTGCACCCCGTCGTCATTCGCTACCCCGGCAGCGAGCCCTGCATCCCGCTGCGGCTCACCGCCGTCGCGGTCGAAGACAACATGGACATCCGCGCGTTCTTCTTGGGCGAGTCGCGCGTGATGCCGACGAACTACAAGCACGTGCGGATCAACAGCACGCGGCTGGACTGGCAGCAGCGCGCGCCCGAGTACGGTGAGGTCGTCGCCAAAGCGCTCGACGAAGCGGGCGGCCGGGCATTCATGACCGAGTTCGCGGGCAGCACCGACGTGGTCGACACCGCGCCGATCGACAGCACGGGCCTCGACGACGCCGCGTTCCTCGACATCGACCCGCTGACCGCGGTGAACGTGCTCGTCGACCAAGGCCTGGCGTTCTGCACCGACAGCTGCGTCTACGGGCACGAGCTCGTGCCGCTGCTGCTGCGCGAGTTTTTGCCGCCTCCGGCGGACGTGGACGCAGACACCTACTACGCGTGCTTGAGCTGCTACGAGGAGCTCGGCGATACCAGCGCCTGGGACGGAGCCGCGTTCGCCGAGCGCTACCGAGAGTTCATCACGGAACCGATGAACCACGCCGACGACCTGCTCATCACGTGGCCCTACCTCACCCGGCTGTACTCGCGCATGTCGGGCCCCGAGATGAAGGTCGACCCGATGTTCGCCGAGGTCGACGGGCTGCCGAACATTCCCAACGTGCTCGGGGCCCAGCGCAACACCGACGCGTGCTGCGAAGACACGGTCATCCTGCCCGACGGCGCCAGCGTGCGGCTGATGGGCGGCAGCTGGCCGACGTGGACCGACGACATGCCGTACGCGGCCGTCATTCAGCAGTATCAACCCGCCGGACCGCCCGCGGTCGAGACCGACAACCTCGACGCGATCAACGCCCTGCTCGCGGCCCACAACCAGGACGTTGCCGAAGCGCTGGACTGCGCGGAGGGCTCGACCGGCGGCGACACCGGCGAGCCCGGGACCTCCGGAGGCGCCGTCGATCCCACGACGACGGGCGGCGCCACGCCTCCGCCACCCGGGGGCACCAGCACCGGTCCGGCGTCGGGCGGCTCCACGAGCGGCGCCGACCCAGGCCAGCTCGATGACGACGGGGCATGCCGCGTGGGCTCCGACGCACCCGCAGGCTGGATGGCGATGGTCTTCGGCATGCTGCTCGGCGCGCGGCGGAGGCGTCGGTGAAGCGCCCCGCGCTTGTCCTGCTGCTGCTTGCCGGCGCGTGCGGAGACGACGGCGGCCCCGCGCTTGGGGACTCCGGCGATGCCGGGACGAGTGCCGCGTCCTCCGGACCGTCGACCTCGAGCACCACCACGGGATCCGCCATGACGTCGGGCTCCTCGGGCACGCGCGGCTCGGACGAAGACACGACCAGCGGCCCCCCGTGGGAGACCGAGGGCGCCGACGACACGCTCGCAACCACGAGCGGCTGCGGGTTCACGTGCCCTCCGCCCGGCGGTGGCCCGCAGGGCGGCTGCGACATCTTCGGCGACGACTGCCCGGACGGTGAGCGCTGCATGCCGTGGGCAAACGATGGTGGTGAGCTGTGGAACGCGACCCGCTGCAGCCCGCGCGCGGACGAACCCGCCGGTCCGGACGAGGCTTGCGCGTTCGAGTTTTCGCCGGCCTCGGGGTTCGACACGTGTGATGATGGTCTCTGGTGCCGACCACGGACGCTGGCCACCCTCGAAGACGACGTCGGCGAGTGCGTTGCCCTTTGCAACGGCGGCTCGAACCAGTGCGCGGCGGGTGAGCTTTGCGTGCCGCAGGGTCGCGCGCCCGTCGGCCGCTGTTCGGCCCCGTGTGACCCGTTCGACATCGCCAGCTGCGCCGAGACCGAAGGTTGTTGGCCGGTCGGCCCCAGCTTCGGCTGCGCCATTCGCCTTGGAGGAGGCCCACAGGGCGAGGGGCGGTGCCAGCTCGACGCGCAGTGTGGGTCAGGGTCCCTGTGCACAGCCGACGGGAACTGCGCGGCGTACTGCAACCTGGACGCGCCCAACTGCGAGGACGGGCAGACCTGCGTGAGCGCCGGCTCGCCCCTGGCCGCCTACGCCAACGTGGGCTACTGCGACCCCTCGATGTGACCCGACACCGACGTCGGCACTCCGGCCCCCTTCGCCACCACCTGCTCGAGCGCGCTGAGCAAGGCGGCGCGGGAGGCCGGCTTGCGGACGAACAGCGCGTTCTCCTTTTCGAGGCTGACGTCGCGCATCGCGTCGTCGACGTGTCCCGACATGTAGACGACCCGAAGGGTAGGCTCCAGGTCTCGAAGCTGGCGGACGAGGTCGGGCCCGGTCATGCCCGGCATGAGGACGTCGGTGAGCACCGTGTCGAAGGACTCGGTCGATTCCTCCCACCGGGTCAGCGCCTCCGCGCCGTTGGCGGCCGCAACGACCCGATGCCCCGCGCGCGAGAGCATCACCTCGAGCGCCCGCCGCACGAGGTCGTCGTCTTCGACCAGCAGCACCCGCAGTGACGTTGCGCCAGGGTGCGCGCGGAGGTCGTCGGTCGTCTCGGTGAGTTCGCCGGAGCGGCTCGTCAGCGGCAGATACACCTCGAACGTGGACCCCACGCCCAGCGCCGAGGACACGCGGAGTTGGCCGCCGTGCTGATTGATGATCGCGTGAACCGTCGCCAGCCCGATGCCGCTGCCCCGGCCGCGATCCTTGGTGGTGAAGAACGGCTCGAAGATCCGGGCGAGGGTCTCCTTGCTCATGCCGACCCCTTCGTCGGTGACGCACACGACGGCGTACTGACCCGGCGCGACGAGCCCCGTGGCGGCCTCCAGCTCGTGGTCGACCCGCTCGGCACGCAGCTCCAGCCGCATGCGCCCGCCGGTGGGCATCGCATCCTGAGCGTTGATCGCAAGGTTCAGCAGAACCTGCAGCAGGTGGTCCCGGTCACCCTCGACGGGCGGCACGTCGTCATCGACGACGATGTCGACCTGCACGTTCTCCCGCACCAGCCGCGCGATCACCTGCTGCACGTCCCGTACGATGTCCACCGGCCGCAGCACGTCGTAGGTGGCGGGCCCGCGGCGGCTGAAGGCGACCAGCTCGCTCGCCAGCGACGCACCCCGCTTCGCCGCGGTCCGAATCGCCCGAAGCTCGGCAAACTGCGGATCGGTCGGTTCGAGCCGGTGCATCGCATCATCGACGCGAGCC
Source organism: Myxococcota bacterium (assembly GCA_039024335.1). Classification (GTDB taxonomy): domain Bacteria; phylum Myxococcota_A; class Polyangia; order Nannocystales; family Nannocystaceae; genus CAJXVA01. The sequence continues at coordinate 8,364 of JBCCQM010000251.1, forward strand.
AGCACGACGGCGAGCACGTTGTTGAAGTCGTGCGCGATGCCGCCGGCGAGCCGGCCGAGACTCTCCAGCTTTTGCCCCGCCATGGCGCGGCGCGAGAATTGCTCCTGCTGGGCCTGGGAGGTTTTGCGAACGCGCTGCACGAGCCATAGCGCAAGCCCCATCAAGATGACCTGCGAGACCCACCGGACGATCAGCGACGGCGTGCTCGGCGGGGGCGCCATGCCCGTTGCCTCGAGGCTCGCCAACGCCGCGAGCATCACCGTCGCCGCAGCGCACCAGACGAGGGCCACCCGCGCACGGCCGAGCAGCGATGCCCCCAGCGGAATGAGCGTCATCCACTGCGTGATCGTGGAGTTGAGCCCACCGCGGACGAACGACAGGATGGCGAGGATGCAGAACAGGACCGCCGCGAGGTAATTGCCGATGACCAGCGGTGAACCGACGCGCTCGCGCAGCACGTACGCCGGCGCCAGAAACACCGCCCCGCCGAGCAGCGCCGCACCGCCCGCGCGATTGCCCTCGAGCCAGACCCAAACGCCGAGCCCGACCAGCAACACCAACGCGATGCCGAGGAGGAGCTTCAACACCCTCCACTTGGCTGCATCCATCTCCATCCTCGGAGCCACCAGTCTATCGCCGCGGGGCGTTGCGCAGACGACGCGGGCCCGCATTGGGCCACGCGTCCTCGTTCGGGTAGGGTCGTGTAACCACCGGTCTTGTCCGGGATAGACGCACTGCCATGATCCCTCGCCTGCTTTTGTTCCCCTGCGCACTCGCCCTCGTGGCCTGCGACTCTGGCGCTTCCCCTGACACCACCGGCCCAGCAACGGACGGCAGCACGTCGATGTCGCAGTCCGAGGACGACGGCAGCGGTGAGGACACAGCCACCGCCACGACGGGCAGCCCGCAGACGTCGACGACCGATCCCTCCACCACGAGCGCGACGACGGGCCCAGGCACCACGGATCCGACCAACCCGACCGAGACCACGGTCGGGGACACCACGACGGATCCCACGACCGGATCGGGCGGCGGCGAGGACGACTCCACCGGCGAGCCGGCCCAGCCCCCACCGCCCGTCGGCGAAGCGGACCTGCTGCCGTGGGTGATGGCGGGCAACTACACGCAGTGGGCGGCCGAAGCCGCGCAGCACCCCTCGGCCGGACCGCACTTCACCGCGGTGCGCACGTTCGTAAACGATATCGCGCTCACCTCGCTCGAGGCTGGCAACACCGAGCACCCGGTCGGCTCCGCGCTCGTCAAGGAGCTCTACGGCAACGCCCCCGAGATCGGCGGGTGGGCCGTCATGATCAAGACGCAGGCCGGCGCGGGTGCAGACACCTGGTACTGGTACGAGTGGTTTGAAGGATCCACCTTCGCCGACGGCAACGGCGTGTCGGGCTGCGGCAACTGCCACAGCGCCGGGTTGGACTACATCCGCACGACGCTCCCGCTGTAGCGCCCTGGTTCTGCAACGCGGCGGAGTCTTCGCCGCGAAGGGTTGATACGCTGTGCCCATGAGGCAGAACGTCTGGAGTCGCGGGGTCGTCGTCGCCATGCTCATGGCACTGGGCGCATGCGATGACGAGGGCGACGACGGCGCAGACGAGGGCAACGGCGCAGACGTGCCCGCGGTCGTCGATGGCTGTCCCGACGGCGATGACCTCGTCGACATCGGCCAGACGCGCACCTGCACCTGCGACGACGGCACCGAGTCGATGCAGACCTGCCTTTCAACGGGCGAGTTTGCCGACTGCCAATGCGTCGGTGGCGGCTGGTAGCCGCGCGTCCACTCGTGCGACGCTCCGGCGGTGAACCGCGCCCCAGCGCTCCTCGCCGCCGCCCTGCTGCTCGTCGCCTGTGGTGACGACGCGCCGCCATCCGCCGACGCAGGGACGTCCTCCACGCAAAGCGGAACGTCGACTGCCGCCGACGCGAGCACCAGCGGCGAGACCACCGACGCCGACGCGTCGAGCTCCACGGGCGAAGAGGGCCTCGCATTCGACCTCTCCGACGGGGCGCAGGTGCGCGTGAGGGACGACGGCGCCGTCTCGATCTGGCGAGGGGACCGCCGTGTGTTCGCGCTCCGCTCCGATCCCAAACCGCAGGGCCGTCGCTTCACCGAGACCTTCGGCGGCGGCATCGGCCTGTGGACGGTCGAGCGCGCCGACGCCGAGTCCGTGCCGGCGGAGATGTTCGTCGAAGCCACGCTCGAGAACGACGTCGTCTCGGTCGACTATCTCGACGCCGAGGGGCAACCGTTCACGCTCGCGATCACCGTGCGGACCCCGGGCGAGACCCTGCACATCACGTCCAGCTCCGACAACGACTTCGACGCGATCGCGCTGCCGCTGGACTGCGACGAGGCGGCGAGCTTTCACGGGTTTGGCGAGCAGTACTCGGTCACCGACCAGCGAGGCAGCGCCTTCCGGCTGTGGCTCAGCGAGCAAGGCATCGGGCGCAACCCCGACTTCCCGCTGCTCCCGGTCAACGGCGACCTCCACACGACCTACTTTCCGATGCCGTACTACCTCGACGCCCGAGGCTTTGGCGGCCTGTTTCAAACGCCGATGCCCGTCGAGGTCGACCTGTGCAGCAGCGATCCGGACGCCGCATGGTTCGAGGTGCAAGGCGCCGTCGACCTGATCGTCTTCAGCGGACCGACCGGCTACGACGTCATTCGACAGCTCGGCGATGAGGTCGGGCGCCCGACCCTGCCCCCCGCCTGGGCGTGGCAGCCCTGGATCGGCATGCAGGGCGGCCAAGACGACGTGGCCGCCGAGGTGGCCCGGCTCGAGATGGCCGACGTGCCCTACAGCGC
>JBCCQM010000252.1:0-11167 GCA_039024335.1 Myxococcota bacterium
CGTGCAGCTCTTCGACGGCTCGTCCGTCGGGCTGCGCGACGGCGTCGAGCTGATCCTCGTCGACCGCAAGAGCAAAGCCGAGGTCTCCCGCAAGGTCGCGACCCAGGTTTCGATTGTGCCGGGCAAGAGTGCGGCACGCGTCGACCTCGAAGGCGTGGTCGGTCGAGAGGCCGCGGACGCGCTCAAGGGCCTCACCGTCGAGCTTCCGCGCGATTCGCTGCCCCCCCTCGACGACGACGAGTTCTATCTCGTCGACGCCGTGGGCCTGCCGGTCGACCGCCTCCTCGAGGACGGCACCGTGCAGGCGCTCGGCAGGGTCGTCGCCGTCACCACCAACGGCGCCCAAGACCTTTTCGAGGTCGAATACCGCGGTGCAGGGGGTCGAGCCCGTCGCTGGCTCATCCCCGTGCTGCCGGTCTTCATCAAAGAGGTGGACGACGAGCACGTGCGCGTCGACCCGCCGCTGGGCATGTTGCCCGACGAGCTGGAGCAGCCGTGACCGTGCCGCCTCCGCCCCGTCGGGCGCAGTGCTTCGAGGTGTTCACGCTGTTTCCCGAGGCCGTCGATGGCTTCGCCAAGACGGGCCTGCTGGGCAAGGCCGTCGACCGAGGGCTCGTCGAGGTTCGCACCACGAACTACCGAGACTTCGCGACCGACAAGCATCGCACCGTCGACGACACGCCGTTCGGCGGCGGCGCGGGCATGGTGATGAAGCCCGGTCCGGTCGTCGACGCGATGGAGCACGTGCAGAGAGAACGTGGCCCCATGCTTCGCGTGCTGCTCACCCCCTCCGCGCCACGGTTCGACCAGCGCGCCGCCGAAGCCATGGCTGCACACGACCGCATCGGCATTCTGTGTGGCCGCTACGAAGGCATCGACGACCGCGTGCGCGAGCACTTCGTCGACGTCTGCTACTCGCTGGGAGACTTCGTGCTCAACGGCGGAGAGGTGGCCGCGCTGGCGATGATCGAAGCCGTCTCTCGCCTTCGCGCCGGGGTGCTCGGCAACCCGGAGTCGGCGCGGACCGAGTCGTTCGCGGCGGGGCAGGGCGGCAGCTATCTCGAGCACCCGCAGTACACCCGACCGGCCGTGTTTCGCGGCCACGACGTCCCGTCCGTGCTGCTCGGTGGCAATCACAAGGACATCGCGGCCTGGCGGCTCGCCCAGGCACGCGCGCGGACCTTTGCGCTGCGCCCCGACCTCCGGCAGGCCGAGCGGCTGCCCGCTGCGGTCGACGTCCACGTCGCGGTGCCCGCTTCGATGGCGCCGGACCCCGCCTTCGTGGAGGTTCTGCGTCGACACCAAGCCACCGCGCTGGTCGTGCTCGGGCGCGATCCTCAGGCGGTCATGCCGTGGGTCGAGGCGACGGGCGGTCGGATCTCCGTCGTCGGCTTTCCCAACCTCAAGCAGCTTCGACGCCGGATTCGGCAGCGTCACGGACGAGATCCGTGGGTCGTTGGGCTCGCGCGCGCCGCGGATCTTCCCGCAGATCCTCCTGCTGGAACCGTGATCGCGCAGGCGCCGGCCCCGGTTCTCGATGTCCTCGGCCCGATGCCTGACGAGGGCGTCTGCAGCCTGATCGTCGTCGCGGGGCTCGATCCGATGGGTTTGGGCGCAGATGCGGTCTACGCGCCCGACTGCGCGGATGCGCCGGCCTCCGAGGCGGACGTCGGAAAAGGTGCGCAAACCCAAGACCAAACCCTTGCAAGCGGCTCTGGGATCGAGGACTCTTCGCGCCCGTCTGCGCTGGCGATCATCGATCAGGCGCTGGTCGGGCTTCGAACGGTCCCCCACGAATCAAGCGACGGATAGGCGACGTCATGAGCAACAGCATTCCAGCCATCGAGGCCATCGAGCGCGCAGAGAAGCGTCACGAGCTTCCCATGTTCCGCGCGGGCGATACGGTCCGGGTTCACGCTCTCATTTCCGAGGGCAACAAAGAGCGCATCCAGGTCTTCGAGGGCGTCTGCATCCATCGCAAGCGCGGTGGCGGCCGCGGCTCGTTTACCGTCCGGAAGGTCTCCAGCTCGCACGGCGTTGGCGTCGAGCGCGTTTGGCCCGAGAACTCCCCTCGCGTCACCAAGGTCGAGCTCGTCACCCGCGGCAAGGTTCGTCGCGCCAAGCTCTACTACCTCCGCGAGCTCCGCGGCAACGCTGCCCGCATCACCGCCAAGCTGGGTGACTACGGCAACATCCTCGCGCGCCAGGCTGAGAAGCAGGCCGCGGCAAAGGCCGACCAGGCCGAGTCCTCCGCTGAAGCGGCGGCACAAGCTGCCGCGGACGAAGCGGCGAAGAAGGCCGCCGAGGCCGCCAAGCCCGCCGAGGGCTAGGCATCCGCGGGAGACTGTCCATCAGGGGCAGGTGCGAAAGCGCCTGCCTCTTTTGCGTGTCAGCGTGCTTCGATGGTGACGTTTCGCGGTTCAGCCACCCGCCGCCAAGGCCACGCGGCGGAGCTGCGCATGGCGGGCTATCTCGCCGCCCGCGGGCTGGAAGTCCTGGCGCAGGGCGTGGAGCGAGCCGGGGCGGAGATCGACCTCATCGCCGTCGACCGGCGTCACGGCACGCCGGAGATCGTGTTCGTCGAAGTGCGGACCCGGGCCGACGCCACGCGAGGTCTTCCGCTCGAGACCGTCGACCGCGCCAAGCAGCGTCAGATCCGTCGTGCCGCGACGGCGTGGCTCGTCGAGCAAGAGCTGTGGGAGCAGGTTGCTGTCCGTTTCGATGTCGTGGGTGCCGTTCGAACGCCCACGGGCTGGCGCGTCTCGTGGATCGAAGACGCGTTCGGCGTCGACTGACGCCGCCGATATGAGGCCGGGTCCACGGCGACCGACTTGGGCAAACTGGCGAGGAACTGAAAAAGGCGCCGCGGCTCAGAGCCGGGCGCCTTTCTTTGGGGGCCAGTTGCGGACTAGTTGCCGCAGGCCGCGGGGACGGGGTCCTGGTCGCAGCAGCCTTCCTGCATGTTGGTCGAGCAGGCGACGTCGATCTCTTCTGCGACCGCGGTATTGAGGTCGTCCTTGCAGACGCAGAGCTTCTCGCAGCAGAACTCGCCAAGCGTCTGAATCCGCGCGCAGGTGAAGCCGGACGCGCAGGAGGTGTCGTCGACCACGACCTGTTGGGTGATGCCGGCGCTTTGGCAGTCGGCGTCGCTGCTGCACTTCTTCGAGCACATCGACCGCTCGAGAACGTACTGGTTGCGGAGGCGGCAGACGCCGTTGTCCCCAGACTGCACGCACTCGAAGCGGTTCGTGCCGGGGTCGGCCTCGTTGCAGCTTTGGTCGCCCTGGGGCCCGACGGTGCAGTTGCCGGCGGGAGGCTCGGTCTCGTCCGCGTAGACGCAAAGCAGCTCGTCGCAGCTGAGCGCGGGGAACGTCACCAGCTTCGACTCGGGCGGCTCGATACGACCGTGGTTGCACGGCGCACCGACGTCACCCTTCGGGCAGCCGGACAGCGCGGGTGCGAGGCACAGCACGCCGAGGGTCATGGCAACGCGGCGGAGGAGGGTTTCGAACGTCTGCATGGTAGCTGCGGGCTCTTCAGGGGCGGCCGCCGGGTTCGGCGAGCCTAGGGCCATGGGCGAGGCATCACGACACGACGCCTCCGAACCCGCAGCATCGTACACGTCCCGGCGGTGTGGTCAAGCGGCGCTATCGGCCCCTCCCACGGCGTTTGGATCTGTTTTTCCGATCTCTCGGCGATCTGCTCGGGGCGTGTCGGGGCGCGGGGCAAGTGGACCCACGTGCAGTGAACAATCTGTAAAGCGCCTTTCGTCGTGAAAGCCGCGGATCAGGTTTTCCACGTGTTTCGGAGGCGCCCGCAGCGTCGCGGCGTGCTGCCGCGAATCGGACTCGTTCGTGCCGCAGACCGCGGTCGGGGTTCGATCCAGGGAAGGCGGGAACCTCGGGCGGGCGGGGGGCGTGACACGTCGGTCGTGGACTCCGACGTTCCCCGTCTCACCGCAGCAACAAAACTCCGAAAAGCGGCGCCTATCGGTTCGTTCTCGGCGGATGTGCGGTCTTGCGACGCGACTGGGGCCGCTGGTACTGTCCATCCCCGTTGCGGGGGTGGGTGTCCTACCCAAGCCCCAGCCTCACTTCCGGACGGCGGCTCTTCGCGTTCCGGTCCTCTTTCGAGGCCGCCCCGTTCCAGCCCCCATGTGGCCCTAGGCCGCCCACTCCACCGAACCGAACTCCACCTCATGTCCACGACCTCGCGCAGGCACAAGGCTTCCCTCCTGTCTTCCCGTCTCAGCATCGTGCTGGGCCTCTCCCTCGCGTTCACTGCGACCAGCGCGAGTGCGTCGTTCGACGGTCCTCCGCCCCCGCCGGATCCGGGTGGCGGTGGTGGTCCCCCGCCTGCCCCGGACGCGGGTGCTCCTCCGGCACCGCCGGCCGCCCCCACGCCATCGGCCACCGCGGGTGGATCCAACGCGCAAGGTGAGGCGCTCTACAAAGCCGAAGACTTCCAGGCCTCGGCCATCCAGTTCTACAAGGTCTCCTCGGGGGAGATTCCCGGAGACCAGCCTCGCGCGCAGTACTGGCTCGGCAAGGCGCTCTACAAGCTCGAGTTCTACTCGGCTTCGCTCTCGGTGTTCGACGAGATCGTCGCCGCTGGCCCCTCGCACCCGTTCCACAAGCTGACGCTGCCCTGGCTGGCGTCGCTGTCGCGCGAGCTGCCCGAGGGCGCCGAGGTGCTCGAGAAAATCGGTACGTACAAGCCCACCGACCTCGAAGATGAGGACTTCGACGAGGTGCGCGACGAGCTGTACTACCTGCTCGGCCGCTTCTACTACCAGAAGGGCGACCTGCCGCAGTCCATCGCGCTGCTCGACCAGGTGCCCAAGAACTCCGACTACTACATCCCGTCGCAGTTCTTCCTGGGCGTCGCGCACACCCGCGACTTCAAGGGCGAGCCCGCCGTGGACTCCTTCAAGCAGGTCATCCTGCGTTCGGTCGAGCTGCGCAACGCAGCCGAGGCGAACAAGAAGGCCAACAAGAAGAAGCAGCGCAAAGAGAAGCGCGCCCTCAAGAAGAAGAACAAGGGCAAGAAGCGCAAGGACAAGACCAGCGTCGAGGCCAGCTTCGAAGAAGAGATGAAGCAGTACCAGGACCTCGCGTCCCTGGGCCTGGCCAACATCTTCTACATGGTCGGCAAGTTCGACACGGCGACGAAGTACCTCGACCAGATCGACCTGAGCTCGAAGTACTTCCTCGACGGCGTTCACTGGGCCGCTTGGGCCGAGTTCCGCAAGGTCGAGGTCGACGACGCCAACGCGAACCGCCACTACCAGCGCACGCTCGGCTACGTCCACACGCTCAACGCGCCGTTCTTCTACGACTACCTGTACCCGGACGCCCTGAAGCTCAAGGCGGTCACGTACTACTTCAACTGCCGCTACGACTCGGCAAAGCGCACGGTCGACGAGTTCAGCCGTCGCTACCCCGAGACGATGAAGCAGCTCCAGGCCATCCTCGACCAGGCGCCCGAGGACTTCCAGCTCTACGAGCTGGCCGACAAGATCCTCGAAGACAACTCGGGGCTCGACCCGTTCGTCGAGCAGGTCGCCCAGAAGGCGCTTCAGGACAAGACCCTGTCGAAGTACTTCGAGTACGTCGACGAGCTCGAGCGTGAGCAGGTGCTGCTTGAAGAGATGAGCGGTGAGTTCATCTCCAGCGGCGTCGGTGAGCGCGTCGTCGAGGACCTCGACCTGGCGCAGTCAGCAGCCAAAGAGCGGACCGGCGCCGAGGCGCGGACCCGCATCACGGCGCAGATCCGCGAGATCAAGAGCCTGTTCAAAGAAATGATCAAGGTCGAGTACGAGATTCAGGAGAAGCGCAAAGAGCAAAAGGAGCTCGAAGCGGTTCCCCCGAAGCCTCAGAAGCCCGAGATCGACGAAGAGCACGAGATCTACAACTACAACGGCGAGTACTGGCAAGACGAGCTCGGTTACTACCGTTACGAGGTCACCAGCCTCTGTAAGGAATGAGTCAATCGGAGCCTGCTCCCGTGGCGCGCACGGAGGCAGGCTCCATCCGGAGCGGGAACTTTTCCGCTCCAAATCACTCCCTTCGGGGAGCCCCAAGGGTTGGGGTGAGTCGCAGCCGGCCGCCATGGGCGGCAACGAGAAGAGGTCCAAGATGTCGTCCACCAAGAACACGCACCGTCGGTCGCCGCTGGCGATCGGCATCATGACCGGGGTCATCGGCACGATGATGCTGGCCGTTCCGGCTACCACGCTGGCGCAAGACGCCGAGGGTGAAGGCAGCGTTCGCTACGAGCGCAAGTCGGGCAAGGTCAAGGCCAAGAACACCCTCGACACCAAGTTCAAGAAGAAGCAGAAGGCCGCCGAGCGGGACAAGACGAAGGAGGTCCAGATGATGGACTCCGCTTCCTTCGCCCGTCAGAAGGAAGCCGTCGCGCAGGAAATCGCCGACAAGCAGATCGGCACGCTCAAGCGCCTCCTCAAGGCCTCGGAGCCCACCGACCCCGAGTACCCCGACCTGCTGTTCCGGCTCGCGGACCACTACCTCGACAAGAAGGCCTACTTCGACCTCCAGGCCGGCACGCTGTACGAGAAGATCTACGCGGCGGAAGAGAACGGCAAGAAGGCCGAAGCCAAGCAGCTCAAAGAGCGCCAGAAGAAGTTCGAGCGCCAGAGCAAAGAGGCGTCGGCCGACGCCGTCAAGATCTACAAGGCGCTCGTCTCCTCGAAGGCGTTCGCCAAATACAAGCGGATGGACGAGGCCATCTACTTCTACGCATTCGAGCTGGGTCAGCTGAAGCGTGAAGCGGAGATGCAGGACGCCTATCTGCGCCTCATTCGCGAGTACCCGACGTCCAAGTACATCCCGAACGCGTACCTGTCGTTCGCCGACTTCAAGTTCGGCAACAACAAGATCCCCGACGCGCTCCAGCTGTACCAAAAGATCGTCGACGGCTACCCGGACAGCCCGGTCTACGCCTACGCGCTCTACAAGATCGGTTGGTGTCACCTGAACCCGATCGGCACCGCCGAGCCGGAGTACCGCACCAGCCTCGACTACTTCGTGCGCACGGTGAAGGCCACGCTCACGGGCAAGGCCGGCAGCGAGGCGAACGCCAAGCAGCTGCGCCGCGACGCCCGCCGCGACATGGTCAAGGCGTACGTCAACGCCGGTAAGCCCTCCGCCGCATGGGGCTTCTTCCAGAAGGTCGGCAACGGCCCCAAGAAGGAAGAAGACATGGCCAAGAAGCAGATGGAGCTTCTGGCCAACGCCTACTTCGGCAACGGCATGTACGTCGAGTCGAGCGCCATCTACAAGACGCTCCAGTCCGAGTTCAGCTCGGACCCGGACCGCTGTGAGTGGCAGGCGCAGGTCGTCGTCAACGCGCTTGCGACCGACAACAAGGAAATCCAGTGGAAAGAGACCGACCGTCTCGCGACCTACTGGGAGGACTACAAGGACTCCAACTTCAAGAAGTCCGTGAAGAAGAAGTGCCGCGACGAAGCGCGCGACACGATGCGTCAGATGGCCACCGTGTGGCACGACGAGGCCGAGAAGACCCGGAAGCCGGGCACCTACGACCTCGCCGAGTCGGCGTACCGCGCCTTCACCACGCACTTCCCGAAGGACAAAGACGCCTACGAGATGCAGTTCTACTTTGCAGAGCTGCTGTGGGCGCAGGGCGTCAACAACTACAACTCGAAAAACCGCGGCGAGCAGGAGGTCGGTCTCAAGAAGTTCCGCCTCGCGCACGACGAGTTCGTCAAGACGCTCGAGATCAAGCCCGACGGCAAGTACACGGCGGACGCTGCCTACGCGCAGATGCTCGCGATGAAGAACGCCCTCGAGTACGACGAGACCGGCGGTAAGCGCAAAGCCTGCAAGACCAACTCGGAGGGCGTCTGCGTCTACCGAGACAAGAAGGTCAAGAAGAAGAAGCGCAACCAGGAGACCAAGACCAACACGGCGGCCGAGTATCCCCAGACGGATTACACGGACGACGAGAAGGCCATGCTCAGCGCGTACGACATCTATCAGAAGTACGTGAAGGACGCGAAGGACAAGGAGCTTCCGAAGATCCAGTACCACCGCGCCAAGCTGATGATGACGCACAACAAGTTCGACGAGGCCAAGCCGGTCCTCCAAGAAATTGTGAAGAAGTTCGACGGCCAGATCTACGCGGCATGGGCTGCCGAGATGCTGATCGACCTTCTGGTCATCAAGTGGACCGACGAGAGCAACACGCCCGAGCAGACCGTGCAGGCCTCGGAGGACCTCGAGAAGTGGGCCACCGACATGCAGAAGATGAAGCTGTGGAAGCACAGCGAGTCCAGCCGGATTCGCGAAGCCATCCCCGGCTACCTCGCTGGCATCGGTTGGAAGAAGGCGATGGCGTACCAGGAGCAGGGCCGCCAAGGCGACCCCGAGGGCTACGTCAACTGCGCCGAGACCTTCGTCCAGGTCTACAACGACCACGAAGATCACGACCGCGCCGACACGCTGCTGTTCAACGCTGCGCTCTGCTACGAGGCCGCGTACCTCATCGGTAAGGCCATCAAGATCCGCACGGCGCTTCTCGAGGCGCACTCGGACTCCGGTCACTACCAGGAGACGCTGCAGAACCTCGGCCAGAACTACCAGGCCGTCGCCTACTACTCGGACGCCGCTGAGCGCTATGAGCAGTACGCGGACAAGTACACCAAGGACAAGTTCACCCCAGAGGCGCTTCAAAACGCCTACCTGTTCCGCCTTGGCCTCGGTGACGAGGAGCAGGCGCAGCAGGATCTGAGCAAGTTCGAGGGCCTGTACCGCAAGAAGGACCCGAAGACCGCCGCGAAGATCTTCTGGTCGCAGCACGAGCTCCTCGACAGCGATGAAGAGAAGCTCAAGCACGCCCGCGAGTACGTCTCGCGCTACGGCACCAAAGGCGGCGTCGACCGTCGCGTGGTCGCCGAGGCGGCGATCGGCCAGATCCTCTGGCGTCAGTCCTGCACCAAGCCGCTTCTCTTCGACAGCTGCATCACCGTCAAGCGCCAGAAGGCGAACGCCGGTGAGAAGACCCGCGAGAAAGCGCGGAAGCTTCGTCGCAAGGCCAAGAAGAAGAAGAACGACCTGCCGAAGTTCTGCGGTAACCCGACGCAGGGCATCGTCACGGTCCACAGCCGCGACGGCAAGAAGGCCAAGCAGGCTCAGGGCCACTTCTCATCGGCACTGAAGCTGTCGGCGAAGAAGCCCAGCATCCCGGCGGAAGAGACCGAGCGCGTCGAGGCGTACAAGAACGCCGTCGGCATGTCGATGGTCTACCAGGCCGACCAGAAGTACGAGGACTACCTCACCAACACGATGCCCGAGGGTCTCGACTTCACCGTCGAGGAGTGGAAGAAGGACTCGGGTCTTCCCAAGTGGGAGCGTGAGTACAAAGAGCAGATGAAGACGGCCGAGGAGTCGAAGAAGCGCTTCAAGGAGTTCTTCGACAAGAAAGTCTCGGTCGCTCGGGAGCTGCAAGAGCGCTACGCGAAGGTGAAGTCTTCGGGCAGCCCGTACTGGGTGCTCGCGGCGGCCGCTCGCTCGGCCATCACCATGCAGAACTTCGCTGACCAGCTGTACCGCGCCGAGGTGCCCCGCAGCTTCAAGGTGGAAGACCAGGTCTTCGCGTACTGCGACGCTCTGGCCGACCAGGCTGCGGTTCCGCAGAAGATGGCGAACGACGCGTTCACGTACTGTCTCGAGCGCTCGACCGAGTTCAAGTTCTTCAACGAGTTCAGCCGCATGTGTGAGGCCGAGCTTCAGCAGAAGGACCCGGAGAAGTTCCCCGCGACGGAAGAGCTCTTCGGCACCTCGGTCTACACCGACAGCCGCCTCGACGTGGTCGGCGTTCAAACCTCGCTCGAGGGTGACAAGCCCAAAGCGAAGAAGGCCGCCTCGGCCGACGCCGAAGAGGACGGCGCGTCCAAAGAGGGCCTCTAGAGCCCCTCTGAACTTCCATCACGAGGAACAGCATCATCATGCGGACTCAACGAATCTTTGGACTGCTCGCGCTGTCGCTCGCCCTGACCACGGGCGCGGCGTGCAAGAAGGACAACCCCACGACCAACGACCCCGGCCAACCCGCTGGGGCGGCGACGGACCCGAGCAAAGCCTCGGCCGAAGCCAAGAAGGCCTTTGCCGACGTGGCTGCGCGCTACGACAAGGCATCGGCCTCCGGCAAACTCACCGCCGGCCAATGCGAGTCGTTCTCCAGTGACTTCCAGAAGGTCTACAAGGAGTACGGAACGCAGATGACGATCGCCTGGTTCAACTCCGGGGCAGTGCTCGAAGAGTGCGGCAAGACGGACGAGGCCGAGAAGATCTACGAAGCGATCATCAAGAAAGAGCCCAAGTTCGACCTCGCGTACAACAACCTGGGCGTCATCTACTGGAACCGCAAGAAGGAGAGCAAAGCGCTCGACTACTTCAAGCGGGCGGTGGAAGCCAACCCCAAGACCAAGGCTCCGCGGAACAACCTCGCGGCGGCGCTGCGCGACAAGTACTCGAGCGACCCCAAGCAGGACGACTTCTCCAAGGCGGAGCGCAACCTGCAGACGGTGCTCGCCGTCGACTCGTCGAACCAGCTCGCCTACGAGAACCTCGCGCGCCTCTACTACGACCGCGGCCGTCTCAAGGACAAGTCGTACATGCTTCTGGCTGACCTCGTGGTCACCCAGTCGCTCCGAGTCTTCAAAGACTCGGGTGCGGAGAGCCCCGACATCTACAACATCAAGGGCCTCATCTACATGGAGCGCGACAACCAGGTCGACGCGCTCAAGGCGTTCACCAAAGCGGCCGACCTCAAGCCCGACCACGCGGACGCCCACATGAACATCGCGATGATCTCGATTCGGTTCCGCGACTACGCGCAGGCCGAAAAGAGCATCAACATCGCGCTCAAGGACGGTCGCCAGAAGAAGAACGTCGAGACCTACCTCGGTCTCGGTGTCGCGCAGCGTGGCCTCCGCAAGTACAAGGATGCGGAGAAGTCCTTCAAGAAGGCGATGGACGTGGACGGCAAGGATCCCCGCGCCCTCTACAACCTCGGTGTGCTCTACCAGGGCCACATCGGCCCCTCGAGCGACGGTGTCGGTCTCAAAGAGAACGAGACCGCCAAAGGGTTCTTTAGCAAGTTCGTCTCGAAGGCGGGCAGCGAC
>JBCCQM010000253.1:0-11146 GCA_039024335.1 Myxococcota bacterium
CGTCGACCGACCGAACGTTGCGTACAAGCCGGCTCGCGGTATTCCGTCGTCGATGACACGGACCATCGTCGTCGCGGGCGCGACCGGCTCCTTGGGCAGCGCAGCGTGTCGCGTGCTGTCGGAACGCGGCCATCGGGTCCGGGCGCTCGTTCGGCGTCACGGCGCGCGCGTCGACGGGGCCCACGAGTCGGTCGTCGCGGATGGGCTGCAGCCCCAAACGCTGCAGGCTGCCGTTCGTGGCGCGGACGCGGTCTTCAGCTGCATGGGCGCGCCGATCGTTCCGCGGCTGGGTGGCGGGCGAGCAGGATTCGAGTCGGTGGACACGGTCGCGAATCTTCACCTTCTCCGCGCGGCCGAGTCCGCCGGCGTGACCCGCTTTGCGTACGTTTCCGTGGCCGGCGGCCGTGGGCCACTCGCAGACCTGCCGTACGTCCGGGCGCATTAGGACGTCGTCGACGCCCTGCGAAGTTCTTCCATCAACCATGCCGTCGTACGCCCCACTGGCTTTTTCTCGGCGTTCTCCGTTTTCAAGACGATCGCGCGGTGGGCCCCCGTTCCGGTGCTCGGGAATCCCAACGCGCGCACCAACCCCATCGCCACCGAGGATCTGGCCGAAGCCTGTGCCGACGCGGTCGAGGACGAATCGTTCGGCGAACAGTCGGTCGGCGGCCCTGAGGTCGTCACCCGTGGCGAGATCGCCGAGCTCGCACGCGCGGCATGGGGGCGGCGCGCCGCGTCGATTCGCGTCCCGGCTGGCCTCGCGACATTCGGCGCACGTGGACTGCACTGGATTCACCCGCGGCTCGCCCAATCCATCGAGTTCTTCGCGCGCGTCGGCACCGTCGACTGTGTCGCGGCCTCCCGCGGCCACCGTCGACTCGAGGCGTGGTTCAAGCAGCCGTGACCGTGATGGATCCCCTTCGTGTGGCGCCCACGGGTTGCTCATCCGCGCACTCCCCCGCGGTCGGTCGACACGAGTGGGCCTAGCGGAAGCCCAAGCGCTTGCTCATCGCACGCTGACGATGAGCGAAGACCCAGCGCATCAGTGTTCGTGAGTGACGCAGTCTTCGAGCAACGCTACGGCCGGTCTATGGACCGACGAACACCACGTCGACGATGGGCGTGCTAGCGTTCCTCGATGCGGTTGCCCGTCGTCTTCGTCCTTGGCTCCCTGTCCTTGTGTGGGTGTACGAAGGCTGCGGAAACACCTCCGAAGGCGCAGCAGCCGAAGCAGCCGGAGCAGCTGGAGCAGCCGGAGCAGCCCTCGGTCGACCACTGCAAGCGCGTCGCGCAGCTGTATCCTGAATCCGAGCTCAGCGACACCACCGTACGCGATGCTGTCGTGGGTCGGCACTGGGCGCACCGTGATGGGGGAATCGGCTCCCTGCATGGACCGCCCCGAAAGTGGCGTCGCACGATCGACCTCACGTTCGAAGACGACGACGGCCAGCTCGTTGGCAACTATGCCGACCTTTACGAGAGCAGCGACGAGGAGCCCGTCGATCGAGGCTGGTCTCGTCCCTGTTCGATCTGCGGCAACGTGATGGCGTGCGGAGACGAGACGTTCACCGTAGTGGTTCGCGAAGGAACGTGGAAGGACAAGCCGTTCCACACGCTCGATACGGATTCGGTCCTGCGCCTCGACGACCACGACCTTTACTTGGTCCGGTACGGCCACGAAATCCATCTCGACTTCGACGCGGACCCGTATACCGCGCAGAGCGGCGAGCTGAAGATCAGCATGCGCGCGCTAGAAGCTGGCGCCGAGATCACGCGGGTCACGACGACGTTCAACTCCGAGGCGCTCTTCAAAGGACGCAGCGAGCGCAAGGTCTTCGTGGAGCTTCCTGGCGATGTCGGCTCCTTCCGCATCGAAATGCGGGGACCCGACCGGCTTTATGTCAATCGCGGGTCGAAAGGATCCATGAAGGGCACCCTCTACGACCTGGAGCAGCTTCGTCTCCATCCCGACCGGATGAAGCAGCCGGCATCGCTGGAGATCGACCCCGATGCGAAGGGGTTCAACCAGCCTCACCGCTGATTCGGAGGCGCGGCACGACACCGCTACGCTTCGTCTTCGAGCCACGCCACGGCGGACGTTCGATCAGAGAACACCTTCTTGACCAGCCCCCTGTTCGGGCGCAGCCAATCCACCGCCGTCATGTAGCCCCGCACCACGCGGGAGGTGACCACGTACGCCGCCGCGCCCACCTTCTCTTGAATCAACGCCCGATTCGTCGCCCGCCAAGACGCGAGCAGCCGGCGGAGCTCCGCGTCGAACCCCTCGACCTCGGAAAAGTCGAAGATGATCCGGCCCGGCGTCGTCCACCCTTCGAACACCGTCACCAGCTCGACCAGGCACGCCTTCAGCGCCTCGCGGCTGGTCTCCCCGCGCCACCACAGCACCACGATTGGCGCGTGCGAAGTGTGGTCGAAGCCGTACGCCATCGAACCCCGCTACGGTACCCCCCTCCCGAGCCCGGGCCCAAGGGCCTGATCGGGACGCCAAGGGAACGCCGGAGGACCCCGATGTGCGACCTCGCTCGGAACGACGTCTCGCGACCGCTATCGTGCAGGCCGTGTTTCTCGGCGCGGCCCTGTTGGCAGCCTCTCTCTCCACGCCCGCAAGCGGGGCGCAGCCCAAGCCGCTCGTCCCAAGCAAACGGTACTCGCTGGACAACGGGCTTCGTGTCGTTCTGCACGAAGACCACAGCCAGCCTCTGGTCGCCGTGCGCGTGCTTTACAAAGTCGGACAGCGTGACGATCCCCCCGGGCAGCAGGGCATGACTCACCTGCTCGAACACAGCCTGTTCGGGGTGACGAAGCACCTCGAGATCCCGGTGAAGTTGGAACTTGCGCGGATGCACGCGATTCGAGCGAACGGCACGACCGAAGACGACGTGATGCAGCTCTTCGAAGTGGTGCCGACCACCAGCGTCCACGCAGCGATTCGACTCGAATCCGAGCGGATGGGTCACGCACGCTTCGAAGTCGACAACGTCGAGGACGAGAAACGCATCATCGTTCGGGAACTTGCCGAACGTCGCGATAACCTGCAGTGGGGGGCGGCGCTTCAATCTGCTCTGCGGACGCTCTACCCAGCCACACATCCCCTGCATCCCTCCACAGGAAAGACGCTCAGCCCGATCACGACCTGGGACGTCCAAGAGTTCGATCGCTGGTCCATCACGCCGAACAACGCAGTCCTGGTTCTCGCTGGCGACCTTCCGAACGATACCGAGGAGCGGATCGAGCAGTACTTCAGCCGACTGCTTCCAGGCCCGGACCTCCCCGAATCCCGGCTCCCACCAACCGAGCTCTCGAAGACGATACGCAAGAAGATCCGCGGGGCCGCGGGAACAAGCCCACTGGCGCTGCTCCTGTGGCCCCTGCACGAAGATGATGAAGCCGTGGCTATCGTCACGAACGCCGTGCTCTCGCGTCGATTCTCCCGCCGAGATGCTCTTGCGCTCAGCACCAGCACGGCTGCCCTGGAGCACATGACGCTCCCGCTTTCCTTCGGCGGGCGCACGTTCGGTCTTGCATCGATGGGTGGACCGCGAGCAACACCCCAAATCCTCGAAGCCGAGCTTCGGACTGCGCTGCTCGAGCTGGTCGAACATCCGCCCACTGCGAACGAGCTCGAAGCGGCGCTGAAGCGACGACGCGTCGCCATGCTGTCCGAATTGGATTCGATCGAGCGACGGGCTGAGTTCCTCGCACGAACAGAAGTCAGCAACACGTCAGTAGACATGGTCAATCCAAGCGGCGTGACCCCTGCAGACGTTCGGAAGTTCGTCGACACGAGACTGCTCCGCGCTCCGACCCTCGTCATCCTGCAAACGCCCCCCGCCAGCCAATGAAGCGCCTCATCCTCAGCCTCGCGCTCGTCGCGGCCGGCTGCAGCAGCGGCAAGCTGATGCGCTACGTCCCGCCGGACACGCGGACGGACCTGACCTTCAATCCCGCAACGCCCGAGCGAACGCAGCTGGACAACGGCATCGGCGTTCTGTCGTCGACGTTCGAACACCCCGCCACAACCACGCTCGCGCTGGTCTTCGCTCGTGGATACGTCCACGACCGCGTTCCGGGTACCGCGAAGCTGCTGGGCGAGTGGCTCCAGCTCGAGGCCGACACGAACCTCTCGCCCGGGCTCGACGCGGTAGGAGCCGCGGTCTCGACCAGCGTCGGAACGACGTCGACGCGCTTGATGGTGACCGTCGAGCACCAAGACGTTCCGGCCGCCATGAAGGCTCTTGCTCAGCTTCTCCTTCACGCTGACAGTGAACTCGCCTTCGAGGCGGCCAAGGGACACCGCCTGGGCGCGATCGCAAGTTACCGACAGAACCCGGCCGCCCTGGCGCACCTTGCGATTGTTCAATCCACCTACGGCCCGTCAACGTCGGCGTTCGACAGCCAGGGAATGGGGACACGAGAGTCTTTGGCTTCGATCTCGTTCGACGATCTGAAGGCCGCGCGCAATGACATGGCCGTCAGCGCGTCGGCCTGCTGGCTCATCGTGGGCCCTCAGACGCAGAACGACGCCTATGCTTGGGCCGTTGACGCCACCGGAGGCTGGGGCCGCCGGCCACCGCCTACGGCCACGACCATCCCCGTGGCGAAGCAGCCCGGCGTGGTCACCTTCGTCCCCCTTCGCAACTTCAACACTGCCACGATCCTGGTCGGGACCGGGGTCCCGCCTCACCCCACGCCTGCTCTGCAACTCGTAGCCTCCGCCGCGGCAGGACGGTCGAACCACGCCATGCGCGAGCTGGCCCAGCAAACCTATGGGGCGCACTACGCTGGGCTCGACGACGGTCCGCTAAGCCTCTTGGGCGTGACCGCTCGCGTCCCGCATGAGCATGCAAAAGACGCCGCGGGTTTCATGGTCCGTTCCTTCGCCGATGTGCGCACATTGACCGAGTGGGAGCTCGACTACGGCACGACGCGAGAGGTTGTAGGCGCGTACGCGCAACGTGGCTTGGCCACGGCGCATGTGAATCGACTGCACGAAGCGTTTGAACGAGGCTACACGTTCGCGGTCGGCGCTCCGTTTCAAGCGCTCCCGACGATGCCGGGACCCGAGCAGGTCATGGAAGCGTACCGGATGCACTTCCTAATGAAGCAGCTTCACGTGGTCATCGTCGGCGACCCGGACGTGATCGAACCGCACCTGAAGGACGTGACGCACATCGTTCGTACACCCGAGCAGATCCTCGGGCCGCAGCGCCCCGCTCCCGAAGACCTCCCGAGCCCCACCCAGGACGAAGGTGAAGGCATGCCGTCTCCATTTGAGCCGGAAGGTGCCTCGGCACTCGACTAACCACGGGGTGGCGCTGCCCGTCGAGCGCCGTAGACGGACCAATCCCCGCGGCTCGTCCGATTTCACGATTTTCTCACGCGAGTTCGACGGGACCTCGACGGGGCGGTCGTCAGGCTGAGGGAGAGGTTCATGCAGGTTCGAACGTGCTTCTGGTCGCTTCTCTCCGTCTCTTGCATGGCGTTGTTCGCCTGCGAAGACGATCAACACGAGCCGGTGTCGCCCCAGGGGTTGCAGGCCCTGCCCGAGGTTGCGCCCTCACCGTCGGACAACCCGCTCTCCCAGGAGAAGATCGAGCTGGGCCGCTTGTTGTTCTGGGACCCGATCCTCTCCGGCCATCAAGACGTGGCGTGCGCGACCTGTCACCATCCCGACTTCGGCTACGGTGACGGGCTTGCGGTATCCATCGGCGTGGGTGGACGTGGACTCGGGCCTGACCGCCTGCGCGACCCGAACGTGCCGCTCGTACCGCGGAACGCTCCCACCGTCCTCCACACCGGGTTCAACGGCTGGACCGGCACGAGCGCGCCGGCAGACCCATCCTTCGCCCCGATGTTTTGGGACAATCGCGAAGTCAGTCTGGAGGCCCAGGCCTTGGGCCCGATCCGCTCCGACGTGGAAATGCGCGGGGACGCCTATCCCGAAGAGGAGGCGGTGGACCGCGTCGTTGAACGCATCGCGGCGATCCCCGAGTACGCAACGCTGTTTGCGGAAGCGTTCGACGAGGACCCGTCGTTGGCCGTGAGCGAGCAGAACCTCGCGCGTGCCATCGCGGCCTTCGAGCGGCACCTGTCACGACCCAACAGCCCCTACGACCGGTGGCTGGCGGGCGATGAGACGGCACTCACCGCGAGCCAGCGTCGAGGCCTGGACGCGTTTCACGGCACCGGCTGCGCCGAGTGTCACTCGGGTCCGATGTTCTCCGACTTCGAGCTTCACCGGCTCAACGTTCCCGACCAACCCGGCATGGCAGACGAAGGCGACGGCCAACGCCAGTTCCGCACCCCGACACTCCGCAACGTCGCCTTGACCGCGCCCTTCATGCACAGCGGCCGCGTTCAAACGCTGGGCGATGCGATCGAGTTCTACGACGACTTGGAGGGGCCCAACCTCGCCCGACTCGCCCAGGACATGGACGTCGAAGGTGAAGATGAAGAGGACATCGAGGCGTTTCTACGCGCGCTCACCGACGACGAGATCGACCGCGAGATTCCACAGTCGGTTCCCAGTGGCCTGACGCCCGGTGGCGACATTGGCTCCTGAGTCGGCATTGCAGATGTCCGTGGTACCGTCGAGTGTCTACGGACTCGCCCTACTCGCCATGCGCGTACTCGTCATCGAGGACCACCTCGACATCGCCGACAACATCGCCGACCACCTCATGGCGCGAGGGCATGCCGTCGAGCTGGCACCCAACGGCCTGGGCGGCCTCCACCTGGCGATTACCGAGGTCTACGACGCGATCGTGCTCGACGTGAACCTTCCGGGCATGGACGGCCTCACGGTGTGCCGCCGGCTGCGAGAGTCCACGAATGCCTCGATCCCGATCTTGATGCTGACGGCCAACGACACGCTCGAGGACACGCTGGCTGGATTCGAGGCGGGTACGGATGACTATCTCGCCAAGCCGTTCTCGCTCCGTGAGCTCGAGGCGCGGCTGCTCGCGTTGACCGCCCGGCGCCGGACCGAGGCCAAGCGGCTGCAGGTCGGCGACCTCATCCTCGATCTGGGCACCCACGAGGTGACGCGCGCGGGCCAGTCGATTACGTTGAATCGCATGGGCGTCGCGTTGCTCGCCGAGCTGATGCGGGCCTCGCCGAACGTGGTCAAGCGCGACGCCTTGCTGCATACGCTTTGGGGAGATCAGCCGCCCGGCAGTGACGTGCTTCGCAGCCACGTCTACGCGCTTCGTCGCGCGATCGATCGACCCTTCCCGACCCCGTTGCTCCACACCGTGCACGGTTCGGGCTGGCGGTTGGCGCCGTGAGACCGATGCGCAGTCTTCGGGTCCGATTCGTCGTGGCCTTTGCGCTGTTCGGCGCACTGCTGACCGCGACCTACGGGACCTTGACGTGGATGGCAGTACACACCGCCGAAGACTTGCTCATGGAGCGATGGCTCGACGCCGAGGTCGAACACGTCGAGCACCAACACGCCGAGCGTGGCGCGTTCGTGCTTCCGCGGGGACGATTCATCGGAGGAACTGCCGATGTCGCTCGACTTCCCCTCGGGCTCCGGAACCGCGTCGAAGCGCTGCCTGTTGGCGCCCACGAGCTCAAAGGAGACGGGGAGTCGCAGTGGAAACTTCGAATCCTCCAGCCCAGTGAGGACGCCCCCCGCCTGTACCTGTACGTGAACGAGAGTGACCTCGAAGCGAGTGAGGCGTTCGACGAGCGCGTCGACGGGGTCATCCTCGGGTTCTCGATCGTTGTCGCGTTGGTCGGCGCAATCGTCGGGATGCTGACCACGCGTCGCGTGATCGCGCCGCTGCGGCGTCTGACCCGAGCCGTCGCTTCGCACGAACCGGACGGCCCGCTGCCGCAGCTTCGTCCGCTCGTCTCGGATGACGAGCTCGGATCCTTGGCGGCCGACATGGAGCGCGCACTGAGCCAGGTCGCCGCGTCCGCGCGGCAGGAACAGCTCTTCGGCCGCTACACCAGCCATGAGCTGCGGTCCTCACTGGCCGTTGCAAGCGGCGTATCGGAGTTGTTGTCGGACTTGGACGAGCCTCGGCTCGCTCGCCCCCTGGCTCGCCTGGACCGC
Organism: Myxococcota bacterium; assembly: GCA_039024335.1. GTDB lineage: Bacteria > Myxococcota_A > Polyangia > Nannocystales > Nannocystaceae > CAJXVA01. The sequence goes on from JBCCQM010000253.1 coordinate 8,084, forward strand.
TCCATACAAGACATGCGCGGCATCATCGAGACCTGCCTGTGGCTCGCGCGAAGCCAGGGCCAAATGCCACCGGCTGAGTCGGTGGAGCTCGAGCCGCTGGTCAGCGAGCTCACCCAGCGGCTGCAAGGGCGCGCGAGCCCGTCAGTCACGCTCACCCACGACGTACCCAGCGGCGTCGTCGTGCACGCGCCTCGACTTGCGCTGCGCATGATCCTGACCAACCTGCTCAGTAACGCGTTGCGACACACCGTCGAGGGACAAATACGACTGCTTCACACCGCCCAGGGAATCGAGGTGGTGGACACCGGCCCCGGGATCCCCGCCGACATCCTCGAGAGAATCACCGAGCCATACGTACGAGGCCCCGGCGATGGACACGGGCTAGGCCTTGCGATCGTCCATGGGTTGTGCGGACGGCTCGGCTGGCAACTCGAGGTTGAGAGCGTCCTCGGTGAAGGGACGACCGCACGCGTCGTCCTCGGCTCGGCGCCGTAGCCAGACTTCGGGGGCGCGCCGACGAGGCCTTGCCGAGTTTTTTCGCACGGTTTCTCCGTAGGACCCGCACTGCATGTCGTGCCGACGCGCGCTTGGCTTTTGAGTTTGACTTGTTTGGTGGGATGCGACCCGATCTTGAACGGACCCTCGGCCGGTGGTTCGACGTCGGGGTCCTCGGCCACGACAGACGGCGAAGACTCGGGCTCTGACCCGACCTACCGACCGAGCGGTGGTTCCACCTCAGCGGGAACGACGGGCGCGGGGTCGAGCGAATCCACCAGCGGACCGACAGACAGCACCACCACATCCACGACGGGCTGGGCCGAAACCGGCAGCAGCTCCACTAGCGGAGTCAGCTCGACCAGCGGCAGCAGCTGCACCGCCGCCGGCAGGTCCACCACCGACCGCAGCTCCACCACGGACGACAGCTCCACCAGCGGCGGCAGCTCCACCACCGACGCGTCGTCCTCGTCGACCGGCGAGTCCCCGGAGCTACCCGATGGCATCCCTCCAGACTGGACGCTTTCGATCGAGGGGTTCGACGGCGATGCGCTCGAGGTCCTCGACGACGGACGCATTGCGGTCGGTGGGCAAGAGGGCGACGTCGCGGTGATCCACATCGTCGACGCCGCGGGCGGCCTGCTCTCCAGTCACGCGCTCGACCCCCTGATGTGGGATGCGGCGCCCGCCCCCGAACGCGTCCTCGAGCTCGACCGCCTCGATTCGCAGCACCTTGCCGTGTTGGTCTCTCGAGGTGCCAGCAACCAGTACTCCGTGTACGACGGCGTACTCGAGTTCGACATCTCGCCCTGCTCGACCGGTGAGATCGGGTGGTCCGCACTCATCGAAGGCGTGGTCCTCTACGACACACCGGGCTTTTTCGAGGAGGCCCTCCCCGGCGTCACCGAGCAGCTGATCACGACAAGCGACGGAGAGCTCTACGTGGCTGGACGCGCCTTCATCGACCAAACGGGGACCGATTTCCCGCCGTTCGACGGACTTGGGTTTTGGGTGCAGCGCCTCGACCCAACCAGCGGTGCCAGCCTGTGGTGGCACATGCGGCACCTCTTCTACAGCTTGATCAACTACGACGTCGTGTACTGGCTGTTCGTCAACGACACGCACGGCCAAGTCCTGCTGCAGGGCAACGACTGGAACAAGTCGTCAGGGAACTGCTTCTGGAGAGAGGTCACCGCAGACGACGGCGACCCGATCCCCACGGATGTGTCGCTGGGCACGGGCTACGAGTATTGCTGGCGCGCGGCCGAGTTCTCCGACGGCAGCATCGGTGCCCCCGCAGGACTCCTGATCGCCGGCGCGCATGACGTTCACGTCGCGTCTGGCGGCGGCGTCACTGAGCACCCCCTGGACTTCACCGACTTCGCCGATGCCACCCGAATGTTCGTCGACGATGGCGACCGCGTCTTCGTCGAAGGTCGCCTGCAGGACTACGACGCCGACGCCCTCGGCCTCCTCGACCTGACCAACCCCGCGAACTCGACGGTCCTCGTCTCGTGGCCCGCCCAGCCCGGACTCGGCGAGTCCCCACCGCTCCGCGACGTCGCCTTCGGACAAGGCGGCGAGGTCCTGGTGCTCCGCAGCGTCGACGGCGGCACCGTGCTCGAGCAACGAACCGTCGACTGAAGTCGCCCAGCGTCCGGGGCTGCGTCGCCTGATGGCTGCGTACTCGAGCGGAATGCCCTCCATAGACAGGTGCCCCTCCTCGTCTCGCGTCGAAGCTGGGGGAGCGCGACGGTGCTACGTCACTTCCCCGGTGCCCCATGCTCCACACGATGCGCTGTTCAAGACCATCTTCGGCCAGCCGGAGCACGCCGCAGCCGAGTTGAAGCACATTCTCCCAGAACACGTCACCACCCGCCTTGACTGGTCTTCATTGGCGCTCGAGCCAGGCAGCTATGTCGATGAAGAACTCGCGGACCAACACAGCGACCTGCTGTTCTCCGTCCATACCCACGCCTCGCGCGAGCCTGCCCTCGTCTACGTCTTGTTCGAACATCAATCCTCCGCGGAACCTCGCATGGCGCTTCGGCTGCTCCGGTACATGGTCCGAATCTGGAAGCGGTACGCCGATGAGCACGCCGAGACCCCGCTTCCGCTCATCATTCCCGCGGTCGTCGCGCACGTTCCCTGCGGGTGGACCGCCTCGACACGGTTCTCCGACCTTTTCTCCGCCTCGGTCGCCGACATCGCGCCGGGGCTTCTCCCGGACTTCCAGTACGCGATCGACGACCTCCATCATTCGACCGATGCCGATCTGCGGGCACGAACGCTTGCAAACGCCGCGCGGCTCTCTTTGTGGTGGCTGCGAGACGCTCGAAACCGTGAAGCCCTTCTCCGAAGCCTTCCCTCGTGGGCCAGCGACCTCGAGCGCCTCGCACAGACGACTCGAGGCAAAGATCTGCTCATCGTTCTTCTGCGCTACGTCGCCCGGGCCTCCCGCAACCTGCAACTCTCCGAGTTCCGTGCCATTCTCGAAGGGCACGCACCCACTGCCGAGGCCGTGACAGTGACGATCGAAGAACAACTCCACGCCGAAGGGCATGCCAA